>NZ_FYEC01000004.1:0-293906 GCF_900187635.1 Pseudomonas sp. Irchel 3H3 | reverse complement strand
TTGACTATCAGTCTGACAGCACAAGCACCCACACGAATTGCTTGATTCAGTTGTTAAAGAGCGGTTGGTTAAGATCTTTCGTCTCAACCGAGGCGCGCATTCTACAGCAGCCTCACTTGCTGTCAAGTGGTATTTTTCAGAAGCTTTTGAAGATTTCCTCAACAACTTCAACCACTTGCGCTTCCGATCACTCGGTAGCGGGAGGCGAATTCTACAGCGTTACACGCTGCTGTCAACACCTCTTTTTCAACTCCTTTCGCGCTTCGATGAACTGAAGCAACCTGCTGCCGAAAGCTGCGTAACTCATTGTTTACCAAGGAGTTTTCCGTTTCGACTGCGCCGGAAGTGGGGCGAATTATAGACACCTGAGATCTGCCGTCAAGCGTTAATTAAGCTTTTGTTGCAGAAGGTGCCTTTTTACCCTTTAGACGCGGGATTCGCCGGGCAATGGCAGGCACACGCAAGACTAATAGCAGTGCACCTATAGAGGCATAGATCGCCCACTCTTTCAGGTCCGCACGAACTATCCATAACATGTGCAGCAAACCAAGCCCCAAAATCACGTAGACCAGGCGGTGCAACTTCCTCCAGCGCACACCCAATCGTCTCTGACTGTATCGATTGGACGTTGCCGCCAGCAGGAGCAACCCCACCAGGCCGAGACTGCCAACAATAATGTATGGCCGCTTGCTCAGCTCCACCCCCAACTGCGACCAGTCCAGGCCAAGGATAAATACCAGGTAGGCAGACAGATGCAGTACTGCATAGGCAAAACTCCACAACCCCAGTTGCCGCCTGACCGCAATCCAGCCCGCCCAACCGCTCAATTTCTGCAAAGGCGTCATGCTCAACGTAATCAAGAGCAGCGTCAGGGTTCCCAAACCCAAGCGATCGACCAGCACCTTGCCCGGGTCAGGCCCCAACGCCGAACTCCAGGCTTCATACAACCAGAGCAGCGGCCACACCGCCGCCGCTATGAAGACGGCACTGCGCCACAACACAAACCGCATCAGTAGTTCGTCCTCAAGTCCATGCCTGCATACAGGCCGGCTACTTCATCTGCGTAGCCATTGAACATCTGGGTGGCACGCACATTGGGCTTGAACAATCCGCTGGGCAAACGCCGCTCCCGCGCCTGGGTCCAGCGCGGATGATCGACAGTGGGGTTCACATTGGCGTAGAAGCCATACTCATCCGCGGCAATGCTCTGCCAGGTGGTTTTTGGCTGCTCGCTGACCAGACTGATGCGCACGATGGATTTGACACTTTTGAAGCCGTACTTCCACGGCACCACCAAGCGCAATGGCGCGCCGTTCTGGTTAGGCAATTCACGCCCGTACATCCCGACTGCCAGGATCGCCAGCGGATGCATCGCCTCATCCAGGCGCAGCCCTTCTATATAAGGCCAGTCGATCAGGGCAAAACCGGAGCGCTGGCCCGGCATGCTCTGAGGGTCCTGCAAGGTTTCGAAGCGAATGTACCGGGCCTTGGAAGTGGGCTCGACCTGCTTGAGCAATGCAGAAAGAGGAAAGCCGATCCAGGGGATCACCATCGACCAAGCCTCCACACACCGCAGTCGGTAGATGCGCTCCTCCAACTGATAGGGTTTCATCAGGTCTTCCAGGGCATAACGCCCCGGCTTCCCCACCTCCCCGTCTACCACCACGCTCCAGGGTTCGGTTTTCAAGGCGCCGGCATTGGCGGCCGGATCCCCCTTGTCGGTGCCGAACTCATAGAAGTTGTTGTAGTGGGTCGCATCCTTGAAGGGCGTGATCGACTCATCCTTGACGTTGACCGCCCCCCAACGAGTCGCCGGGAGTTTCTCGCTGAACCAGGCTGGCGCCTTGCCCGGCTCGACGTCCGGGTATCGCGCGACGTCATCGGCGCTGGCCCAGCGCGGCAGACTGCTGGCAGCCATTACGCTGACTGCACTGCCCAGCACGCTGCGGCGAGATATATAGAGGGATTCAGGCGTGACGTCCGACTCAGGGCAGTCGGACGATTTGGGGAATTTGAATAACATGACAACTCCGCAGCATTGGAGGACTGATGCACCAATAGACTGCGGAGTATGGGGGAAATTACCTCACTCGGCTTTTTTGTGCCGGCGAAGGTGTAACAAGTACTGCACCGGACCAGAGGCGGCATAGGCGAGGAACACCAGGAGCAGAATGCGCGGCGGATCGCTGAACACCACGGCAAACACCAGCACCACCGCCAGGATCGCCACAAAAGGCACACGCCCCTTCAGGTCCAGCTCCTTGAAGCTGTTGTACTTGATGTTGCTGACCATCAACATGCCGGCCGCAGCCACCATCAGCGCCACCAGGAAGGACATTTTCGAGCCCTGGATCCCGTAGTCACTGAAGGCCCAGACGATACCCGCCACCACACCCGCGGCAGCCGGGCTGGCCAGGCCGATGAAGTAACGCTTGTCCGCGGTCCCCACCTGGGTGTTGAAGCGCGCCAGACGCAAGGCCGCGCCCGCCACATAGATGAAGGCAACCATCCAGCCGACCTTGCCCATATCGCCCAGGGCCCAGCCGAAGGCCAGCAACGCCGGTGCAACACCAAAGGCAACCATGTCCGACAGCGAGTCGTACTCGGCGCCAAAGGCGCTCTGGGTATTGGTCATCCGCGCTACCCGGCCATCCAGGCCGTCGAGCACCATGGCGACAAAGATCGCGATTGCCGCGAAAGCAAAGTACTTGCTCGCGCCGGCAGCATCACCGGCACTCAAGGCGCTCTGCGCGCTCATCGAGTTAATGATGGAGTAGAACCCCGCGAACAGGTTCGCGGTGGTGAACAGATTCGGCAGAAGATAGATACCACGATGCCGGACTTTACGGCCTTCAGCATCATGCCCTTCTTCGATGTGTTCATCGATGGGCAGCAGGCTTTCGGCGTCAGAAGCCTGGTTTGGCTCTTCGGGACGTTCGCTCATGGACAGTACCTTGCAACGGTGTGGAAATTTTTGACAGGTGTCTGCGTCAACGGTTCGCAGCACAAACGATGCAGCTTTATACCAGAACCAGCCCGCCAAACGAAAAAACGCGGCCTAAGCCGCGTTTTTCGTACAGGGTCGTGACTTAGTTTTTGGCTTTGTCGACGATCTTGTTGGCACCGATCCACGGCATCATCGAACGCAGTTGCTCGCCGATGATTTCGATACCGTGTGCAGCGTTGTTACGACGCTTGGCGGTCATCGAAGGGTAGCCGGTTGCACCTTCGCTGATGAACATCTTGGCGTACTCGCCGTCCTGAATGCGTTTCAGGGCGTTGCGCATGGCCTGACGGGATTCGGCGTTGATGACTTCCGGGCCGGTCACGTACTCGCCGTACTCGGCGTTGTTGGAGATCGAGTAGTTCATGTTGGCGATACCGCCTTCGTACATGAGGTCAACGATCAGCTTCAGTTCGTGCAGGCACTCGAAGTAGGCCATTTCTGGCGCGTAGCCAGCTTCAACCAGGGTTTCGAAACCGGCTTTTACCAGCTCAACGGTACCGCCGCACAGAACGGCTTGTTCGCCGAACAGGTCGGTTTCGGTCTCGTCCTTGAAGGTGGTTTCGATGATGCCGGTACGACCACCGCCAACGCCAGCCGCGTAGGACAGTGCAACGTTTTTGGCATTGCCCGAAGCATCCTGGTAGATCGCGATCAGGTCAGGAATACCGCCGCCTTTGACGAACTCGGAACGCACGGTGTGGCCTGGAGCCTTCGGCGCGATCATGATCACGTCGAGGTCAGCGCGCGGCACAACCTGGTTGTAGTGGATCGCGAAGCCGTGGGAGAAGGCCAGGGTGGCGCCCTTCTTGATGTTCGGCTCGATTTCGTTCTTGTACAGGGCAGACTGGAACTCGTCCGGGGTCAGGATCATGACCAGGTCGGCAGCTGCAACAGCGGAAGCCACGTCAGTCACTTTCAGGCCGTGAGCTTCAGCCTTGGCAACGGTAGCCGAACCTTTACGCAGGCCAACGGTAACGTCAACGCCGGAATCTTTCAGGTTGCACGCTTGAGCGTGACCTTGGGAACCGTAACCGATGATGGCAACTTTCTTGCCCTGGATGATGGACAGGTCGCAGTCTTTTTCGTAATAAACTTTCATGAAATTCCCCTATATATCCAGGCCGTTCAGGCCATTCGCTAATTTGGTTTAGATGCTGAGTACTTTGTCGCCGCGGGCAATACCGGTTACGCCGCTACGGACGGTTTCCAGGATCGAAGCGGTGCCAATGGACTGGATGAAGCTGTCGAGCTTGTCGCTGGTACCGGTCAGTTGAACGGTATACACGCTGGCGCTGACATCTACGATCTGCCCACGATAAATATCCGTAGTGCGTTTGATCTCGGCGCGCTGGGCACCGGTAGCCTTGACCTTGACCAGCATCAGCTCGCGCTCGATGTGCGCGCTTTCCGACAGGTCGACCAGCTTGACCACTTCGATCAGCTTGTTCAGGTTCTTGGTGATCTGCTCGATGACTTCATCGTGCCCTACGGTGGTCAGCGTCAGACGCGACAGGGTCGGGTCTTCGGTAGGTGCCACGGTCAGGCTTTCGATGTTGTAGTTACGCTGCGAGAACAGCCCGACTACACGCGACAGAGCGCCCGGTTCGTTTTCCAGTAGCAAGGAAATAATGTGCCGCATGATTAAGTACGCTCCGTCTTGCTCAGCCACATATCGCGCATGGAGCCGTCTTTGATCTGCATCGGGTAGACGTGCTCGCTGGTGTCGACCGAAATATCGATCACGACCAGGCGATCCTTCATGGCAAACGCTTCTTCCATCTTCGACTTGAGGTCTTTCGAGTCGGTGATGCGCACGCCGACGTGACCATAGGCCTCGGCCAGCTTGACGAAGTCAGGCAGCGACTCCATGTAGGAGTGCGAATGACGGCTGCCATAGCTCATGTCTTGCCACTGGCGAACCATGCCCAGCACACCGTTGTTGAGGATCACGATCTTGACCGGCAAGCCGTACTGCAGGCAGGTGGACAGCTCCTGGATGTTCATCTGGATGCTGCCTTCGCCTGTGACGCAGGCAACATCGACATCCGGGAAGCTCAACTTGATACCCATGGCCGCTGGGAAACCGAAGCCCATGGTGCCCAGGCCGCCGGAGTTGATCCAGCGGTTTGGCTTGTTGAACTTGTAGTACTGCGCCGCGAACATCTGGTGTTGACCCACGTCGGAGGTCACAAAGGCATCGCCCTTGGTCACTTCGCACAGGGTCTCGATCACGGTCTGCGGCTTGATGACGCTGCCATCGCCCTTGTCGTAAGGGAACAGGCCACGATCACCGCGCCACTCGTCCACTTGCTTCCACCAACTGGCAACGGACTCCTTGTTCGGGGTCTCGCCGATTTCCTTGAGGATCGCGACCATTTCGTTCAGGACGCTTTCCACCGGGCCCACGATTGGCACGTCGGCCTTGATGGTCTTGGAGATCGAAGCCGGGTCGATATCGATGTGGATGATCTTGGCATTCGGGCAGAATTTCGCCGGGCCGTTGATCACTCGGTCATCGAAACGCGCGCCGACCGCCAGGATCACGTCAGCATGGTGCATGGCCAGGTTGGCGGTGTAGCTGCCGTGCATGCCGAGCATGCCAATGAACTGACGGTCGGTGCCAGGGTAGGCACCCAGGCCCATCAGGGTATTGGTTACGGGCAGGTTGAGCATCTGGGCCAGTTCGGTCAGCGGCGCGGAGCCGCCACCGAGGATCACGCCGCCACCTGCGTACAACACAGGACGCTTGGCCGCCAGGAGCATTTCTGCCGCCTTGCGGATTTGCCCGGAGTGACCACGAACAGCCGGGCTGTAGGAACGCAGCTTGGCTTTTTTCGGGAAGACGTATTCGAACTTCTCGGCCGGGTTGGTCATGTCTTTCGGAATATCGACAACCACCGGACCAGGACGACCGGATTGCGCCAGGTAGAACGCCTTCTTCATGACTTCCGGGATTTCCGAAGCGTGCTTGATCATGAAGCTGTGCTTCACGATCGGCCGGGAGATACCGATCATGTCGGTTTCCTGGAACGCGTCGGTGCCGACCATGGTGCTAGGCACCTGACCGGAAATGATCACCATTGGAATCGAGTCCATATAGGCGGTGGCAATCCCGGTGATGGCGTTTGTGGCGCCTGGACCGGAAGTCACCAATACCACGCCGGCTTTACCGGTGGCACGGGCATAGCCGTCAGCCATATGGGTAGCCGCTTGTTCGTGGCGAACCAGGATGTGAGTCACTTCCGGTTCTTTGAACAGGGCATCGTATACATGAAGGAGAGCACCACCCGGGTACCCGTAGATATATTTGACGCCTTCGTCACGCAAAAAGCGGACGAGCATCTCACCGCCAGATAAAAGCTCCACGTTGTTCACCTCTAAAACGCCAGAATACCGCCCACATAAGGGGACGGGTCTTAATAGGTTTACTTCTCAGCAGAGCATGAGCGACGGTGGTCGCCGACTACGTCAGCACTGACTGAGCAAGTATTGGGAGCGTCCCAAGTGTTGCGGGACTTTCCCACCCAGCGCGAGGTAACGCGTTGCGGGTGTAACAGGTCGGCGCGGATGTGCGCCTCATGATCTGCTGAGCGGGCCTGCTTCTGGCAGTCCCTCTACAGCGGACTTTGGATTCTTCTGTTTCGCCCTCTGCAAGTCAAGCCGTCAATGTGCTTAATTCGAACTAAGCGCATGAGAACGCAAGAAAAAACCGCCAAACCCCAGGTCGGATTATTTCAATTGCGCAGTTTTGGCAGGAAAATGGCATACGAACGCACCGGTCGCGGCGCACAGAGGGGATTTTCTGGGGGATTGAACGTCACCGCCAGCAGGACGCTGGCAGTGAGCACATCAACGGGAGGCGCTGATCAGTTGGTCGAACTCTTTGAGCAGAACCTGCAATTGACGATCCCGGCCCTGGACATCGCGGGCGGCGAAGACCATTTCGGCCATCTCCTGAATCCCCGAGGCGTTGGGCAAGGGCAGATCCTGTTCGAGGATCAGCTTCATACGTGGCAGGAAGATCCATTGCAGCCACTGCTCGAAGTCCAGGGTGTCGACCGAAAACGGCTCGACGCTGGACAGCGCCTGCGCAGAAGGCGAAACCTCGTCCCACCAGCCCTGGACCCGCAATTCGCGCTCGATCAGCAACAGTTGCTCGGCAATTTTCGGAAAACGTTGATCCATCACAGCGTAACCTTGGCCTTCTGCCGCGCCTGGGCCGCACCGGCGGCATCGCCCTGCTGCTCACGCGCCTGGGCGATCAACCCCCACAGGCTAGCCTGCAAGTCAGGACGGCCATTGGCCAGGGTCAAACCACGACGGGCGAACTGCTCCGCCTGGGGCGCATCGCCTTGGGCCATGCGCACTTGCGCCAGGCGATAGAGCACTTGCGGCTCACGCGGGGCTACCCGCTGGGCCCGCTCAAGGCTCGAAGACGCGCCATTGAGGTCACCACCCGCCTGTTGCTGCTGGGCCGTGGTGAGCAAGGCCAGCACCGGACCGTCCAACTGCTCGTCAGCCGACAGGCCACCGGCCGCGCTGCTGGCAGAAGGCACGCCGCTCGGCGTCGGCGGCAGGCTGTAGCTGGTGCTCGGTACGAGCGGGCCACTGTCGACCGGCCCCGGAGTAATCGGCCCGGAACTGATCGGCCCTGGGGTGATCGGCTGGGTGCTGATCGGCGTCGAGGTCGTGGCGCCGCCCCCTGGCACCATCACCACCACACCGGTATCACCCTGTGGGATGGCCTGGACCTGGCCCTGTGTCGGGCGGGTCACGGTGGTCTTGCGAAAGCCGCCGTTGGCAGAGAGCCGCTCGCTGTTGGACACCGCAGTGCCCGAATCGACCACCGGAATCGAGCCGCGCTGCACGGTCGAGCAGCCACTGAGCAAAGTCAGAGCCGTCAGCGTCACCGCTGGAATAAACCACTTGTTCACTTGAAACCCTCTCTGCTTAATTCATCCAGCCCTTGACCCAGTCCATCACCGATTCGCCTGAGGCGGGGTCTGTGCCACCGCAGGCGGCGCCGGGAGGCGGTTCGCTGCCGCGAATATACGGCATCTGCACCGCGCCCGGGCAACTGGCATCCGAGCCCTGCCCGGTCCGCGAATCGACCCAGGCCTGCACGATGTTGTCCGGCTGTGGCATGTCCAGCGGCAGCGGGTCGGCCTTGCGCATGAAACTGCTCCAGACCTGCAGCGCACCGGTGGCCCCGGTGAACGGCGTCTTGCCGTTGTCATCGCGACCCAGCCACACCACCGCCAGCAGATCCTGGCTGAAACCTGCGAACCAGCTATCGCGCGAATCGTTACTGGTACCGGTCTTGCCTGCCAGGGTCAACGTCTTGGGCAGCACGTTATAAACCGAACTGCCGGTACCCTCGCGCATCACCCGCTGCATGGCGCTCTGGATCAGATAAATGGACGCAGGATCAAAGCGCTGCTGGATCTGGAATGGATAACGCTTGAGCGGCTCGCCCTCGGCCGTCAGCACGCTGCGAATCCCGCGCATCGGCGTATTAAAACCACCGTTGGCCAGGGTCTGGTACATGGTTGCCACTTCGATCGGCGTCAGGGCACCCGCCCCCAACAACATCGACGGGAAGGCCGGGAACTCACGCGTGACGCCGAGGCGGCCGAGGGTCTTCAGGACATTCGGCACCCCGACTTCCAGACCCAGGCGTGCGGTCGAGAGGTTGTAGGAATGCGCCAGTCCCTGATACAGGAAGACCGTGCCGTGGGACCGACGATCATAGTTCTGCGGTTTCCAGACCTGGCCATCGGCGCCTTTTACCGAGAACGAATCGTCGGACAGCCAACTGGTCAGGGTGTACTTGCTCGGCTTCTCCAGCGCCGTCAGATACACCGCTGGCTTGATCAGCGAACCGATCGGGCGCACCGCATCCAGCGCCCGGTTGAACCCGGCAAAGCCGGCCTGGCGACTGCCAATCATGGCCTGTACTTCCCCGGTTTCCGGGTTGGTTACCACCATTGCCGCCTCGACCTCGTCCGCACCTTTGCGTCCGGAAAGACGCTTGAAGGTGTCGTTGACCGAAGCTTCCGCTTTCATCTGCAGGATCGGGTCGAAGCTGGTGAAAATCCGCAAGCCTTCTTCCGTCAGGTCTTCGTCGCGGTAGTCTTCGCGCAGTTGACGCTTGACCAGGTCGATAAAGCCCGGGAACGAACTGTCGGCCAGCTTGCCGCGGGTGGTCACACCCAGTGGCAGTTTTTTCGCGGCTGCCACCTGCTCGGCCGTGGCCACGCCCTGTTGCTCGAGGACATCCAGCACCAGGTTACGCCGCTCAAGCGCCCGCTCGGGGTTGCGCCGCGGGTTGTAGTAGGACGGCCCCTTGACCATGCCCACCAGCATGGCCACTTGATGCAGTTTCAGCTCGGACAACGGCTGGCCGAAGAAGAACTGACTCGCCAGGCCAAACCCGTGCACCGCGCGCTGCCCATCCTGACCGACGAACACCTCATTGAGGTACGCCTCAAGAATTTCGCGCTTGTCGTAATGCAACTCAAGCAACATCGCCATCATCGCTTCGGTCAGCTTGCGGCTCAGGCTGCGCTCGTTGGTCAGGTAGAAGTTCTTGACCAATTGCTGGGTCAGCGTGCTGCCGCCCTGGGTCATTTTGCCGCCAGAGGTGTTGACCCAGACGGCCCGGGCAATCGATTTGGGCGACACACCCCAGTGGCTGTAGAAATCCCGGTCCTCGACCGCGACCAGGGTTTCCAGCAAGTAGGGCGGGACCTGATCGAGCTTGATCAGAATCCGATCTTCGAGATTTTTCGGGTAGATCCCGCCGATCAGCAACGGCTCCAGCCGCACCACGGACAGCTTCGACCCGTTCAGCGCGGACAGCTCGGCCACGTAGTCGCCGGAGAAGCGCACACGCACCGGCTGGGCCTTCTCCATGCCTTCATAGAACTGGAAACCACGGGTATTCAGGTCCACGGTATTGCCACTGACTGCCGCCGCACCCGGGCCATTGGCCACGCTTTCGCGGCGATAGCCCAGGGCATCGAGTTCCGTGAGGAAATCTTGCTTGCTGAGCTTTTGTCCGACGAACAGCTCCAGCGGACGGGCGTAAACCTTGGCTGGAATGGTCCAGCGCTTGCCGGAGAACTTCTCCTGGACCACGGCATCAAGGTAAACAGCAAAGCCTGCCAGCACCACGAGGCCGACCAGACTGAACTTCAGGGCCCAGCCCAGCCAAGGGCTCAGGCCTTTGGAGGGACGTTTTTTAGCAGTGCGGGGGGATCGGGTACGAGTCATGGCGGCGGATTATACGCACTTTATTCCTGATCAACATGAGCCCCGCGAGGTTTGCGTTGGCCCCGCTTGCGGCCATAATGGCGCCCTTGAATTTTTCCAGACTCTGAAGGATCGCCCGTGAGCCAATCCCTGATCGCTGCCCTGCAAAACCCGGCCCTCTACCCGCATCCGGTAGACGGATTCCAGGTCATCGAGACGCACATCTCCTGGGTGCTGCTCACCGGCCCCTACGCCTATAAAGTGAAAAAACCGGTGAACTTCGGCTTCCTCGACTTCACCACGCTCGACGCTCGCGAGCACTTCTGCGCCGAGGAACTGCGCCTCAACCAGCGCCTGACCAACGACCTGTACCTGGAAGTCTTGCCGATCACCGGCAGCGCTGAAGCCCCCCAACTGGGCGGCAGCGGTCCGGTACTGGACTACGCGCTGAAAATGCGCCAGTTCCCGCAAAGCCAACTGCTCAGCACTCTGCAGGCCAACGGCGAGCTGACCACCGCGCACATCGACGCGATGGCCCAACAGATTGCCCGCTTCCACCTCGAAGCGCCGCGCGTTCCGGCCGACCACGAAGCCGGCACACCGGACAGCGTCATGGCCCCGGTACAGCAGAACTTCGAGCAGATTCGTCCGTTCCTCAACGACAAGGCCGACCTGCTGCAACTCGAAGCCCTGCAAGCCTGGGCGCAAAGCAGCTTCGAGCGCCTCAAGCCGCTGCTGGCCCAACGCAAGGTCGAGGGTTTCATCCGCGAATGCCACGGTGATATCCACCTGGGCAACGCCACCGTGATCGACGGCAACGTGGTGATTTTCGACTGCATCGAATTCAACGAGCCGTTCCGCTTCACCGACGTCTATGCCGATACCGGTTTCCTCGCGATGGACCTGGAAGACCGCGGCCTGAAAAGCCTCGCTCGCCGCTTCATGAGCCAGTACCTGGAGCTGACCGGCGATTACCAGGGCCTGGAGCTGCTGAACTTCTACAAAGCCTACCGCGCCCTGGTGCGCGCCAAGGTCAGCCTGTTCAGCATGCCTGCCGATGCGACCCCCGTGCAGCGGGCCACTACCCTGCGCCAGTACCGCAACTACGCCAACCTGGCGGAAAGCTACAGCACCATCCCATCGCGCTTCCTGGCCATCACCCACGGCGTCTCGGCAGTCGGCAAAAGCCGCGTGGCCATGCGCCTGGTTGAAGCGCTGGGCGCCATCCGCCTACGTTCCGATGTCGAGCGCAAGCGCCTGTTCGGCGAGCAACAGGTACCCAACGATCCACAAGCCGGCATCTACGGCGCCGACGCCAGCGCCGCCACCTATGCACGCCTGCACGAGATTGCCGACGTGATCCTGCGTGCCGGCTTCCCAGTGGTGCTCGACGCCACGTACCTCAAGCGCGAGCAGCGCGATGGCGCGGCGCACGTTGCCGAGGCCACTGGCGCACCCTTCCTGATTCTTGACTGCAACGCGCCCCAAGCCGTGATCGAGAGCTGGCTGGCCCAGCGCCAGGCCGACAAAAACGATCCATCCGACGCCAACCTGGCCGTTATCGCCGCTCAACAAGCCAATCGCGAAGCCCTGACGCCTGCAGAGATTCTCTGCAGCAAACGGGTGCAGACCAACGAAAGCGGGACCCTGGACACCGTCGTCGCCCAGATCCGCCAGCGCCTGCCAGGCCTGTAAACACGCGAGGTAACCGGCGTGAGGTCGTGATGACCTCACGCCGGTTACGTAGTGGCACTATACTGGCGTCATAAATCCAACACGGTGACGCCCATGAGCCAGCCCACACTGCTCGATACCCCGCTCTACGCCCTGCTGCATAAAGACGACATCCACGGCTTCAATCGCGAACGCCCACAGAACGGCACCATCGACATGGTGGGCGGTGATTTTCGCGGCCTCGATCTGCGCGAACTGAACGCTGCAGGCATTGATTTCAGCGATGCCTACTTCCGCTCCGCCGACCTGCGCGGCATTGATTTTCGCCAGGCCTCCCTGGAAGGCGCGAGCCTGGCCCATGCGCAAATTTCCGGCGCCTACTTCCCGCCCGAACTTTCGGCCGACGAAATCCTTATGTCGATGAACTTCGGTACCCGCCTGCGTTACCGCACCCGCTAATCCGACTCACACCCACTGAGCCTCTGGCGCCGCCACGGGGCCGGACTTGGTGCGTCGTTTTCACGACACCCGCCCCCGTCGCAACGCCTCTCGCAGAGCCATCTGGCACATGGCCTTAGAAGCTTTTGCGTTCAAACCGACCAAAGAACTACGCTTTTCCTACTGACCGCTACACTCCTCAAAGGTCCGCCCAACGCACTCTTCGCCCATCGCAAGGAGGCTTGATGAATGACGAACTGCAACACCTGAAGAATCTTGGCAAGACGTCGGCGCAATGGCTGCATGCCGTAGGCATTCACAGTGCTTCGGATTTGCGCCGGCTGGGGGCGGTGGATGCTTACAGGGCGGTACGCACCCGCGGGTTCCGCGCATCGAAGGTGCTGCTGTACGCGATCGAGGGGGCACTGCTGGACATGCACTGGAACGATATTCCCGCCGAACGCAAAGACGCCCTCAACAAACAACTGGAAGCCATCTCGTCCCGACAAAAGAATTGAGCCCGTTCGACAGCGGGCAACCCCAGGGTTTAAAGGGGTTTCAAACAAGCGTTTAGAGAAATGAAAAAGAATTCGAGAATCATCCGTTGACTTAGAAATGAGAATCGTTATGATTATCACAACTGGTCGCGAGATCAGCTGATCTTCTGGAAGACCATTGGTTCGGACTCTCAGATTATCTCCTCATCAGGCTAATCACGGTTATTTGACCCGGCTCTTGCCGGGTCTTTTTTTGCCTGTCGATTACCCACCGTCAGTCGCTCACTGGCGCATTGAGGCGCAATAATCCTGCACCGGCCGGACGGCCGTGTACCAGGCGTAATCCGCCGAGGCCGTTGCCACTGGCTGACCTTTCTCCGCCAGCATCAACACCACCGCTGGCGGGCGCGCGTCGAGATCTGCCATGCGCACCGGCACCCCGAGATCCAGGCGAGCGTGATAACCACCGGCCAATAGCATGGCGGGCGTCGGTGCAATCATCAGGCGCTCGACCATTCGCCGATCGCGGTGTTGCTGCACGGCCAGCATCGCCGGCATCTGGCTCTCGGGTAGCAGGCCGCAATGGGATAACGCAATTTGCGCCAGCAACGACGCCCTGACCGAGGCCGCATTCGAGCGCCCACCGCTCAGGGCTGGTGCCTCTTTGTAGAGACGCCGCACCTCAGGCCCATCGAGATTGGCTGCCAGCAAGGGATAAGGCTGGGCCAAGGCATAACGCACAATCGGGCCATACAGACTCCAGTCCCAACCCGGCTGCCAGGCCAGCGCGGCCGGCAGATCAGCCGGCCATTGCCCCGGACTGCGTGCGCGCAGTTGATCGACCGCGGCCTGTTGCCCGGGGGTGAGCATTTCCAGCAACAGACTGCCTTGCACCCGGCGCTGGGCCAACGCGTGCAACAGCCATAGTTGGACCTGGTGGTGATCAGGGTTGTCATGCTGCTCGCCGACGATCACCCGGGGCGCTGCGGCCAAACGCTCGACCAGCGCCTGGGCCGTCAGTGTCTGCCCGCTGCGCAGATCGACAATCTCGCCAGCAGGCTGACCTACGCCTGTCGGCACCCCGCTCTGGCAGGCCGCCAGCAGCAGGCACAACAGAATCAGGATTCGACCCATGAGCTCACCTCAACGGGCAATGATCAGCGGATGCCCACGCTCCGGGTGCGGCTGCACCAACACCTCCAGGCCGAACACCGCCTGCAGGGACTCGGGGCGCAGTACCTGTTGCGGGGTGTCCAAGGCGTGGGGGCGACCGTTTTCCAGGAGCAGAATGCGGTCACAGTAGCGCGCGGCCAGATTGAGGTCATGCAGGATCACCAGCACCGCCGCACCGCGATCGGCAAACTGGCGCACGGCCTGCAACGTCGTGTGTTGATGCAAGGGGTCGAGCATCGAGGTTGGCTCATCGAGCAGCAAGGTCTGCCCTGCTTCACCCGGCCATAGCTGCGCCAGCACCCGCGCCAGGTGCACCCGCTGGCGCTCACCACCCGAGAGTGCGGTGTAGCTGCGCCCGCTCAAGTGGGCAACGTCAGCTGCTTGCAAGGCCGCGGCGACAATTTCGTCATCTCGCTGGCGGCCGGTCTGATGCGGCAAGCGGCCCATGCCGACCACCTCCTCGACGCGGAAGGCGAAATCCAGGGTCGAACTCTGCGGCAGCACGGCCAGGCGCTGCGCGCGCTGGGCGCCGTCCCACTCACTCAATGGGCGCTGGTCCAGCCAGACGTGGCCATGATCGGCACGCAGTTCCCCGCACAGGGCTGCCAGCAAGGTGCTTTTGCCAGCACCGTTGGGGCCCAGCACACCAAGCACCTCGCCTGGGTTGAGCGCAAGGTCGATGTCCGCCAGGACGATGTTGCCGCCTCGACGGATCTGCAGGTTTTCCACGCGCAGCATCAGGCACGACCTCGCAACAACAGAAACAGAAAGAACGGTGCACCAATGAACGCGGTGACGATGCCGATTGGTAATTCCGCCGGTGCCAGCGCCAGGCGCGCCACCAGGTCGGCCAGCAATAACAGGCTGGCGCCCGCCAGGATCGAGGCCGGCAGCAACACCCGGTGATCGGGTCCGGCCAGCAACCGCACCAGGTGCGGCACCACCAGGCCGACAAAGCCGATCATCCCCGCCGCCGCGACAGCCGCACCCACCCCTAGCGCAGTGCAGAACACCAGTTCGCGCTTGAGCCGCTCGACATTGATCCCCAGATGACTGGCCTCGGACTCGCCAAGCAGCAGCGCATTCAATGCCTTGGCCCGGCGCGGCAACCATAGCGCCACCACCACCGTCACCAGCAGCAAGGGCCAGAGCCGCGCGTAGCTGGCGCCATTGAGACTGCCCAGGTTCCAGAACGTCAGGGTGCGCAAGGTCGCATCGTCGGCCAGATAAGTGAACAAGCCCACCGCCGACCCCGCCAACGCCGTCAGGGCGATGCCCGCCAGCAACATGGTCGCGACGTTGGTCTGGCCGTTGCGCCGGCCCAGACGATAAACCAGCGCCGTCACCCCCAGGCCGCCGAGGAAGGCACAGATCGACAACAAGTACGGACCGATCGCCTCCGGCATTCCGCCAAACAACGAACCACCGACAATCGCGATCGCCGCGCCGAGGGCCGCGCCACTGGAAACCCCCACCAGACCCGGGTCCGCCAGCGGGTTGCGGAACAGCCCCTGCATCGCCACCCCAGACAGGGCTAGGACGCCACCCACCGCCAGCCCGAGCAAGGTACGCGGCAAACGGATCTGCCCGAGTATCAGCTCGGCCTGCTCCAGACCATCACCCGCAATCGGCAACCCGAGCATACGCAGGGCCGCCCGCAAGGTGTCCAGCAACGGCAAGCTGACGGGGCCCAGGGCCAGGGACAGCCAGGTCGCCAGCACACACAGCAGACCCAGGCCAATGAACAACGAACGCGGTTTTACCAGAGTACTCATTGGGCGGCAGTGGCCTTGGCGGACTCAGCCGGATAGAACCCGGCAGACAGCTTGACCAGGCTTTGCGGCAAACGCGGTCCCAGGCCGCCGACCAACAGCGTCGGGTCGAGCTCCAGGACGCGACCGGCCTTGGCCGCCGGCGTCGAGGCGAGGATCGGGTTCTGCTTGAACAACGCTTCACGTGCGGCATCGCCGGTCAATGCCCGGTCCGAGAACACCAGGACATCCGGCGTTAGCCCCGCCAGGGACTCCACCGAAAACGGCTTATAGCCACTGTGGGTCGCCAGGTTATGCCCGCCGGCCTGTTGCAGTAGCCAATCGGCCGCGGTGTCTTTACCCGCAATCAACGGCTTGCCCCCGGCGTGGCCCAGCAACAGCAGCACACCCGGTGCCTTGGCGCTGGACTGGGCCTGGCTGACCCAGGCCTGCTGCTGCGCAATTTGCTGTTGATAACCGTCGAACAGTGCCGTGGCCTGCGCCTCGCTGCCCAGCAAGCGCCCCAGATGCTGCAAATTGTTCTGCAGGGTGGGCAAGTCCGGCTGAGCCGAGAACAGCTCGACCTGGACCCCGGCACTGCGAATCTGCGACAACACCGGCGGCGGGCCCATTTCTTCGGTGCCGATCAGGATCTGCGGACGCAGGCTCAAAATGCCTTCCGCCGACAGTTGGCGTTGATAACCGATACTCGGCAAGCTCTTGAGTGACTCCGGGTGCTGGCTGGTGGTGTCCACTCCCACCAGCTTGGCCTGCGCGCCCAAGGCACTGACCCACTCCGACAGCGCGCCCCCGGCACTGACCCAGCGTTGCGGCAATTCGGCCGCTGCGGCCCCATGGGTAACCAGAAGTCCGACACAGAGCGCGATAGCGCTGGTACTCAGGCGCATAACAGGGTTTCCTTTCAGGAGTTTTCCCGCACAATCCCAGGCGCTATAGCTAACGCACCTTCGCGGGCGAAGCCGGCATTTGATAATTGTTAGCATTTGCGCGTCAAGCACGGACATATTTGCTAACCAGCGCACGCAGCACATAACCGCCGCAGGCCAGGGTCTTCGGCACCTGAGGATAGTCATGAAGTTTCTTTGTACCAGCGCCGAACTGGTCGATGCCAGCAGCCGTGGCTTCGAGATTGCCGGGCAAAAGATCTTTGCCGTGCGCCGCAAAGGCCGGGTCTACGCTTACCAGAACCGTTGCCCGCACCGTGGCGTCGGCCTGGAATGGCAGCCGGACCAATTCCTCGACCCCAGCGCCAGCCTGATCCAGTGCGCCACCCATGGCGCACTGTTCCTGATCGAGAGCGGTGAATGTGTGGCTGGGCCTTGCGCCGGCCAATCACTCAAGGCCCTGCAGTGCCGCGAAGACGCCCAAGGCATCTGGGTCCAAGGCTAAACGCCGAGCAGCACCTGAAGACGCCGATCGACCCTGATTTCCTCGGCGCTCAGGCTCACGCCGTAGGCCAACACTTCAACCCCGGACGCTTTGGCCTGCGCCAGGGCGGCGGCGTAGCCCGGATCGATCTCCACCGCCGGGCGCACTGCCTCGATACCGGTCAGGTTCACGCAATACAACTGCACAGCGCGAACCCCGTCCCGGGCCAGGCACGCCAGCTCGCGCAAATGCTTGGCACCGCGCTGAGTCACCGCATCGGGAAAAGCCGCGACCGCCGAGCCGTCGAACCCCAGGGTGACACTTTTGACTTCGACGAAGGCCGGTCCGTGGGGGTAATCGAGGCGGAAATCGATCCGGCTGTTCTCCTGCCCGTACGGCACTTCCCGCTTGAGCCCGGTAAAGCCGGCCAGCTCGCTGATCAGCCCGGCGCGCAGCGCTTCCTCGATCAACGGGTTGGCCCGCGCCGTGTTGACACACGCCAGGCGTCCTTGCGGGGTTTCGCTGATTTCCCAGGTGCCGGGTAATTTGCGCTTGGGGTCGTTGGAGCGGCTGAACCAGACCTGCCCGCCTTCGACCATGCAATTGAACATCGAGCCGGTGTTAGGGCAGTGAATGGTGAGCATCTCGCCGCTAACAGTTTCGATATCGGCGAGAAAACGCTTGTATCGTCGGATCAGCCGACCTTCTTCCAGAGGGGGATCGAAGCGCATCAGCCTTGCCAGCTCCGCAAGCCACGGGCAATTCGCTCCACCGCTTCCTGCAACCGCGGCAGGCTCTGGGTGTAGGCAAACCGCACGTGATGCCCGGCCTGGTGCCGGCCGAAGTCCAGCCCCGGGGTAAAGGCGATGTGTTCGGTTTCCAGGAAATGCCGACAGAACGCAAAGGCATCGCCACCAAAGGCGCTGATGTCCGCATACAGATAGAACGCGCCTTCGGGCTCTACCGCAATGCCAAAGCCCAGCTCACGCAACGCCGGCAGGAGGAAATCGCGGCGCCGGCCGAATTCGGCGCGGCGCTCTTCCAGAATGCTCAAGGTTTGCGGCTCGAAACAGGCCAATGCCGCGTACTGGGCCATGCTCGGTGCGCTGATATAGAGGTTCTGCGCGAGCTTCTCCAACTCGCTGACCGCCCCTTGCGGCGCCACTAGCCAGCCCAGGCGCCAGCCGGTCATGCCGAAATATTTGGAAAAACTATTCAGGACAAAGGCACTGTCATCTACTTCCAGCACGCTGGCGGCATCGGTGCCGTAGGTCAGGCCATGGTAGATCTCGTCCACCACCAGGTGGCCGTTGCGCCCCTTGATCGCCGTCGACAGCCCAGCCAGTTCGTCGCGGGTCAGAATGGTCCCGGTCGGGTTGGCCGGAGATGCCACCAGTGCGCCGACGCTGTCCTGGTCCCAATAGCGCTGCACCAGGTCCGGAGTCAGTTGGTAACGCACCTCCGGCCCTACCGGCACCAGTTGCGCCGCACCCTCCACCAACCGCAGGAAGTGGCGGTTGCACGGGTAACCGGGGTCGGCCAGCAACCAGTGCTTGCCTGGGTCCACCAGCAAGGCACTGGCGAGCAACAGCGCGCCGGAGCCACCTGGGGTGATCAGGATGCGTTGCGGATCGATGTTCAAGCCGTAGCGTTGCTCGTAGAAGCCGCTGATGGCTTCACGCAGTTCAGGTATGCCGCGCGCCGCGGTGTATCGGGTTTTCCCCGCCGTCAGCGCTGCCTGGCCAGCCTGGATGATCGGTTCGGCAGTGGTGAAGTCCGGTTCGCCGATTTCCAGGTGAATGACGTCGTGCCCGGCTGCTTGCAGCTCGTTGGCGCGCGCCAGCAGGGCCATGACGTGGAAAGGTTCGATAGCGCGGCTGCGCGCACTGTAGGGCTGAGCCATTAGCCTTCCTTCAACGGGGTAAAAGAAACGATTCTACCCAAGGCCAGGAACGAGCGAGAAGCTAATGCGGTCACAAGACCAAGGTTCATGTGTCATAGAGCCCATACGCAAGGCGCAGGATTGACTAAAATCAATATTTGATCAGGTCTCCAGAGCCGCCAGACCAGGCTTTGCAACCCTTTGCAAGCCTTATGGGCCGCAGCCTCGACATGAGGGAGTAGCGCGGCCTGATTTGATCTGGTAAGTTCGCCCGCTTGCAGCCGCAGGGCCGGCAGGTGTCGGTGATGGAGCAATCCTGCGCAATGGATTACAAGAGTAGAGGCGGTCCATTTCATGCCCACCCAAGCAAAGCAACAGGCAAATCAGTCGATCAGCGGCTTCGAACCCTACGTTGAGTCCAAGGGCGAGGAGTACATGGGCAAGCCCATGCGCGCTCACTTCACCAAGATCCTGAACAAGTGGAAACAGGACTTGATGCAGGAAGTCGACCGTACGGTTGACCACATGAAAGACGAAGCGGCCAACTTCCCTGACCCGGCCGACCGTGCCAGCCAGGAAGAAGAATTCAGCCTCGAACTGCGCGCCCGCGACCGCGAGCGCAAGCTGATCAAGAAAATCGACAAGACCCTGCAACTGATCGAAGACGAAGAATACGGTTGGTGCGAGTCGTGCGGCGTCGAAATCGGCATTCGCCGTCTGGAAGCACGTCCTACCGCCGACATGTGCGTCGACTGCAAGACCCTTGCGGAAATCAAGGAAAAGCAGGTCGGCAAGTAATCTCGACCTGAACGAAAAACGGAGCGTGCGAACGCTCCGTTTTTGTTTCTGCCTTTTGCCTTTTGTAGGAGTGAGCCTGCTCGCGATAGCGGTGGGTCGGTCAATATCGGTGTTGAATGTCACACCGCTATCGCGAGCAGGCTCACTCCTACAGGTTGACCTGCGTATAGCCTGAAAAGTAGCTTCGTCTCCATGACTGCCAAAACACCCCCCGACTACATCGGGCGCTTCGCCCCCACGCCCAGTGGCCACCTGCACTTCGGTTCCCTGGTCGCCGCGCTGGCCTCCTACCTCGACGCCCGCTCGGTCGGTGGGCGCTGGCTGCTGCGCATGGAAGACCTTGACCCGCCCCGGGAAGAACCCGGCGCCCAGGTGGCGATTCTCAAGGCCCTGGAAAGTTACGGTTTCGAGTGGGACGGGGAAATGGTCCGACAGAGCGACCGGCACGAGGCCTACGTCGAGGTGCTCAACCGCCTGTTCAATCACGGCCTGGCCTACGCCTGCACCTGCTCGCGCAAACAGCTGGAGCCCTATCACGGCATCTACCCGGGCCTGTGCCGCAACGCCGGCCACCCGAGTGAAAACGCGGCGATCCGCCTGCGTGTGCCAGAGCTGGAATACCATTTTAATGACCGTGTGCAAGGCGAATACCGCCAGCACCTGGGTCGCGAGGTCGGCGATTTTGTGATACGTCGCCGCGACGGGCTCTACGCCTATCAATTGGCCGTGGTGCTCGACGATGCCTGGCAAGGCATCACCGACATCGTGCGCGGTGCCGACCTGCTCGACTCCACCCCGCGCCAGCTGTACCTGCAGGAACTGCTCGGCTTGCGCCAACCGCGCTACCTGCACCTGCCCCTGATTACCCAACCCGATGGCAACAAGCTGGGCAAATCCTACCGTTCGCCTCCGCTGCGCGCAGACCAGGCCACGCCCTTGCTGCTGCGCGCATTGCGAGCCCTGGGGCAAACGCCGCCTGCCGACCTGGACGATGCGACGCCGGCCGAAGTGCTCAAGTGGGGCAGCATCCACTGGGACGCGACGCGGATCCCGCGTACGCCGAGCCTGCCCGAAGCGTTATTACGCTGACTAAGCTTGCAGGTTGGCGCCCATCCGTTACCATCGCCGCACGTTTTCGGGCACGCACACAATAAAGAGAGGCCGGGATGTACATCTATCGCTTGGTCCTGCTGCTGGTAGTGGGGATCTATCTGTTCTCCCCCGCCATCATGGACTGGTGGATCGACGCCACTGGCGCCTGGTATCGCCCGTATCTGCTGTGGCTGATCCTGATCGTCGTGACCTTCATCCTGCAGAGCCAAAAAGATGCCGATGAGCTTTAGCCTGACCCAGATGATCCTGATCAGCGCCGCCTACCTGGCGGTGCTGTTCGGCGTTGCCTGGATCAGCGAACGTGGAATGATCCCACGGGCGATCATTCGCCACCCGCTGACCTACACCCTGTCGCTTGGGGTCTATGCCAGCGCCTGGGCGTTCTACGGCACGGTCGGCCTGGCCTATCAGTACGGCTATGGTTTCCTGTCCAGTTACCTGGGAGTGTCCGGCGCGTTCCTGCTGGCACCGGTGCTGCTGTACCCGATCCTGAAGATCACCCGCACCTATCAGTTGTCGTCCCTGGCCGACCTGTTTGCCTTTCGCTTTCGCAGTACCTGGGCTGGCGCGCTGACCACCATATTCATGCTGATCGGCGTGTTGCCGTTATTGGCCCTGCAGATCCAGGCCGTGGCCGACTCCATCGGCATCCTCACTCGCGAGCCGGTGCAGCATCGCGTGGCGTTGAGCTTCTGCGCGCTGATCACCCTGTTCACGATTTTCTTTGGCTCGCGACACATTGCCACCCGGGAGAAACACGAGGGCCTGGTGTTCGCCATTGCCTTCGAGTCAGTGATCAAGCTGATCGCCATTGGTGGCGTCGGCCTGTACGCGCTGTACGGTGTGTTCGACGGTCCGCAACAGCTTGAGTTGTGGCTACTGCAGAACCAGACCGCCCTCGCCGCCCTGCACACGCCACTGCAAGAAGGTCCATGGCGCACGCTGTTGCTGGTGTTCTTCGCCTCGGCGATCGTGATGCCGCACATGTACCACATGACCTTCACCGAAAACCTCAACCCGCGCTCCCTGGTCAGTGCCAGCTGGGGCCTGCCGCTGTTCCTGCTGTTGATGAGCCTGGCCGTGCCACTGATTCTCTGGGCCGGGCTGAAACTGGGCGCCACCACCAACCCGGAATACTTCACCCTCGGGATCGGCATCGCCGCCAACAGCAAGGCCCTGGCCCTGCTGGCCTATGTCGGCGGGCTCTCCGCTGCCAGCGGCCTGATCATCGTCACCACCCTGGCGCTGTCCGGGATGGCCTTGAACCACCTGGTGCTGCCGCTGTACCAGCCGCCCGCCGAAGGCAACATCTACCGCTGGCTGAAATGGACCCGCCGCGCGCTGATCGTCGCGATCATCATGGCCGGTTATGGCTTCTACCTGCTGCTGGGCGCCGAGCAGGACCTGGCCAACCTGGGCATCGTGGCCTTTGTCGCCACCTTGCAGTTCCTGCCGGGCGTGTTGTCGGTGCTGTACTGGCCGACCGCCAACCGACGCGGCTTCATCGCCGGGTTGCTGGCAGGCATCCTGGTCTGGCTGGTGACCATGCTGCTGCCGTTGGTGGGCAATCTGCAGGGGTTCTATATCCCGCTGCTGAACATGATCTACGTGCTCGACGACACCAGTTGGCACATGGCGGCCATCGCCTCGCTGGCGGCCAACGTGCTGATGTTCACCCTGATCTCGCTATTCACCAATGCCAGCACCGAGGAAGCCAGCGCTGCAGAAGCCTGCGCCGTGGACAACGTGCGACGCCCGCAACGACGCGAGCTGCATGCCGCCTCCCCCCAGGAATTCGCCACCCAACTGGCCAAGCCACTGGGTGCCAAGGCCGCGCAAAAGGAAGTCGAGCAAGCCCTGCGCGATCTGTACCTGCCGTTCGATGAACGGCGGCCCTATGCCCTGCGCCGCCTGCGCGACCGCATCGAAGCCAACCTCTCCGGCCTGATGGGCCCCAGCGTGGCGCAAGACATGGTCGAGACCTTCCTGCCCTACAAGGCCGGCGGCGAAAACTATGTCACCGAAGACATTCACTTCATCGAAAGCCGGCTCGAGGACTATCACTCGCGCCTCACCGGCCTTGCCGCCGAACTCGACGCCCTGCGCCGCTACCACCGCCAGACCCTGCAAGAATTGCCGATGGGCGTCTGTTCGCTGGCCAAGGACCAGGAAATCCTCATGTGGAACAAAGCCATGGAAGAGCTGACGGGCATTGCCGCGCAGCGCGTGGTGGGTTCACGCCTGAGCACCCTGGGCGAGCCGTGGAAGGAACTGCTGCAAGGTTTCATCAACCTGCCCGACGAACACTTGCACAAACAGCACCTGGCCCTCGACGGCCAGACCCGCTGGCTGAACCTGCACAAGGCGGCCATCGACGAACCGCTGGCGCCGGGTAACAGTGGCCTGGTGTTGCTGGTCGAGGACCTGACCGAAACCCAGATGCTCGAAGACAAACTGGTGCACTCCGAACGCCTGGCGAGCATCGGTCGCCTGGCGGCCGGCGTGGCCCACGAAATTGGCAACCCGATCACCGGCATCGCCTGCCTGGCGCAGAACCTGCGCGAAGAGCGGGAAGAAGATGGCGAACTGACCGAAATCAGCGGACAGATTCTCGAGCAGACCAAGCGGGTGTCACGCATCGTGCAGTCGCTGATGAGCTTTGCCCACGCCGGCAGCCACCAGCACAATGACGAGCCGGTGTGCCTGGCCGAGGTGGCGCAGGATGCCATTGGTCTGCTGGCGCTGAACCGACGCAACTTCGAAGTGCAGTTCTTCAACCTGTGCGATCCCGAGCATTGGGTCGTGGGTGACCCACAGAGGCTCGCCCAGGTCCTGATCAACCTGCTGTCCAACGCCCGCGATGCAACACCGGCCGGCAGTGCGGTGCGGGTAAAAAGCGAAGCCAGCGAACACACGGTCGACCTGATCGTGGAAGACGAAGGCAGTGGCATCCCGGCGAACATCAAGGACCGCTTGTTCGAACCCTTCTTTACCACCAAGGATCCTGGCGAAGGCACCGGTCTGGGCCTTGCACTGGTCTATTCCATCGTTGAAGAGCATTATGGACAAATCACCATCGACAGCCCGGCTGACATCCAAAGCCAACGCGGCACCCGTATCCGGGTGACCTTACCGCGTCATGTCGAAGCGACGTCCGCTGTGAACTGAGACCGTCGAGAGAATCGAATCAATGCCGCACATTTTGATCGTCGAAGACGAAACCATTATCCGCTCCGCCTTGCGCCGCCTGCTGGAACGTAACCAGTACCAGGTCAGCGAAGCCGGTTCAGTGCAGGAAGCACAAGAACGCTTCAGCATTCCCACGTTCGACCTGATTGTCAGCGACCTGCGCCTGCCCGGCGCTCCGGGGACTGAACTGATCAAGCTCGGCCAGGGCACGCCGGTGCTGATCATGACCAGCTACGCCAGCCTGCGCTCGGCGGTGGACTCGATGAAGATGGGCGCGGTGGACTACATCGCCAAGCCTTTCGACCACGACGAAATGCTCCAGGCCGTCGCACGCATCCTGCGTGACCGACAGACGGCACAGAGCACCGCCAATGAGCGACCGGCCGGCAAGGTCGCCAATGGCAGCGACAAGCCAGGGCTCGACAACAGCAACGGCGAGATCGGCATCATCGGCTCCTGCCCACCGATGCAGGACCTCTACAGCAAGATCCGCAAAGTCGCGCCAACCGATTCCAATGTGCTGATCCAGGGTGAGTCCGGGACCGGCAAGGAGCTGGTGGCCCGCGCCCTGCACAACCTGTCCAAGCGTGCCAAGGCGCCGATGATCTCGGTGAACTGCGCGGCCATTCCGGAAAGCCTGATCGAGTCCGAACTGTTCGGCCACGAGAAAGGCGCCTTTACCGGTGCCAGCGCCGGACGTGCCGGCCTGGTGGAAGCGGCGGACGGCGGGACCCTGTTCCTCGACGAGATCGGCGAACTGCCACTGGAAGCCCAGGCGCGCCTGCTGCGCGTATTGCAGGAAGGCGAGATCCGCCGTGTCGGCTCGGTGCAGTCGCAAAAAGTCGACGTGCGCCTGATTGCGGCCACTCACCGCGACCTCAAGAGCCTGGCGAAAATCGGCCAGTTCCGTGAAGACCTGTTTTACCGCCTCCACGTGATCGCCCTGAAACTGCCGGCATTGCGCGAACGCGGTGCAGACGTCAACGAAATCGCCAATGCCTTCCTTGCACGCCAGAGTGCGCGGGTCAATCGTACCGACCTGAAGTTCGCCCCTGACGCCGAGCAGGCGATTCGTCATTACAGCTGGCCGGGCAACGTGCGCGAACTGGAAAACGCCGTCGAGCGTGCCGTGATCCTGTGCGAGAGCCCGGAAATCTCTGCCGAGCTGCTGGGCATCGACATCGAGCTCAGTGACCTGGAAGAAGACGAATTCATTGGCCTGGCACCGCATCAGGGCAGCACCAGCAACGCCAGCCACGAGCCGACCGAAGACCTGTCCCTGGAAGACTACTTCCAGCACTTCGTCCTCGAACACCAGGACCACATGACGGAAACCGAACTGGCCCGCAAGCTGGGGGTCAGCCGTAAATGCCTGTGGGAACGCCGCCAACGCCTGGGTATCCCGCGGCGCAAGACCGGGGTAACCAGCGAGGGCTGAACGTTACCTGTCGACTGTGCAGGTAACAGCTGAAAATGTGAAAAAACTGTTACCGCAGCTTTTTTCGTAACAAAAGCCGGGGCTTAAGGTAACGAAGCCCCGGTTTTTTTTCGCCTCGAATAAAGCCCTCTGCCTGGCTAACCCCTTGTTTTACTGGGGATCGCAAAAGTTGGCACGGCTTCTGCTATATGTTTGGTACAAGAACAATAACAAGCAATGCACAAGACAATAAAAATAAGACGAATCGACTCACGCACAATAAAAACAAGACGGCGAGAGGCGTAGCTAACTGATTCTTTTGGAGAGGCGTTGTATTTGGGGCTTGCCCCACAACCAGGCCGAGAACAACAAAAACTGCCCTAAGGCAGAGCCTGAACTGGTTGGATCGATAGATCATTGCAACACAGCGATCAAAGCAATCCGTTTGCTCTTGGCTCCCGATTGGGAGGGTCATGCAGGGAAAACCTCATGACGTGGGCGCGACACAAAAACAAGAAGCCCAAAACCCATAATAAAAATAGAGCACGCAACTACTTCTTGGGGAGCTTCGGCTCCCCTTGTAGTTTCTGCCGTTTAGCCGACTGACACTGCACAATTCCCGCCTTCACGACGGCTTCGCCGGCGAACGCTGCTTCGCATGGCTCGACAGCTGCTACAGAGAACCGCGCAGCTTCCTACACCATCCCTCGACTAAATGCTAGAATCCCGGCCCATCATGCGGTCATTCTTGGTTATGGCCGAACATTCCTTCAAACAGTGCATCCCATGCTGAAGAAGCTGTTCCAGTCATTCCGTTCTCCCAAGCGTCATACGCAACACATTCGCAGCACGCCTGAAGTGCTCAACAGCGGCCAACATTCGCTGCAAAAGGGCCAATTCAGCCGTTACGCAGTGAATATCGTCGAGCGCCTGCAGAACGCCGGTTACCAGGCTTACCTGGTCGGTGGCTGTGTGCGTGACATGTTGCTTGGCATCACGCCCAAAGATTTCGACGTCGCCACCAGTGCTACACCAGAACAGGTTCGCGCCGAGTTTCGTAACGCGCGCATCATTGGCCGTCGCTTCAAGTTGGTGCACATCCACTTTGGCCGCGAAATCATCGAAGTGGCGACCTTCCGCGCCAATCACCCGCAAAACGACGAAGAGGAAGACAGCAACCAGTCCTCGCGTAACGAAAGCGGGCGCATTTTGCGCGACAACGTCTACGGCACCCTGGAAGAAGACGCGCAACGTCGCGACTTCACCATCAATGCCCTGTACTACGATCCGGTCAGTGAGCGCATCCTCGACTACGCCAACGGCGTACACGACATTCGCAACCACCTGATCCGCCTGATCGGCGACCCGACCCAGCGCTACCAGGAAGACCCGGTACGCATGCTGCGAGCGGTGCGTTTTGCCGCCAAGCTGAACTTCGGTATCGAGAAGCACACGGCCGCACCGATCCGCGACCTGGCCCCCATGCTGCGGGAAATCCCGTCGGCACGCCTGTTCGAAGAAGTGTTGAAGCTGTTCCTCTCGGGGCATGCCGCTGACACCTTTGAAATGCTGGTCGACCTGCAATTGTTCGATCCATTGTTCCCGGCCAGCGCCGATGCACTGGAGCACAACCCGACCTATACCCACACCCTGATCAGTGAAGCGCTGATCAACACCGACCTGCGGATCAAGCAGAACAAGCCGGTGACCCCAGCCTTCCTGTTCGCCGCCCTGCTGTGGCCCGCGCTGCCGGCCCGGGTCCTGCGCTTGCAGGACCGTGGCATGCCGCCGATCCCGGCCATGCAGGAAGCCGCTCACGAACTGATCGCCGAGCAGTGCCAACGGATTGCCATTCCCAAACGTTTCACCATGCCGATCCGCGAGATCTGGGACATGCAGGAACGCCTGCCCCGCCGCAGCGGCAAACGCGCCGACCTGCTGCTGGACAACCCACGCTTCCGTGCCGGCTACGACTTCCTGCTGCTGCGCGAAAGCGCCGGCGAACAGACCAACGGCCTGGGCGAATGGTGGACGGACTATCAGGACGCCAACGACAGCGAACGCCGGGACATGATTCGCGACCTCAGCGGCAAGGATGAAAGTGCCGGCGCAGCCCCACGCAAACGTCGCCGCACCGGTGGTGCCAAGCGCAAACGTGCCGCTGACGGCACGAGCGCTTCAGGCGAGTAAGTCGATGGAACGCATCTACATCGGCATGGGCAGCAACCTCGCGGCCCCGCAAGAGCAACTGCGCAACGCTGTACAGGCGTTGACGCAGTTGCCCAAGACTCAACTGACCGGGGTCTCGGCCTTCTATCAAAGCGACTCCCTGCTGCCAGGCCAGCCTCGCTACACCAACGCCGTAGCGGCGCTGGAGAGTGCCCTCGCGCCCCTCGAGCTGCTCGATGCGCTGCAAGCCATCGAAAACCAGCAAGGCCGCGAACGCCTTGAGCGCTGGGGCCCGCGCACCCTCGACCTGGACATCCTGCTGTTCGGCGACCGCCTCATCGACGAGCCACGCCTCAAGGTCCCCCACTACCAGATGCAGGAACGGGCCTTTGTGCTCTACCCCCTGGCTGAGCTGGCCCCCGCCCAACTGGAACTGGCGGACGGCCGTCGCTTGAGCGACCTGCTGGCAGCCTGCCCGTTTGTCGGCCTGGATCGCCTGGCCACCGGCGATTAATCCTACAGAGCGCACCGCACTCTGCTGAATCGCATCAGTAACGCCGGTAACACCCAGGCGGTAACACATCCAATTGACTTCCCGAGTTCTCATCACGACTATAGGCGTCCCGCTGCCGCCAACCCGGCACCAAGGGCGCAATCCAGGCTTTTCAAGCACGACAAAAGACCGTGCGCCTGAGTCCATGAAGAATCACGCGCGTTACTCGCAGTAGTTTTCCAAGCGCCTGAACGAGGATCCTTTTCATGCCAGCTATTACTCTCACCACCCTGCAGTCCCTGAAGCAGAAAGGTGAAAAGATCACCATGCTGACCTGCTACGACGCTACTTTTGCCCACGCCTGCAATGAGGCCGGTGTTGAAGTGTTACTGGTGGGCGACTCCCTTGGTATGGTGTTGCAAGGCCATGACAGCACCCTACCCGTCACGACGGCCGAGATGGCGTACCACGTGGCCTGCGTCAAGCGCGGCAACACTGATGCACTGATCCTCGCCGACCTGCCGTTCATGGCCAATGCGACGACCGAGCAAACCATGATCAACAGCGCCCAGCTGATGCAGGCCGGCGCGCACATGGTCAAGGTCGAGGGCGCACTGTGGCTGGCCGATTCGATTCGCTTGCTGGCCGAGCGCGGGGTTCCGGTGTGCGCGCACATGGGCCTGACACCGCAGGCGGTGAACATCCTGGGCGGCTATAAGGTCCAGGGTCGCAACGAGAACCAGGCACGGCAGATGCGTGCCGACGCCATTGCCCTGGAACAGGCCGGTGTCTCGATGCTGTTGCTCGAATGTGTGCCAAGCGAACTGGCCCTGGAAATCTCCCAGGCGGTGAAGATCCCGGTGATCGGCATCGGTGCCGGCAGCGGTACCGACGGCCAGGTGTTGGTGCTGCACGACATGCTCGGCCTGTCGCTGACCGGCCGCGCACCCAAGTTCGTGAAGAACTTCATGGCCGGCCAAGAGAGCATCCAGTCGGCCCTCAGCGCTTACGTCACGCAAGTCAAAGCCGTGACCTTCCCGGGTGCTGAACACGGATTTTCTGCATGATCACCGTCAACACCGTACTTGAACTGCGTGCCGCGGTCGCCCGCGCGCGCAGCGAAGGCAAGCGCATCGGCTTCGTCCCGACCATGGGCAACCTGCACAGCGGCCACATGGCCCTGGTCACCAAGGCCGCCCAGCAGGTGGATTTCGTAGTCGCGAGTATCTTTGTCAACCCGCTGCAGTTCGGTGCGGGCGAAGACCTGGATAAGTACCCGCGGACCCTGGCCGGCGATCAGGAACAACTGCTGCAAGCCGGTTGCCACTTGCTGTTTGCGCCGACCGTCGAGGAAATGTACCCCGACGGCATGTCCGGCCAGACCCGCGTCAGTGTCCCCAACCTGGCAGAAGGCTTGTGCGGCGCCAGCCGTCCCGGGCATTTCGAAGGCGTGGCGACGGTAGTCAGCAAGCTGTTCAACATGGTCCAGCCGGACCTCGCAGTGTTCGGCCAGAAAGACTTCCAGCAACTGGCGGTGATCCGCGCACTGGTGCATGACCTCAACATGCCGATCCAGATCATTGGCGAGCCGACTGTACGCGCCGCCGATGGCCTGGCCCTATCGTCGCGCAATGGCTTCCTCGATGAGCAACAACGGGCCGTGGCACCCGTGGTGTATCGCACCCTGAAAGGCATTGCCGACGCCATCGAGCAGGGTCGACGCGATTATCCGGCGTTGCTCCAGGCGCAGCTCCAGCAACTTGAAGCGGCTGGATTGCGGCCTGATTACCTGGAGATTCGCCACGCACAAAACCTGCGCCCGGCGACCCCCGAAGATCGCGACCTGGTGATCCTGGTGGCTGCCTTCCTCGGCACCACCCGCCTGATCGACAACCTGCACCTGAACCTCGATACCCCCGCCTAAACCCCGCACTTCCCCTTGTAGGAGCGAGCCTGCTCGCGATGACGGCATGTCAGTCAATGAGATGTAGAATCTGACGGCCTCATCGCGAGCAAGCTCGCTCCCACCACAAAGCCAAGACAGATACCCCCCTCAAGGTTTACTGTTGTCGGCCTGCGTTTTTTAATCATGTCTTCGTAGTTTTACCGGATAATATCTGCCGCCCGGCAGGATGTTCCGGGCTTTTCAGTGTCCTAAAGGCAGTTCAAGTAAAAGGAAACCCGCAGCGATGGCGTACTACCGCAACCCTCAAGACGTTACCGCTCTGCCAGCCTGGCAGGCGCTGAATGATCACCGCCAAGCCATGCAGGATTTCAGCATGCGTGAAGCGTTTAATGCCGACCCGCAGCGTTTCACCCAGTTCACCCTGAGCAGCTGTGGACTGTTCCTCGACTACTCGAAAAACCTGATCAACGAGCAAACCCGCAACCTGCTGGTGGGCCTGGCGAATGAAGCCGGCCTGCAGGACGCCATCAAGGCCTTGTTCAGCGGCGAAATCGTCAACGCTTCCGAAGGCCGCCCAGCGCTGCACACTGCCCTGCGTCGTCCGGTGGGCGACAAGCTGTCGGTCAACGGCGTCAACGTGATGCCGGAAGTGCACAAGGTGCTGAACCAGATCACCGACATGGTCGGGCGTATCCATGACGGCCTGTGGCGCGGCTACACTGAAAAACCGATCACCGACGTGGTGAACATCGGTATCGGTGGCTCGTTCCTCGGTCCGGAGCTGGTCTCCGAAGCCCTGCTGTCCTACGCCCAGAAAGGCGTGCGCTGCCACTACCTGGCAAACATCGACGGCAGTGAGTTCCACGAACTGGCCCAGAAGCTGCGCGCCGAGACCACGCTGTTCATCGTTTCTTCGAAATCCTTCAACACCCTCGAAACCCTGAAAAACGCCCAGGCCGCTCGCGCCTGGTACTTGGCCCAGGGTGGCTCGGAAGCCGAGCTGTATCGCCACTTCATCGCGGTCTCGAGCAACAACGCGGCCGCCGTGGCTTTCGGCATTCGCGAAGAAAACATCTTCCCGATGTGGGACTGGGTTGGCGGTCGTTACTCGCTGTGGTCGGCCATCGGCCTGCCGATTGCCCTGGCGATCGGCATGTCCAACTTCAAGGAACTGCTGTCCGGTGCCTACACCATGGACCAGCACTTCCAGAGCGCACCGTTCGAACAGAACATGCCGGTGCTGCTGGCCTTGCTGGGCGTGTGGTACGGCAACTTCTGGGGCGCACAGAGCCACGCGATCCTGCCGTACGACCACTACCTGCGCAACATCACCAAGCACCTGCAACAACTGGACATGGAATCCAACGGCAAGAGCGTGCGCCAGGACGGTACGCCCGTGTCCACCGATACCGGTCCAGTGATCTGGGGCGGCGTAGGTTGCAACGGTCAGCACGCCTACCACCAGTTGCTGCACCAGGGCACCCAACTGATCCCGGCCGATTTCATCGTGCCGATCGTCAGCTTCAACCCGGTAGCGGACCACCATCAGTGGCTGTACGCCAACTGCCTGTCGCAAAGCCAGGCGCTGATGCTCGGCAAGACCCTGGGCGAAGCGCAAGCCGAGCTGCGTGACAAGGGCATGAGCGAAGAGCAGATCGAGAAACTCGCGCCGCACAAGGTGATCCCGGGCAACCGTCCGAGCAACACCCTGGTGGTCGAGCGCATCAGCCCACGACGCCTCGGCGCACTGGTCGCGATGTACGAACACAAGGTCTTCGTGCAGAGCGTTATCTGGGGCATCAACGCGTTCGACCAATGGGGCGTGGAGCTGGGCAAGGAACTGGGCAAAGGCGTCTACAACCGTCTGGTGGGCAGCGAAGAAGCCCCCGCCGACGATGCCTCGACCCAGGGCTTGATCAACTACTTCCGCGGGCGTCACCGCGGCTGATCTGAAGCCCCGCTACTACCCCTGTGGGAGCGAGCTTGCTCCCACAGGCGTTTTAGCGCATGACTTGAACCCATTGATCACTCGGCGCATCTTTATCTCTTGTGGCCAAGACAAGAATAAGGAACCGTCATGTTCGATATCAGCACATTCCCCAAAGCCGATGCCGTCCGCCGGGCTGGGCAATTAAGTCAGGACGACTATCAACGCCTGTACCGCCAGTCCATCGATCATCCCGATAGCTTCTGGGCCGAACAGGCCAGACAATTTCTCGACTGGTCCCAGCCCTGGCAGACCGTCCAGCGCTGCGATATCAAGACTGGCCAAGCCCAATGGTTCGTCGGCGGCCAGCTCAACGTCAGCTACAACTGCATCGACCGTCACCTGGCCACACGCAGTCAACAGACCGCGATCATCTGGGAAGGCGACGACCCCGCTGACTCGCAACAGATCACCTACCAACAACTGCATGACCACGTCTGCCGCCTGGCCAACGTGCTGAAAAGCCGCGGCGTGAAAAAAGGCGACCGGGTGTGCATCTACATGCCGATGATCCCTGAAGCCGCCTATGCGATGCTCGCCTGCTCGCGCATCGGTGCCGTGCATTCGGTGGTGTTCGGCGGATTTTCCCCGGACTCGCTGCGCGACCGCATCCTCGATGCCGACTGCCGCACAGTCATCACCGCCAACGAAGGCGTGCGCGGCGGCAAGAACGTGCCACTCAAACACAACGTCGACCAGGCCCTGCTCAGTTGCCCCGCTGTCAGTACGGTGATCGTGGTCCAGCGCACCCAGGGCCAGGTCAATTGGCAGGAGGGCCGCGACCTCTGGTATCACCAGGCCGTGCACGATGCCAGCGCACAGTGCGCGCCCCAGCCGATGGACGCCGAGGACCCGCTATTCATTCTCTACACCTCCGGCAGCACCGGTAAACCCAAGGGCGTGCTGCACACCACCGGGGGCTATCTGCTGCAAGCAGCGATGACCTTCAAGTACGTGCTCGACTACCGCGACGGCGAAGTATTCTGGTGCACCGCCGACGTCGGCTGGGTCACCGGCCACAGCTACATCGTCTATGGCCCGCTGGCCAACGGCGCCACCACCCTGATCTTCGAAGGCGTGCCCAACTACCCCAACAGCTCGCGCTTCTGGCACGTCATCGACAAACACCAGGTCAACATCTTCTACACCGCCCCCACCGCGTTGCGCGCCCTGATGCGTGAAGGCTCCGTGCCCTTGCAGGACAGCTCGCGCAGCAGCCTGCGCTTGCTGGGCAGCGTCGGCGAACCGATCAACCCGGAAGCCTGGGAATGGTATTTCAATGCCGTCGGCGAACAACGCTGCCCGATCGTCGACACCTGGTGGCAGACCGAAACCGGCGGCATCATGCTCAGCCCGCTGGTCAGCGCACAACGGATCAAACCCGGTTGCGCCACACAACCAATGTTCGGTGTACAGCCGGTGCTGCTCGATGAGCAAGGCCAGGAAATCAGCGGCCCCGGCAGTGGCGTGCTGGCGCTCAAGTCCAGCTGGCCGGCGCAGATCCGCAGCGTTTACGGCGACCCGCAGCGAATGCTCGATACCTACTTCAAGCCCTACCCCGGCTACTACTTCACCGGTGACGGCGCTCGCCGGGATGAGGACGGCGATTACTGGATCACCGGGCGCATCGACGATGTGATCAACGTTTCCGGGCACCGGATCGGCACCGCCGAAGTCGAAAGCGCCCTGGTGCTGCACGACAGCATTGCCGAGGCGGCGGTGGTCGGTTACCCCCACGACGTCAAAGGCCAGGGCATCTACGCCTTCGTTACCCCGATGAACGGCATCGAGCCCGACGCAGCCCTGAAACAACAATTGCTGGCCCATGTCAGCAAGGAAATCGGCAGCTTCGCCAAGCCGGACCTGATCCAGTGGGCGCCGGCCTTGCCGAAAACCCGCTCAGGCAAGATCATGCGACGCATCTTGCGCAAGATCGCCTGCAATGAGCTCGACAGCCTCGGCGACACCTCGACCCTGGCTGACCCGAGTGTGGTCGCGGGGCTGATCGACAAGCGCCTGAATCAATGAGTCCGCTGCGGCCTGTGGGCCGCAGCCTTTTTCTGCTGTCGCCAACGAGTTGTCATGGAATTCATCCGTACCCGCATTGAAACCCAGATCATGAGCCTGAGCGGACTGTCCCTGGGCAAGCTCGACCTGGAGAACCCCAAGGGCGATCCCGGCCTGTTCGGCCCCGACTCGGTGAGCTGGCAGGTCCACGGGGACTTCAGCAGCATGCTCATCGGCGGCATCAGTGCCTTGATGCTGCAAGCCTTGCACCCGCTGGCGCTGGCCGGGGTCTGGGACCATTCGAACTTTCGCCAGGACATGCTCGGGCGCCTGCGCCGCACCGGGCAGTTCATCTCCGGCACCACCTTCGGCTCACGGCAGGACGCCGAGTGGCTGATCGAAAAAGTCCGCACCATCCATCTGCAAGTGGTCGGCACCGCCCCCGATGGCCGAGCCTACGCCGCCAGCGACCCGGACCTGCTGACCTGGGTGCACGTGGCCGAAGTCAGCAACTTTCTCGCCGCTCACCTGCGCTACCGCAATCCGCATCTCTCAGGCGCCGACCAGGACCGCTACTACGCCGAGATCGCGCTGGTCGCTGAGCGCCTGGGCGCCCGTGAGGTGCCGCGTTCGCGCCAGCAAGTCGCCGACTACCTGCAACGGATCCGTCCACAACTGCTGTGCGACGAACGCAGTCGGGAAGTATTGCGCCTGCTGCTGAACGCCCCCGCCCCCAGTCGTCTCGCCAAACCTTTCGGCGGGCTGATGATGCAGGCGGGGATCGACCTGCTGCCGGACTGGGCCAGCGCCATGCTCGACGTCAGCCAGAGCGCACTGCAACGCCAACTGATCCGCGCCAGCATCAACCGCAGTGCGCCGATGCTGCGCTGGGCGGTGCGTAATGGCTCGGTGCAGCGCGCCAAGCGACGTATGGGGCTGTTGTAGGTCCGGGAGCAAACGTGCTCGCACCTCCAGAGAAGCCCCATAGCTGTTAAACTCTCGCGCCCAATTCCCCCTGCAAGGCGCTACGCATGTCTTCCTTGAATCAGGCGCTGCGCGCCGCCCTCGATCATCGCCAAGACTTGCTCGCCGAGCTTCACCAGCAAGGCACCGACTGCTACCGCCTGTTCCATGGCAGCCAGGAAGGCGCCGGCGGCCTGACCGTCGACCGTTACGGTCCGCAGTTGCTGGTGCAGAGCTTTCACCAGGCGCTGGAGCGCGACGACCTGCTGGCGTTGCACGCCACGGTCAATCAACAGCTGGGCCTCGACACCCTGCTGGTCTACAACGATCGCTCCCGGGGCAATTCGCGCATCGACCGGGAAGACACCGTGTACCGCGCCGACGAGGCCGCACTGGCAGACATGGTCGGCCACGAGTGGGGCCTGAACTATCGGGTGCGCGGGCGCCACGCTGGGCAGGATCCGCTGCTGTTTCTCGACCTGCGCAATGCCCGTGGCTGGGTCAAGCAACACAGCCAGGGCAAGAGTGTGCTGAACCTGTTCGCCTACACCTGTGGGGTCGGCCTGAGTGCCGCCGCCGGTGGCGCGCGCGAAGTGTGCAACCTGGATTTCGCCGAGGGCAACCTGGCGGTAGGCCGGGAAAACGGCCAGCTCAATCCGCAGTTGCCGAGCATGCAGTTCGTCCAGTCCGACTATTTCCCGGCAATCCGTCAATTGGCCGGCCTGCCGATCAGCCAGCGCCGCGGGCAAAAGCTGCCCAGCTATCCACGCCTGGAACAGCGCCAGTACGATCTGGTGTTGCTCGACCCACCGGCCTGGGCGAAAAGCGCGTTCGGCACCGTCGACCTGCTGCGCGACTACCAGAGCCTGCTGAAACCGGCGCTGCTCAGCACCGCGGACAATGGTGTACTGATCTGCTGCAACAACCTGGCGAAAGTCAGCATGGACGACTGGCGCGAGCAGGTCCTGCGGTGCGCGGAGAAGGCCGGGCGCCCGGTGCGCGAATGCACAGTGTTGCCGCCAGCCGCCGATTTCCCGTCGATGGATCAGCAACCACCACTCAAGACCCTGATCCTGCAGCTCTGAGTCGCGGCGCCGGAATCTGAATAATCCTGATCGAGGTCATTGCTTCGGAACCAGAATCGCATGCCATACTCCAAGGCACTCCGATTCAAACAGATGAAGCCACACATGCCCAAAGGATTGATTCGCGCCATCGGCGCCTTGTTGACTGCTCTGGCCCTCTACAGCTTGCTGGGCTTTCTGATTCTGCCGGGTATCGCCTTGCGGATCGCCAATCAACAATTGGCCAATTACGCAGCGGTGCCAGCCAGCATCCAACGCATCGAGTTCAACCCGTTCAGCCTGGAGCTGACCTTGTGGGGCCTGAACATCGGCGAGCCTGGCAAGGAGCACGTCGGCTTCGAGCGTTTATACGCCGACCTGCAGATCGACAGCCTCTGGACCCGTGCCTTGCACCTGGCCGATGTGCAACTGGACAAGCCAAAAACCTCGGTGCTGTTCAGCAAGGACGGCACCCTGAACCTCACCCAGCTGTTCAAGCTGCCGGCCAGTGAACCGACGCCGGCCGACCCCGAGGCCAAGCCCTTCCCGCTGCGCATCGACCGTATCGACCTGGCCCGTGGCTACATCCACTTCCAGGACTTGCGGCCGAGCGAACCCATCGAATTCCTCTACGACAAACTGGATTTCGAGCTCAAGAACCTGAGCACCTTGCCGGAAGACAATGCCGAAATGAACCTGGTGGCGATTGGTCCGGCCGGTGGCCAGATCGACTGGAGCGGCAAGATCAGCCTGGTGCCCATCACGTCCGAAGGCAGCTTGAAAATCACCGATGGCAAGATGAAAGCCTTTTGGCCCTATGTGCGCGACGCGCTGCCACTGGTACTTGAAGAAGGCACGGTCAGCCTCAGCACCGACTACAAGCTCAACCTGTCCAAGGAAACCGAACTGCTGCTGAGCAACACCTCGGCCAGCATCGCCCCCTTTGCCATCAAGGCCCCGGATGGCCGACCACTCGCCCGTCTCGAACGCCTGGACATCAGCGAAACCAGCATCGACCTGGCTAAACAACAAGTGATTGTCGGCAAGATCCGCAGCCAGAAACTGGAGACTTGGGCCGCCCGCGAAGCCGATGGCCAACTCGACTGGCAGAAGCTGTTCGCCAGCCAGCCAGCCAAGCCGGCGGTCAAGGCCGAAGCGGTGGATGCACCGGCGGCGGCCGACTCACCTAAACCCGAGCCCGCTGCGCCGAGCAAACCCTGGCAGGTGCTGCTCAAGGATGTCGAGCTGCGCAATTACCAGGTGCACCTGGCCGATCGCCAAGTCAAACCGGCGGTGGCGCTGGAGGTCGGCCCGCTGAACCTGGACCTGAAAAATTTCGACAGTCTCAATGGCTCGCCCTTTACCCTCAAGCTCGATACCGGCGTGGGCAAGCAAGGCAAGCTGATGGCCGACGGCGAAGTCAACCTGGCCCCGGTCAGCGCCCGGCTCAACGTACAGACCCGGGACATCGACCTGCGGGTCGCCCAGTCCTACATCAGCCCGTTCATTCTTCTGGAACTACGCTCCGGGATGCTCGGCAGCGACCTGGCCGTCAATCTCAAGAGCACTGAACCCCTGGCCTTCAACGTCACCGGCAAGGCCCAGGTCGACCAGTTGCACACCCTCGACACCCTCAAATCCCGTGACTTCCTCAAGTGGCAGAAGGTCATGGTCGAAGGGCTGAACTATCAGCACGGCGACAGCCTGTCGATCAATCGAATCAACCTGCAGCAGCCCTACGTGCGGTTCATGATCAATGATGATCGGACCACCAACGTCGACGACCTGTTGATCCCGCAACCAGCCGACAGCACGGCGAAAACCACGGCAGGCAAACCTGCCACCAGCCAGGACAAGCCGCTGGGCATTCACATCGGTGGCATTGCGATCAACGACGGCTCGGCGAACTTTGCCGACTTCAGCCTGACGCCGAACTTCGCCACCGCGATCCAACAACTCAATGGCCAGATCGGCACCATCGACAGTCGCCAGGCCAAGCCGGCCTCGGTGGACGTCAAAGGCAAGGTCGACCGTTACGCCCCGGTGACCATCAAGGGCAGCGTCAATCCGTTCGACCCAATGGCAGCACTGGATATCGCCACCAGCTTCAAACGAGTCGAGCTGACGACCCTGACCCCTTACTCCGGCAAATTCGCCGGCTACCGGATCCGTAAGGGTCGCCTCAATCTCGACCTGCATTACCGGATCACCAAGGGCCAGCTCAAGGCGGATAACAAAGTGGTGGTCGAGCAGTTGGAGCTGGGCGAGAAAGTCGACAGCCCGGATGCGGTCAGCCTGCCGCTGAAACTGGCCGTGGCCTTGCTCAAGGACGTCGACGGCAAGATTTCCATCGAACTGCCGGTCACTGGCGACCTCAACAACCCCCAGTTCAGTGTGATGCCGATTGTCTGGCAAACCCTGCGCAACCTGATCGTAAAAGCGGCGGCTGCGCCATTCAAACTGATCGGCGGGTTGGTCGCCGGCGGCGGTTCCGAAGACCTGGGTACCGTGTCCTTCGCACCGGGCTCCAGCGAACTGAGCAAGGATGCCGAGGGCGCATTGGTCAAACTGGCCAGCGCCCTCAAGGAGCGCCCGGCCCTGCGCCTGGAAATCGAAGGCACCGCCGCGCAAAGCAGTGACGGCCCGTTGATTGCCGAGCAGCGCCTGGAGCGCGAGTACCAGTACAACTACTACAAGATTCTCCAGCGTCGCGGCGACAAGGTACCGGCCCAGGCTTCATTGCTGGAAGTCCCGGAAGGGGAAAAAACTCCGTTGCTCGAAGGGATCTACCGCACTCGCCTGAAAACCCAACCACCGGCTGAATGGAAGGACCTGGGCAAGGAAGAGCGCGCCGCAAAAATGCGTGAAGGGGTCATCACGTTCTGGGCGGGCAGCGATGTGCTGTTGCGTCAACTGGGCCAGGACCGCGCCAGCAGCATCAAGGACTACCTGGTGGACAAGGGCCAACTGGCCGATGACCGGGTGTACTTCATCGATGCCAACCTGGGTCAGGCCGAAAGTGACGGCCGGGTCATCACGCCGCTGCACCTGGACGCTGAGTAACCAAGGCTCGCGCAACTTTATCGCAGCCCAATAAAACAGGCCCCGACACGAATGTCGGGGCCTGTGGAGACCACATCCCTGTGGTCGGTCGCATGAACACTAGAGTCGCGACAGGTGCATGACTCGGCTCACCTGCCGCTTCTTCTCCCAGTCCAGGCGAGAAGCCTGCGCCTTACTCGGCTTTCAGACCGTCAGCCGATACGGCAGTGACGCCCTTGATGTTTTTCGCGATTTTCACCGCAGTGGCTTTCTGCGACTCGGTCACCGCAGTGGTGGAAGACAGCGATACCACACCTTTGTTGGTTTCGACTTTGATATCGGTACCCGGAATGCCTTTCTCGGTGACCAGGTCAGCCTTCACTTTGGTGGTGATCCAGGTGTCGGAAGTCGCTTCCTTCGCCTCGGTCACTTCACCGGCAGCCAGCACCATTGGCGACTGGGTGTTTTGGGTGGTCTGCGCAAAAGCTGCGTTGGCCAGAGTCAGGGTCAGAGCGGTAGCAGTTGCGGTAGCGATAGCGAACTTCTTCATACGGGTAACTCCTGTTTTTCCAGAAAGTCTGCTGTTTGCCTTCTCAGCAGGGTTACCGGTAATAGTGCGAACGCTGTGCCAACTTTGACCTTCGGAATAACTCCTTAATTATCAATAACTTAAAAAATAATCAAAAACCCGGAATCATGCAATTTGCATGACCCGGACATTCTCGACATGCAAGTTGCCGGAATCAGCCCTCGCTGGTGGTACAGCCTTTGGGGGAGTAGTCCGCAGCTACCGTGGTCGCGCAACTCCAGCCGCCCGCCTCGGTGCGTGAAAGGGTGAGGGTGCGGTTGAGCACCGGGCCTGGCGCATTCACCAGGGTGCAGCCGAGGCTGCCTAGCCCGGAAGCACCACTGCCCGCCGCCGAGACGGTGCAATGGCTGGTGATCTCACTGGCGCCGAGTCGTTCCAGGGTCGGATCAGCCCCCTGGTTGATGACGTCTTCGAATGGCACCTTGAGCGCCGAGATCTCGGCCAGTCCGGCCGTGACCTTGGCCCGCGCCTGATATTTGGAATACAGCGGCAACGCCACCGTGACCAGAATGCCAATGATCGCCACCACGACCAGCAGTTCGATCAGGCTGAATCCCCTTTGTCCCTTCACCGCTACAACTCCCTTTCTGCATGAGGCGAAGGCTCATGCTCGGCAGCAGATAACGCACAGCCCATGCCAAGTCCGCCAGCCCTTGCAAACCGGGCAGCAAAACCTGGTTTCGCGCATCCAAGGCTTTGCAAAACCGCACTAACTGACACTATTTGTCACTGCAGCGCGCGCCCACAGCGTCCGGCCTTGGCTAGGCTTTGCAGCGCAAGCCAGATTTGCCGCGGCGTCCGCCGGCAAACACCCGACAGGTCATCAAGGATTGAGTCATGGCGGTCAAAGCAGCAAAGGTCAGCCTGTACGCCTGGCAAGGCACCGATAGAACAGGCCGCAAAATGTCCGGCGAATCGAGCGCGCAGACTCCGGCCCTGATCAAGGCCCAGTTGCGCCAGCGCGGCATCATCCCGGACAAGGTACGCAAAAAATTCGCCCCCCTGTTCAGCGCTGGCCAACGGGTTACTGCCCAGGATATCGCGCTCTTCACTAGGCAAATGGCGACCATGCTCAAGGCCGGTGTGCCGCTGCTGCAGGCCTTCGACATCATCGCCGAAGGCTTCGACAACCCACGCATGCGGGGCCTGCTGGAGGACTTGAGACAGGACGTGATGGCCGGCAGCAGCCTGACCACCGCCCTGCGCAAAAAGCCGCAACACTTCGACGAGCTCTACTGCAACCTGATTGACGCCGGCGAGCAGGCCGGCGCCCTCGACACCTTGCTGGAGCGGGTGGCGAGTTACCGGGAAAAAACTCAACGGCTCAAGGCGCGGGTGCGTAAAGCCATGACCTACCCGCTGGCGGTGCTCCTGGTCGCGGTGATCGTCAGCGCTATCCTGTTGCTCAAGGTGGTGCCGCAGTTCGAAGTGATGTTCCAGGGTTTTGGTGCCGAGCTTCCGGCACTGACCCGCGGTGTGATCGGGCTTGCCGAATTCCTCCGGCACAGCGGCTGGCTGCTGCTAGGTGGGCTGCTCGCTGCCGCGTTGGGGGTGCACCAGACCCAACGCCGCTCCCCGAGGTTTCGCGACTGGCTACAGACGCGCTGGCTGGATCTGCCGGTGGTCGGCCCCCTGCTGCGCAAGTCGGCGGTCGCCCGCTATGCGCGCACGTTATCGACTACCTTCGCCGCCGGGGTGCCGCTGCTGGAGGCTTTGAATTCGGTGGCCGGGGCCACGGGCAATCGGGTTTTCAAACAGGCAGTGCTGGCGATCCGCGAGGACGTGTGTAGCGGCATGCAGTTGCATGTGGCGATGCGCAACAGCGGGGTATTTCCCAACCTGGCGATCCAGATGACCGCGATTGGCGAAGAATCTGGGGCGCTGGACGACATGCTCGGCAACGTCGCGAGCTACTATGAAGACGACGTCGAGACCCTGGTCGATCACCTGACCAGCCTGCTGGAACCCCTTATCATGGCTGTACTTGGGGTAATCGTCGGCGGGCTGGTGATTGCTATGTACCTGCCCATTTTCCAACTTGGTACGGCGATCTGAACATGCCCTTGAATGAATTTCTCGCCAGCTCCCCGACGGCCTTCGTGATCCTGGCCCTCGGGCTGGGGCTGGTGGTCGGCAGCTTTCTCAACGTCCTGGTCTGGCGCCTGCCAAGCATGCTCGCTCGAGATTGGCGCCAGCAGGCCCGGGAGATCCTCGAGTTGCCTGGCGAGGCCCCAGGCCCCACCTACAACCTGATGCTGCCCCACTCCCATTGCCCCCACTGCAGCCATCCACTGCGCGCCTGGGAGAATATTCCACTGCTCAGCTACCTGATGCTGCGCGGGCGCTGCGCTAGCTGCAAAACCCCGATCAGTGCCCGTTACCCGCTGATCGAACTCAGTTGCGCGCTGCTCTCGGGCTTTATCGCCTGGCACCTGGGGTTTGGCTGGCAGGCCGCGGGGCTACTGGTGTTGAGCTGGGGCTTGTTGGCCCTGTGCCTGATCGACGCCGACCATCAGTTACTGCCCGACGTACTGGTCATGCCGTTGCTGTGGCTGGGGGTGATCGTCAACGCGTTCGAACTGTTCGTGCCACTCCAGGACGCCGTGTGGGGCGCCGTAGCCGGCTACCTGAGCTTGTGGACGGTGTATTGGCTGTTCAAGTTGATCACCGGCAAGGAAGGCATCGGCCATGGCGACTTCAAGCTCCTGGCACTACTGGGGGCCTGGGGTGGCTGGCAGATCTTGCCGCTGACGATCCTGCTGGCCTCGCTGGTGGGGGCGGTCAGCGGACTGCTCTGGCTGCGCTGGAAACGGGCGAAAACCTCGACGCCGATCCCCTTCGGTCCCTATCTGGCAATTGCCGGCTGGATTGCCATGCTCTGGGGTGGTCAAATAACCGACTTCTATTGGCAGTTTGTCGGTTTGCAATGAATATCCCTGTGGAACAACCCTGGATTCTCGGCCTCACCGGTGGCATCGGTAGTGGCAAAAGCGCGGCGGCCCAGCATTTCATCGACCTCGGTATCCATGCGGTGGATGCCGATCATGCTGCGCGCTGGGTGGTCGAGCCCGGCCGCCCGGCACTGGCGCAGATCGCCGAGCACTTCGGTGACGGTGTGTTGCAGGCAGACGGCCAACTGGATCGGGCAGCACTGCGCAAGCTGATCTTCGAAATCCCCGAGGAGCGCCGCTGGCTGGAAAAGCTCCTGCATCCATTGATCGCCGAGGAAATTGCCGCGCACCTGGCACGCGCAAAATCGCCGTATGCGATTCTGGTATCACCCTTGCTGATCGAGTCCGGGCAGTACGCCATGACCCAACGGGTGTTGGTGATCGATGCCCCCGAACAACTGCAGATCGAACGCACCTTGCAGCGCGACCAGACCAGCGAACAGCAGGTCCAGGCGATTCTCAAGGCGCAGTCCAGCCGTCAGGAGCGCATCCGCCATGCCGACGATGTGCTGGTCAATGACCGCGACCTCGCCTGGCTGCACAGCGAAGTCGAACGCCTGCATCACTTTTACCTAACTTTGCGTGGAGGCCAGTCATGAGCCAACCCCCTGTCGTCACCTGCCCAACCTGCGGCGCCCCCGTGGAATGGAGCGCCAGCAGCACCTTCCGGCCGTTTTGCTCGGACCGCTGCAAACTCATCGACCTCGGCGCCTGGGCCTCGGAAGAACACAAGATCCCGGTTAGCCCGGACGCGGAAGACGATCTGTTCAGCGAAGACTTCGAACCGCGCCACTAAGGCCGCATGAAGCTGTAGTCGGCACTGTCATCGAGGTTCTCGGCCAGGAACTGCAGTTCATCGGCCAGGTCCTCGACACTGCGCACCCCCTTGCTCTCCTCGACCACCGCGCTGAGCAAGGCGCGCAGGCTCAACCCCGGCTCAAAACCGGCCGCCTCCGCCGACGCCAGACTGTCGCGCAACTCTTGCCTCGCCCACTGGTAAACGCTCATGCCGCTGCTCCTGAGGATTTCTCGGAGCATAGGTGCGTCTGTCCAGCGACCTGTTGATAAGGATCAAGACTTGTCATCGTCCTTCCACGGCGCCGACAGGTAACGGGTGCGGTTGAAGGTCTCCAGCCACTCGGGGCAGAACACCACCAGGGCGCTGATCACCATGCCGTTGATAAAGGCTTCGGGAAAGATGATCAGCCACAGGTAGCCGACAAAATCCTCGAGCCATTCCGGCAGTGCAAAACGCTCGTCGAACCACAGCACGCCCAACGCCAGCAACAGGCAGAGCAGCGCAGACAAGGCGGCGGCAAAAAACCCCGAGCAAAAGATATACACAAACGGATTACGCGGTTGCGCGCGCTCCACCAGCAATGCGCAGCCTTCGGTGACCAGCACCGGCAGCAGGATCAGCAAGGCACCGTTGACCCCCATCGCCGCCAGGTCCTGGCGCCCCAGCAACACCAGGCCGACCTGGGCGACCAGCCCGCCGACGATCGCCAGCGGCCAGTCGAGCAGCAGGGTCACGGCGGTCATGCCGATGAAGTGATAGGACACACCGGTGTCGAAGTCGCGCCGCACCAGCCAGAGCAGGAACAATGCGAACACCGTGCCGAACAGCAGGTGCTGGCGTCGGCTGTCGCTGAACAGTTCGACCCAGGGCGCGCGCGCGATGGCCCAGAGCAACACCGGCACGTAGAGCAACCACCCTACCGTGAGGGTGAACGGTGACAGCAGTTCGGCACCGATCATGCCGCGGCCTCCATCCACCCTATTGCACAGACCTTCACGTCAGACTCCTTGGCGAAACCGAACAGGCCATCAGTCTACACCGCCCTGCTGCCCCCTGGCGTAAAGCCAAGGGCCCTGCCAGGGCGGCGACTGTTACGTTTCCTGCAACACTGCATCCGGTTTTACCCCCTTTTTCAGCGGCCGGCGAAGACTAAACTTCAGGTATCGAGATCCACACGGAGTACCGCAAGATGAAAAGCCTGATCAGCCTGTTGCTGGCCCTGGTTGCCACCTCGGCCATGGCCGCCGGTAACGAACCGCCTGCCACTCCCTACGACCCCGCGCAGCCGCTGGACATTGCCAAGGTGGTTTCAGTCTCCGACACTGCCAGCGGTTGCGGCGTGGTGCCGGCGAGCATGGTCTATGTCGACCACCAGGGCCAGACCCACCGGGTGTCTTACCAGGTCATGGGCGACTGCAGCGGCTCATAACAGGGTCCAGGTGTAACTGAGGATCAGGCGGTTTTCGTCGATGTCACTGCGGTAGTTGGACCGCGCCATCGCATTGCGCACTCGAATCCCCAGGCCCTTGAGGCTGCCGCTCTGCAGCACGTAACCCAGATCCAGGTCGCGCTCGCGATCCTTGCCTTCATAGCCTTTGCCGGTGTCGACATTATTGCCGGTGATGTAACGCACGGTACTGGTCAGCCCGGGCACACCGAGCGCCGCAAAGTCATAGTCGTAACGTACCTGCCAGGACCGTTCGTCGGTGTAGGCAAACTCGTAGGTGGGCACCTCGTTGCCCAGTGGCGAGATATTGGCAAAGACGCGTGGGAAGGCACTGTCACCAAACATGCCCTGGTAACCGAGGTAGAAGGTGTGGCCACCACGTTTGGCCGACAGCAGGGAGAAGAACGCCTGGTTGTCGATATTGCCCAGCAGCTGTTTGCCGTCTTGCTTCGAATCGTAGTAGCCCAGGTTCGCGCCCAAGGTCCAGTCCCCTAGCGGCTCACTGTGTTTGAGCCCGAGAAAGCGTTGGTTGTAGATATCTTCCAGTTGCCCGTACCAGGCACTGAGCGAGCTGCGCTTGTCATTGAACGCGTAGTCGGCCCCGGCAAAGTTGAAGCCGTCGCTGCTGACCTGGCGCTGTGGCACATGCCCCAGCATGGCCTGCATCTTTTCATCGCCGGACTCGTTGCGCAGGCTGGTGGAGTTCAGGTGACCGCCCTGTACGGTCAGGCCATTGAGTTCGCTGGAGCTGATGCTCGCCCCCTGGTAACTGGGTGGCAGCAAGCGGATGTCGCTGAAGGCCAGCACCGGCAGGTTGGGTTGCAGCTCGCCGACCTTGAATTCGGTTTTCGAGTAACGCACTTTCAGCGCCGCGCCCAGGCGACTGTAGTCATTGGCCGCGCGGCCATCGTCCTGCACCGGTAGCAGGCCAGTGTTAACCCGGTCCGGGCTGCTGTCGAGCTTGAGGCCCAGTAGGCCGATGACATCCACGCCCACCCCGAGGGTACCCGGGGTGTAGCCGGACTTGAGGTTGAAAATGAAGCCCTGGGCCCACTCCTCGGCCTTGGACTGCTGATTGGCGCCGACGATGTCCGAGAAGTCGCGGCTGAAATAATAATTGCGCGCCTGCAAGGTCGCAGTGGTGTCTTTTACCAAGCTATTGTCGGCGGCCAGCGCACGGTCGGAAAAACCCGAGACGAGCGTCAGGGACAACAGCGAAGCGGTTGTGGCGAGAGTCTGTTTCATCGTTTTGCTCTTATTGTTATTGATCGACAGGGTGCAGTGATCCGCCCGCAGCACTGGCGCTGCGGGGGAAGGTCAAGCGGGTAGGAATCAGTCCAGTGCGGTCAGCGCACAGACTCCGGGGCGGGCGTTGCCTTGGCCCCTGGAGCGGCGCGGCGCGCGTTCAACAGCAGGTGGGTGAGCATGCCGAAGATCAGTCCCCAGAACGCGGCGGACAAACCGAACAGCGACATCCCCGAGGCCGTCGCCAGAAAGGTCACCAGCGCCGCTTCGCGATCGTTGGGCACCGCCATCGCACCCGCCAATGCCCCGGCAATCGCCCCGAACAGCGCCAGCCCGGCGAGGGCCGCGATCAGCTCTTTGGGAAAGGCCGAAAACAGCGAGACCAGGGTTGCGCCGAAGATCCCCAGCACCAGGTAACACAAGCCGCCGACGACCCCGGCGACATACCGCTTGCCTGGGTCCTCGTGAGATTCACGGCCGGTGCAGATCGCCGCGGTGATCGCCGCCAGGTTCAAACCGTGGCAGCCAAAGGGTGCGAGCAACGCCGTACCCAACGCGCTGCTGGCGATGATCGGGCTGGCGGGGGTCGAATAACCGCTGGCTCGCAGCACCGCCATGCCGGGGACAAACTGCCCCGTCAGTGCCACCATCACCAGCGGCAACGCGATGTTCAAGGTCGCGCTCAGGCTGAATTGCGGGGTTATCCAGACCGGCGTAGCCAGGCCGATCACCAGTGCGTCGACCCGCAGGTCCCCGGCGAGCAAGGCCATGGAGCAACCCACCAGCAGCACCATCAACACCGCGTAACGCGGCATCAGGCGCTTGCACATCAGGTAGGTGGCAAACATCGCCAGCACCAGCCACGGCTTGCCCTGCAACGACACGAACAGACCGGTGCCGAAGCTGAACAGAATCCCCGCCAGCATGGCTGCGGCAATGGCGGCCGGCAGCTTGCTGATGATCCGGTCGAACGCGCCCGAGACCCCGATCAAAAAGATGATCAGGCTGCTGACCAGATACGCCCCCACCGCTTCCGGCATGCTGATCCCCGGTAACAGCGCCACCAGCAGCGCCGATCCCGGCGCCGACCAGGCGATGATCACCGGCACGCGGTAGCGCAGACTCAAGCCGATGCCCAACAGCGCACTGCCAATGGAAATCGCCCAGACCCAGGACGACAGCACCTCGCGCGACAGATGGGCGGCGTCGGCCGCCTGGAAAATGATCACCAGGGGGCCGGCATAGGAAATCACCGTGGCAATAAAACCGGCGACTGCCGCCGACAGCGAAAAGTCCCGCAATAGCCCTTTCATGCTTCAGGCACCCGATGGCGACAGCGCGCTGGTAGCGCTCGATGCGCTGCGCTGGTTACTGATGGCAAACACGGTCATGGCAATGGCAGCTACCGCACCCGGCAGGGCAAACGCCATGAAGTTGAGTTGCAACGGCAAGTTGATCCCCAGCAGGGCACCACCGAGCAATGGACCGACAATAGCACCGTTGCGACCGATACCGGAGGCCCAGCCCAAGCCGGTGGAGCGGATCGTCATGGAGTAGAACTGTGCGGCGCAGGCGTACAGCAGGATCTGCGAACCGATGGTGGTGGCACCGGCAATGGCGATCAGCAGGTACAGCAAAGGCATCGGGCTGTTGAAACCGAGCAAGGTGATCGACACCGCCGCCATGGCGAAGAACACCGCCAACACCCGCGGCAGGTTCAGCTTGTCGCCCAGCACGCCGCCACCGACGGCGCCGAAGATTGCGCCGAAGTTCAGCACCAGCAGGAACGACAGGCTCGAGCCCAGACTATAGCCAGCGTTGGCCATCAGCTTCGGCAGCCAGGAACTCAAGGCATAAACCATCAACAGGCAGCAGAAAAATGCCAGCCACAGCATCAGCGTGCGCAGCGCCCGACCTTCGCGAAACAACTGCAGCACCGGGGTTCCCGTGCCCTTCACTTCGCTCATCTGCAGTTGATCGCTGCTGTGCCCAACGTACGTCGGCTCCACTCGCTCGAGGACCTTGCGTGCCTCTTCATTGCGCCCCTGGCGCAGCATGAAACCCACCGACTCAGGCAAGAAGTACATGATCAGCGGCAGCATCAACAACGGCAGCACCGCGACGTAGAACACCGACTGCCAGCCAAAACTCGGGATCAACACAATCCCCAGCCCGGCCGACAGCATGCCGCCGACCGAGTAGCCGCTGAACATGATCGCCACCAGGGTGCTGCGGATTTTTTTCGGCGCGTATTCGTTCATCAGCGCCACCACGTTGGGCATGACCCCGCCGATGCCCAGCCCAGCGATGAACCGGCAGATCCCGAACTCCGTCGGGTTGCGGGCAAACCCGTTGAGCACGGTGAAACCGCTGAACAGGATCACACACAGGGTAATGGCTTTCTTGCGGCCGATCCGGTCCGACAGCGGGCCGAAAAACAGCGCGCCGAACATCATCCCGAACAGCGCGTAACTGCCCAGGGCACCGGCCTGCAAAGGACTCAGCCCCCACTCTTTCATCAGCATCGGCAGGACCACGCCGTAGATCACCAGATCGTAGCCATCGAAGATGATGATCAGGGCACACCAGAACAGCACCATCCAGTGGAAGCGGTTGAAACGAGCGTTGTCGATCAGCTCATGTACGTCGATCTTGCGCATGGCATCTGTCTCTTGTTGTTGTTTTTTTAAGAGCATCGGTCACGGGGTAAGCGTGCGTATCACCGAGGGTAGAGAGGCCAGTGGCGCGGCAATATCCGCTTTGCGCAGATCGCTATCCATTTTGTGCAGCGAGTGGATTGCAGAACATCCCAGGGATCAAGGCCGGGAGCAGTGACAGCCCGCTGGTCGAAAAAAGCCACACTGGCGAAATTAACCGTCTACACCTTGTACCTGACTGATGAATCAGTTTTCAGCGCGTTAGGGCAACGGCTGCAGTGAAGCGTGAACATGGGTGAAGCCAGGCCTTAAACCATCAGGACGATGCCATCACTCCTTCAGTAGGGACACTGTCATGCACCTTCATCCAAGGCTTAGCACGCTCCTGTCGTGCACCTCCCTCTTGCTGCTCGCCAGTCCCGTCGTCGAGGCGGCTTGTACCCTGCTCCCCGGCACCGGTGATACCGGCCATACGTGCGCCAGTGGCGCCAGCGGTCCACTCACCGACACCCTGGGCAACAACTCCCTGACCTTCCCGGCCAACGGCTCCGGCGCGATCAATGGCGACGTCACGTTCGGCGCCGGAGCGGACCGGGTGTTGATGGATTCCGGCACCATTGCCGGCTCGCTGGACCAGGGCGATGGCAGCGACTCCCTGGAGATCAACGCCGGACAGATCACTGGCGCGGTCTACCAGGGCAACGGCATCGATGAGTTCAAAATGACCGGCGGGCAGATCCAGTCGCTGGCCCAGGGCGACGGTCGAGATCGTTTTCTGATGACCGCGGGCACCATCGTCGGGGCCTTCGAGGATGGCGATGTGGCGACGATGACCGGGGGCACCATCGGCCGCGTCGACATGAAACTCGATAACAACATTTTTGATATGTCGGGGGGGCGGATTATCGGCAACCTGGTCACCGCGTTTGGCCGGGATACCATCACCGTGTCAGCGGGCTCGATCGGCGGCAACATCAGCACCAGCGGCGGCGATGACATCATCAGCGTTTCTGGCGGGGTGATTGCCGGGCAGATCCGCGCCAGCGCTGGCAACGACCGCTTCACCTGGGGCAACGGCGGACAGATCAACTCCGCCATCCTCATGGGTGACGGCGACGACAGTGCCCTGTTGAGCAATCTCTCCGAGAACACACTCGCCTCCACCCCCTCCGTGGACGGTGGGCTGGGCACTGACCGCCTGAGCTTCGACAACAGCACCTCAGCAGGCGCCGCACGTTATGTCGGCTGGGAGTCAGTGAGCCTGGGCAACCGCTCGCACTTTACCCTGGCGGGGGATTTTTTCCTCGGAGACAGCGCCAGCGCCACGGGCATATTTGCCATTGACGGCAGCAGTACCCTAGCCGTGACCCAAGGCGCTATCCGCCCCTACACCGCCGGCCAACGGACGACACTGAGCAACGCCGGAATCATCGACATGACCAACGGCAGCAGCAGTGCCAGCGATGCACTGACCGTCCATGGCAACTACGTTGGCAACAACGGGCAACTGTTGCTGCAAACCGTGCTGGGTACCGACAACTCTGCCAGTGACAAGCTGGTGGTGTCCCAAGGCACCCTCAGTGGTAACACCCAACTGGGCATCACCAACCTCGGTGGCCTGGGCGGTTTGACCCGCCAGAACGGGATCGCGGTGGTGCAGGCCCAGAACGGCGCCACCAGCAGCAGCGATGCCTTTGCCTTGAAGGGCTCGCTGTCTGCCGGTGCCTATCAGTACTACCTGTTCAAGGGCGGGGTCACCGCAGGCTCCGAGAACAACTGGTACCTGCGCTCATCGGTGGTGGCAGTGCCGCCGCCGACCGTTCCACCCGTAGTTGTCCCACCGGTGGTGCCACCGGCCCCGCCACCGATCGAGCAGCCTGCGCCCGAGGTTGACCCGGATGAGCCCGCCGTCGAACCGCCGACCGCGCGGCCAGTAGCCCCCGTCGAGCCGAACCCGGTGCCGCCGCCACAAACCCTGGCCCAGACCTCGCCGACACCGGCCATCAGCACGCCGCCGATCCCCACGGCCGTGGCCGGCGCCGATCCGATTCCCCTGTATCGCCTGGAAGTCCCGGTGTATTCCGTGGTCCTCCCCGCCGCCCAGTTGCTGACGATGCAAGCCTTGGGCACCTTCCATGATCGTCAGGGCGAGCAAAACCTGCTGAGCGAAACCGGCGCCGTCCCTGCTGGCTGGGGCCGTATGTATGGCAGTAATCTGCAAAAAAGCTGGTCCGGCACTGTGGCCCCGAGCTTTGACGGCTCGCTCCAGGGCTTTCAGATTGGCCATGACCTGTATGCCTCGCAGACCAGCGGCGGACAGTTGCAACGCTTCGGTTTTTTTGTCGGCCACAGTCATCTGCAAGGCGACGTCGATGGGTTTGCCGAAGGCTTCGAGGATCGACGCTCGGGCCGGGTCAAGCTCGACGGCGATCAGGTAGGCGCCTACTGGACCCTGGTCGACCCCAGCGGCTGGTACCTCGATACCGTAGCGATGTGGTCGAGCCTGGACGGCGACAACCGCTCCGATCGCGGTGTCAAGATCGACACCGATGGCCATGCGCTGGCGCTGTCCGTGGAGGCTGGATACCCGATCGCCGTCGCGCAAGACTGGGTGCTGGAGCCCCAGGTGCAGGTGATCAACCAGCAAATTGACCTGGACTCGCAGAACGATGGCATCTCCAATGTCGCATTCGACTCCCAGGACTACTGGACCGGCCGCCTCGGTGCCCGCCTCAAGGGGCGGTTCGTGGCACAGGACATCCCGCTCGAGCCCTATCTGCGGGCCAACCTGTGGAAAACTTTCGGCGGTTACGACACCGTCACCTATGACGACATCGATCGGATCAAGAGCGAGCATGAGTCTTCATCTGCGGATCTGGGCGTGGGCCTGGTGGCGAAGCTGTCTTCGAGTGTCAGCGTTTACATGGGGGCCGACTACAACACCCATCTGGACAGCAACGACCTGGACGGCGTCTCCGGCAATCTGGGCATGCGCATGAGCTGGTAGCCGCCCCGCGCATAGTCACGGCCGCGCCAGGACATCCCGCCAGCCAGGCTTACGGGAATGCAAAAGTTTGCGCCTGTCCGACAAATTGTGTTCTTTGTGAACGCATTTGAACGCTAAGCTTGGCCTATGGATGATTCAGATTATTTACGCCTGCTGACCATCGCGGCCGAGCAGGCCAACGCGTTCCTCTCCAATGCCCGCAAATGGGAGCGTGAGCGTTGGGTGTGCCAGCGCCTGTTGCAGGGCTTGAACATTCCTTACCGCGCCGACGAGTTCAGCCCCGCCGGCGAGCCGCCCGACGTGCTGTTTCGCGAGGCCAATTTCGAAGTGTTCTTCGTTCTCGACGAAGGTCGGCGGCTCAATGACGAGTGGCGCGATGAACTGCAGCGCCGACGCAGCGCGTTCTCCCTGAGCCAGTTGGTGCGCCGCGAGGCCAAGCCCAAGCGGATTCCGGCCAACGAGTTTTTACTCAGGCTGGCGCCGACCCTGCGCAAAAAAGCGCACAACTACAAAGAACGTGGCATGGACCTGGGTGAACTGGACATCATCGCTTTCGCCAGCCTCAAGCGTGAAGTGCTGGACCTCAACAGCCATTTCCCACCCCCCACCGAATACCTGCGCCAGGGCTGGCGCTCGCTCTCACTGGTAGGCCCGACCTTCGCCCGCGTGCTCTTCGCCCATCCCGACGCGCCGGACTTCCTGCGCAGTAACCTGGGGCGCAGTATCGTCTTCGACGTCGGGATCAGCCTGTGAGCCCGTTGCAGGAGCTGATTGCCGCGGTACCCCAGCAAGGCCGCGTGCGTTGGCTGGGCGTGCGCCCGCAATCGCGCGGGCCGATGCTCGCGCTCGATGCCGTGGAAGCACGCCTGGAGGCCGGCCTGACGGGCGATCATGCGCGGCCCGGGGTGCGCAATGCGCGGCAGGTCACGCTGATCCAGTGGGAACACCTGGCCGTGATCAGTTCCTTGATGGAACGCCCTGCAGACCAGCCGATCCAACCCCAGGACTTGCGCCGCAATATTGTGGTCAGCGGGATCAATCTGTTCAGCCTCAAGGGCCGGCGCTTCCGAATTGGCCAGGCCATCTTCGAAACCACGGGCTGGTGCCAGCCCTGCGCCAGGCTCGAACAGAACCTCGGCCCAGGGACTTTCCAGGCCGTGCGCGGCCATGGCGGGATTACCGCGCGGGTGATACAAAGTGGCATCATTCGCCTGGATGACAGGCTGTGTGTCGAGCCCGTGCCAGTGAGCGGCTATGCTCCCTTCAATACTGGCGGCTGACTTGGCCGTGCGCTGTAGCTTCTACACCTTTAGCAACGTCTATCTACCTGACGAGGCCTTGATATGACCAGCCGCCTGAACCCAGACGACCAACAGCATGTCGAAGAGTACCTGCACCTGTCCCAGCACCAAGTCGAGCGCCGGCCTTTTCGGCCGTGGATGCTCCTGGTGATAGTCCTGGCGGTGACCATTGGCCTGGGCCTGCTGAGCCGTTTTATCAGTTACCTGACGCTATGAGCTGCGTGGCGCTCGCTCGGTTAACTGCACCGATTTCCTTTAGCCTTGCGAGATATCCCCATGACTCATCGTATTGTCATCGTTGGCGGCGGCGCCGGCGGTCTGGAGTTGGCTACCCGTCTGGGTAAGACTCTGGGCAAGCGTGGCACGGCCAGTGTGATGCTGGTCGACGCCAACCTGACCCACATCTGGAAACCGCTGCTGCATGAAGTGGCCGCCGGTTCGCTGAACTCTTCCGAAGACGAACTCAACTATGTCGCCCAGGCCAAATGGAACCACTTCGAGTTCCAACTGGGGCGCATGAGCGGGCTCGATCGCGCGCAGAAGAAAATCCAGCTGGCCGCTACCTACGACGAAGCCGGCCTGGAGCTGGTACCGGCTCGTGAAGTGTCCTACGACTCGCTGGTAATCTCGGTAGGCAGCACCACCAACGACTTCGGCACCCTGGGCGCGGCCCAGCACTGCCTGTTCCTCGACACCCGCAAACAGGCCGAGCGTTTCCACCAGCAACTGCTCAACCATTACCTGCGTGCCCATGCCGGACAGACCGATAAGGTCGAGCAAATCAGCGTGGCCATCGTCGGCGCTGGCGCCACCGGTGTCGAGTTGGCCGCCGAACTGCACAACGCGGCCCATGAACTGGCCGCCTACGGCCTGGACCGGATCAAGCCGGAAAACATGCACATCACCCTGATCGAGGCTGGTCCCCGAGTGCTGCCGGCCCTGCCGGACCGGATCGGCGGTCCTGTGCATAAAACCCTGGAGAAACTTGGGGTCAATGTCATGACCAACGCGGCGGTCAGCGAAGTGACGGCCGATAGCCTGATCACCGCCGATGGCAATGTAATCAAAGCCAGCCTGAAAGTCTGGGCGGCCGGGATCCGCGCCCCGGGTTTCCTCAAGGATATCGACGGCCTGGAAACCAACCGCATCAACCAGCTGCAGGTATTGCCGACCCTGCAGACCACCCGCGACGAGAACATCTTCGCCTTCGGTGATTGCGCCGCCTGCCCGCAACCCGGGACTGATCGCAACGTGCCGCCGCGTGCCCAGGCTGCGCACCAGCAGGCTTCGCTACTGGCCAAATCGTTGAAACTGCGGATCGAAGGCAAACCACTGCCGTCCTACAAGTACACCGATTACGGATCGTTGATCTCGCTGTCGCGGTTTTCGGCTGTGGGTAACTTGATGGGCAACCTGACGGGCAGCGTGATGCTGGAGGGCTGGCTGGCGCGGATGTTCTACGTGTCGCTGTACCGCATGCACCAAGTAGCGCTGTACGGGCCGTTCCGCACGGCGATGCTGATGCTGGGCAGCAAGATTGGACGCGGCACCGAGCCCCGCCTGAAATTGCACTGAGGACCCGATGTAACGCTTGCTCGCGATAACGGCAGCACATTCAACATCGACTGTGACTGATATACCGCTTTCGCGGGCAAGCCCGCTCCCACATTAGAGGTCTGCGGCACGTCGGGATTTTGTGCAGGCAAAAAAAATCCCCGTATCTTTCGATACGAGGATTTTTAATATGGTCGGGGTAAGGGGATTCGAACTCCTGACATCCTGCTCCCAAAGCAGGCGCGCTACCGGACTGCGCTATACCCCGGTAAAAAAAAGGCGACCTTTACAAGTCGCCTTCTTCGATCAGCGCTTTTGGCCTCTGATCTTAAGATTCGATTCCAGCGTTAACTGGTTTCAAAAATGGTGGGTCGTGTGGGATTCGAACCTACGACCAATTGGTTAAAAGCCAACTGCTCTACCAACTGAGCTAACGACCCAAAAATGGTCGGGGTAAGGGGATTCGAACTCCTGACATCCTGCTCCCAAAGCAGGCGCGCTACCGGACTGCGCTATACCCCGGTTTGAAATTGGCTCCGTGACCAGGACTCGAACCTGGGACCCAATGATTAACAGTCATTTGCTCTACCGACTGAGCTATCACGGAACTACATATTTCAATCACAACATTTGAAGCTTTACTGCGTTCTCTTCGACCCGTTCGCATTGCTGCGTTCGTGTGTCTGAGGCGCGCTATTCTACAACCTTAAACACCTCTGTCAACCCCCTAAATTGCTTTCAAGACAATGATTTGCAACTTATTTCAGATTTCTACTTGGGGAGTGGAAACCCTTGGGGCGACTTACTGCGGGGCGCACTTTACAAGCCTTTTCCTTACAGTTCAACACCCTGTGAAAAAAAAGGCCCCGCAATGCGGGGCCTCTGCTCTTTTACGGCAATTACGCCTCAGTTGAACACGATTTCGTCGTTCACCACGGTGGCCGTTACGCTGGTGCCTGGCAGGAAGCTGCCCGACAGAATTAGCTGGGCCAGCGGGTTTTCGATCCAGCGCTGGATCGCTCGTTTGAGCGGCCGTGCGCCATAGACCGGGTCGTAACCCACCGCGATCAACTTATCCAACGCTTCGCTGCTCAGTTCCAGCTTCAGCTCACGCTCAGCCAGACGGCTGCCCAGGCGGCCCAACTGGATTTCAGTGATGCCGGCAATCTGATCACGGGCCAGAGGCTCGAAGATCACCACTTCGTCGATCCGGTTGATGAACTCCGGACGGAAGTGTGTCGACACCGCATCCATCACCGCGGCACGTTGCGCCTCACGATCACCCACCAGTTCCTGGATCTGTACCGAGCCCAGGTTCGACGTCATGACGATCACCGTATTACGGAAATCCACGGTGCGTCCGTGACTGTCGGTCAGGCGACCGTCTTCCAGCACTTGCAGCAATACGTTGAACACATCCGGGTGGGCCTTCTCGACCTCGTCCAGGAGGATCACCGAGTACGGCTTGCGACGTACCGCTTCGGTCAGGTAACCGCCCTCCTCGTAACCCACGTAGCCTGGTGGTGCCCCGATCAGCCGCGCCACGGAATGTTTCTCCATGAACTCGGACATGTCGATGCGCACCATCGACTCTTCCGTATCAAACAGGAACTCGGCCAGCGCCTTGCACAGCTCGGTCTTGCCCACGCCAGTCGGGCCGAGGAACATGAACGAACCACTTGGGCGGTTAGGGTCGGACAACCCGGCGCGCGAACGCCGCACCGCGTTGGCCACAGCCACCACGGCTTCGTTCTGGCCGATCACACGTTGGTGCAACAGGCTTTCCATCTTCATCAGCTTGTCGCGCTCACCCTCGAGCATTTTCGACACCGGGATACCGGTCCATTTCGACACGACTTCGGCAATTTCTTCTTCAGTCACCTTGCTGCGCAGCAACTGGTTTTCGCTCTTGCCATGCTGGTCGACCATTTGCAGGCTGCGCTCCAGGTCCGGGATCACCCCGTACTGCAACTCGGCCATGCGATTCAGGTCACCTTTGCGGCGGGCAGTTTCCAGTTCCTGGCGCGACTGCTCGATTTTCTGCTGGATCTGCGCAGAACCCTGCACTTCCGCTTTCTCCGAGGTCCAGATTTCCTCCAGGTCGGAATACTCGCGTTCCAACCGGACAATCTCTTCCTGGAGTTTTTCCAGGCGCTTGATCGCCGCTTCGTCATCTTCTTTCTTCAGGGCCTGGGATTCGACCTTGAGTTGAATCAGGCGCCGCTCCAGGCGATCCAGCACTTCGGGCTTGGAGTCGATTTCCATGCGAATGCGGCTGGCCGCTTCGTCGATCAGGTCGATGGCCTTGTCCGGCAACTGCCGGTCGGTGATATAGCGATGGCTCAGCTTGGCCGCCGCAATGATCGCACCGTCCGTGATCGCCACCTTGTGGTGAACCTCGTAGCGCTCTTTCAGGCCACGCAGGATAGCGATGGTGTCTTCCTCGCTTGGCTCATCCACCAGGACTTTCTGGAAGCGTCGCTCCAGGGCCGCGTCCTTCTCTATATATTGACGGTACTCGTTGAGCGTGGTCGCGCCGACGCAGTGCAGCTCACCCCGGGCGAGGGCCGGCTTGAGCATGTTACCGGCATCCATCGAGCCTTCGCCTTTACCGGCGCCGACCATGGTGTGCAGTTCGTCGATGAAAAGAATGATCTGCCCTTCCTGCTTCGACAGTTCGTTGAGCAGGCCTTTGAGGCGTTCTTCAAACTCGCCACGGTACTTGGCACCGGCAATCAGCGCGCCCATATCCAGCGACAGCAGGCGCTTGCCACGCAGGCCGTCTGGCACCTCACCATTGATGATGCGCTGGGCCAGGCCTTCGGCAATCGCGGTTTTACCCACACCCGGCTCACCGATCAGCACCGGGTTGTTTTTGGTCCGGCGCTGCAGGACCTGGATGGTCCGGCGAATTTCGTCATCACGACCGATCACCGGATCGAGCTTGCCGTCTTCGGCGCGCTTGGTCAGGTCGACCGTGTATTTATCCAGCGCCTGGCGCGATTCCTCGGCATTCGGGTCGTTCACTGCTTCACCACCACGCAGGTTGGTGATCGCATTCTCCAGGGCTTTCTTGCTCACGCCCTGGCCGAGCAGCAACTTGCCGAGTTTGCTGTTCTCGTCCATGGCGGCGAGCAGCACCAGCTCGCTGGAGATGAACTGATCACCTTTTTGCTGGGCCAGGCGATCGGCCTGGTTGAGCAGGCGCGCGAGGTCCTGCGACATGTTCACGTCGCCAGTCGGATTCTGGATTTTTGGCAATTGGTCGAGCTCTTTGCTCAACGCGCTGCGCAGGCTGTTGACGTCGAAGCCCACTTGCATCAGCAGCGGCTTGATCGAGCCACCCTGCTGTTCAAGCAGTGCTTGCATCAGGTGCGCAGGTTCAATGCCCGGATGATCGAGGCCAACGGCCAGGGATTGGGCATCGGATAAGGCTAACTGCAATTTGCTGGTTAAACGGTCTATACGCATTGGTCACCTTCCTTTTGAGCAGGCCGGAGCGATGGACACACCTAAATAGAGAAACCTGCCAGATACCCCACTAGATGCGGTCGATTCTGGAAGATTCAAGCGTCGTGCAGTTGATGCAGGTCAGGAGAGTCTAGCGTTCGAGCCAGATCAGGGAGGCAAACCGGCCGGTGCGTGGCGCACGGCGGTAGGAAAAGAAGCGTGGGTCGGTCACGGTACACCAGCCGCCACCGTACACGGCGTTGACGCCGCGGGCTTTGAGGCGCAAGCGCGCCAGCAGGTAGATGTCGGCCAGGTACTTGCCAGCATTATGACTGGGCACAAAAGCCTGATGTGTTTCTGCAAGTTGCGCGATGAACACTTCGCGAACTTCCGGACCCACTTCAAAGGCCCTCGGGCCAATGGCCGGACCGAGCCAGACCAGCACTTGCGCCGGATCCACGGCGAGGCTGTCGAGCGTCGCCTCCAGCACGCCTGCGGCTAATCCGCGCCAGCCGGCATGAGCTGCCGCAACACGGCTACCGGCACGATCACAGAACAACACAGGCAGGCAATCGGCCGTCATCACCGTGCAGGCGATGCCAGGCGTGGCCGTCCAGCTGGCGTCCGCGGTCGCGACCAGGGCCGGGTCAGCGTGAGCCACGGCAACACCGTGCACCTGCTGTAACCAGGCCGGTTGTATCGCAAAGTGATCCGTCAGGCGCCGGCGATTCTCGGCCACTGCCGCAGGGCTGTCATCGACATGATCGCCCAGGTTGAGGCTGTCGAACGGCGTCAGGCTGACGCCGCCCGCACGGGTGGTGACACAGGCTTTGACCCCGGCAGGCAGCGGCCAGTCAGGAATCAGCCAGTCACTCATCCGATGAACGCCTCACGGTCCTGCTTGAGCAGCGTCAGCAACCAGACGAAATCTTCCGGTAGTGGCGATTCCCAGCTCATGCGCTTGCCGGTGGTCGGATGATCCAGTTCCAGGAAACGCGCATGCAGCGCCTGACGCGGGAAGTGTTTCAGCGACTCGACCATGGTCACACTGGCAGCCGGCGGGATACGGAAGCGACCGCCGTAGGCAGGGTCTCCGACCAACGGGAAGTTGATGTGGGCCATGTGCACCCGAATCTGGTGGGTTCGACCGGTTTCCAGCTTGACCCGCACGTGGGTGTGGGAGCGGAAACGCTCGAGCACACGGTAGTGGCTGACCGCCTGCTTGCCGCCTTCCATCACCGCCATGCGCTGGCGCTGCTGGCCGTGACGACCGATCGGCGCGTTGATCTTGCCGCCGGCGGTGACCACACCAATCACGATGCACTCGTAGATCCGGCTGACACTGCGGCTCTGCAACTGTGTAACCAGTTGCGTCTGCGCCTGAATGGTCTTGGCCACCACCATCAAACCGGTGGTGTCCTTGTCCAGACGGTGCACGATACCAGCGCGCGGAACATTGATGATGTCCGGCACGTGGTGCAGCAAGGCGTTGAGCAACGTGCCGTCGGCGTGACCGGCGGCAGGATGCACCACCAGGCCGGCAGGCTTGTTGATCACCAGGATGTCGTCATCTTCATAGACGATGTCCAGGGCGATGTCTTGAGCGATCCATTCGCCCTGAGCTTCCTGCTCGGCGGTCAACTCAAGGATGGCGCCACCATGGACAATGTCTCGCGGGCGGATAACCGCCCCATCCACAGTCAGGCGGCCGTCTTTGATCCAGGCGGAAAGGCGCGAGCGCGAGTGCTCAGCGAATAATTGTGCGGCGACTTGATCGAGGCGTTGGCCGCCCAATTCGGACGGCACCTCTGCGCGAAGTTCAATTTTATCGGACATGCTCAGACTAGGCGTCGGCACAGCCTTTGGTTTCGGCTGCGCGCTTGTGGTTAAATACGGCGTCTTTTGCCCCGAGGCTATTCAACGGGGCACTCATCATAACAGGACGGCCCCGCCCAAGACAGCGGCCGTCATAGGGACGCAAGCCGCCATGCAAGTGAAACACCTGCTGCTGATCGCCATCCTCGCATTGACCGCTGCTTGCTCGTCGAAGGAAGTCGTAGACGAAAACCTCAGCGAAGTCGAGCTGTACCAGCAGGCTCAGACCGATCTGGACAACAACAGCTACACCGCGGCCACAGCCAAGCTGAAGGCCCTGGAGTCGCGTTATCCCTTCGGTCGCTATGCGGACCAGGCTCAACTCGAACTGATTTATGCGAACTACAAGAACGCCGAGCCCGAGGCTGCCAAGTCGGCTGCCGAGCGCTTCATCCGCCTGCACCCCCAGCACCCGAACGTCGACTATGCCTATTACCTCAAGGGCCTGACCTCGTTTGACCAGGATGTTGGCCTGCTGGCGCGCTTCCTGCCGCTGGACATGACCAAGCGTGACCCAGGTGCAGCCCGCGACTCGTACAACGAATTCGCCCAGCTCACCAGCCGCTACCCCAACAGCCGCTACGCGCCGGACGCCAAGCAGCGCATGATCTACCTGCGCAACCTGCTGGCCTCCTACGAAATCCACGTTGCCGACTACTACCTGACCCGTCAGGCCTATGTCGCAGCGGCCAACCGCGGTCGCTACGTGGTGGAAAACTTCCAGGAAACACCGTCGGTCGGTGATGGCTTGGCCGTGATGGTCGAAGCCTACCAGCGCCTGCACCTGGACGAGTTGGCCAATACCAGCCTGGAAACCCTGAAGCTGAACTACCCGAATCACTCAAGCCTGGTGGACGGTCAGTTCGTGCCACGGGTTGCCGAAGCCGACAACCGTTCGTGGGCCAGCAAGGCCACCTTGGGCCTGATCGAGTCCCGTCCGCCGCTGCCGCCGGGTGAAACCCGCGCCAACCAGGACATCATGAAGCAGTATCAGGATGCCAAGGACTCCATCCCGGCCGAGCTCAAGCCACAAGACGGCGATGCTGTCGAAGAAGAGCAACACGAAGCGGAAGGCAGCAACGACGACCGCTCCTGGTTCAGCTACATGACCTTCGGCGTGTTCGACTGATACCCGCCAGGTACACAAAAGGAGACTTTCGAGTCTCCTTTTTTATTTCCGGATTTTATAGCGCTGTGCGCTGGATGAGACCTTGGCTAAACTGCCCAATCATCCTCCCAAAAAGCCGCTGACCATGCTTCGTTTACTGTTCTGGATTGCCCTGATTGCTGCTGCGGTATGGTTCTGGCGCAAGTTCAAGCGCCCCGCCGACGCCTCCCGCCCGACACCCAGCGAGCAAAATGCCCCACCCATGGTCCGTTGCGCCCACTGCGGTGTTCACCTGCCACGCGACCGCGCCCTGAGCCTGCAGCAACAGTGGTATTGCAGCCAGGGCCACCTTGAGCAAGGCCCAAGCTCGCGGGATCGTTGAGGCATTACCTGCCGCTACTCAAGTAGCGGCGACAAACGTTAGCCCACGGACGGACACGACGTTGAAGACTTCCCAGCATATTCCGGCTCCCCCCTGCCGGCTCCGGCGCCTGCTGGGTGATTCGCTGCCCATCCGTAGCCTGCGCCAGCAGATCGACAAACTGGCCCAAAGCCAGGCTGCGGTGTACATCAGCGGCGAATCAGGTAGTGGCAAAGAGCTGGTTGCCCGGCTGATTCACGATCAAGGCCCACGCGCCAGCCAGCCTTTCATCCCCGTCAACTGCGGGGCCATCCCGACGGACCTGATGGAAAGCGAATTTTTCGGTCACCGCAAAGGCAGCTTCAGCGGCGCCATCGAAGACAAACCCGGGTTATTCCAGGCAGCGAATGCAGGGACCCTGTTCCTTGATGAAGTCGCGGACCTGCCCCTGGGCATGCAGGTCAAACTGCTCAGGGCCATCCAGGAAAAGGCCGTGCGCAGCATCGGTCAGTTGCACGAAAGCCTGATTGATACGCGAATACTCTGTGCCACGCACAAGAACCTGGACGCAGAAGTCAGCGCCGGACGTTTTCGTCAGGACCTGTACTATCGGCTGAACGTGATCGAGCTGCGCGTGCCGCCGTTACGCGAGTGCCGCGGTGACATAGAGCTGCTGGCCACCCAGATGCTCAAACGCCTGGCCGCCGACACGGGCGCGCCCCTCGCACACCTGCTGCCGCAAGCCCTGGAGGCCCTCAAGGGCTATGGTTTTCCGGGTAACGTCCGCGAACTGGAAAACATGCTCGAACGCGCCCACACACTGTGTGAAAACCAGCAGATAGGAACCACTGACTTGCGGCTGATCCAAGCCGATGGCAGCGCTAGTGCCAGTGAGGACGCCCCTCTCTGCGACCTGAAGCAGGTCGACAACCTCCAGCATTACCTGGAGGAGATCGAGCGCCGGGTGATTCTCCTGGCCCTGGAACAAACCCGCTGGAACCGCACGGCAGCCGCCCAGCGCTTGGGCCTGTCGTTTCGCTCCCTGCGTTACCGGTTGAAAAAGCTCGGCCTGGAGTGAAGCGCAGCCTCAGATTCGGCCGGCCGGCGCATAGGGGGCCGGATCGATCACTGGCTCGCGTCCCAGCAACACATCGGCGAACAGCTGGCAGGAAGCGGGCGCGAGTACCAGGCCATTGCGGTAGTGCCCACAGTTGAGCCACAACCCGCCAACCCCCGGCACCGCACCAATATAGGGAACACCCTCTGGTGAACCGGGACGCAGGCCCGCCCAATGCCCAACCACTTCGGCCCGTGCGAGCGCTGGAATCAACTCCACTGCCGAAGCCTTGAGGCTTTCCAGCGCAGTCTCGGTCGGCGTCTTGTCGAACCCTTCGTGCTCCAGGGTGCTGCCGATCAGAATGTGGCCGTCGCGACGTGGAATGGCGTAACGGCCCTTGGCCAGAACCATGCTCGAGAGAAAGTCCGCTTCACACTTGTAGAGAATCATCTGGCCTTTCACCGGTTCCACCGGCAAAACCAGGCCCAGGGTCTTGAGCAGATCTCCACTCCAGGCACCTGCGGTCAGCACCACCTGATCACCCAGGATCGGGCCGCTGGAACTCTCGACTCCCAGCACTCGCTCACCCTGGCGAATGAAGCCGCTGACCTCGCACTGTTCGTGAACGGTCACGTTGGGCAGCGCCAGCAATGCCGCCTTGAGTGATTTGACCAGGCGCGGGTTACGCACGTTGGCCACATCTGCCATGTAGATCGCCCGAGAAAAACCTGACCCCAACACGGACACGTGGTCGTGAGCGGCCGAGATATCCACAGCACTGAGCGGGCGATTCTCCCGCTGCGCCCAGGCCAGCGCCTCGGCTTCGTCCTCCAGGTCCAGCCAGTACAAGCCCGTGGTATGAACCTCAGGGTCGACCCCGGTGGCGGCGAACAAGCGCTCGGCCAACTGTGGATAAAAGTCCTGGGACCAATGAGCCAAGGCCGTGACTGCCGGACTGTAGCGCCATGGATACAGCGGCGAAACGATACCGCCGCCCGCCCAGGAAGATTCCTGGCCAAGACTGGAACGATCCAGCAGGATCACCCGCTCTACATGGGGCGCCAGATTAAACGCCGTCAGCAGGCCGATCACTCCGCCGCCGACAATCACCACTTGCTCTTGCTTGGCCATCATCTGATCCAACAGTAAAAAAGACAGGGGGTGCAAGCCGCACCCCGAAAAAGCGCCTCAGCGGCCCCAGCAATCTTTGCTGGTCAGCTCGGCTGCCGCATTGTTCATGCCCATCACACCGGTGTTGCTCAGCGTGAGATCGCCACATTTGTCGCTGGCCATGCTGGCGTCAGACTTACGCACGGCCGTCAGCAGGAAGCTTTGATCCGCCAGGGTCGGGACGATGCTGTAGTACTCGTTACCGGCACTCAGTCCCGTGGCATTGCTGTAGACATTGTTTTGGGAGTGGAACCGCTCAAGCAACTGCGCCTGCTCTGACAGCAGCCCTGCGATCTCGCTACGGTGGGTCTTTTTCACGTACTCGGTGAGCAGCGGAGCGGATATGGTCACCACAATGCCGATGATCGCGATCACAATCATGATTTCGATCAGGGTAAAGCCTTGGTTGAATCTACGCATTGCCTCAAGTCTCACTTACTGTATTTGTCGCCACATGATTCGACGGCTGCCGCCATCGCTGTTTTCAACCGCGCAGGACCTGCCGTCGCCGAGGGTCTCCCCAGCCAAGCAGGTGCCGAGCATCTTACCGCCGATCGCAGCGGCTTCGCTCTCGATCTTGGCATAAATACTCTCCACCACCGTACGTGAATGGCCACCCAGCCCCACTGCGCTGACCCGATACAGCGTGGCCCTGGTATCCACCGGAACCCGCACCGCCCCCGTGATACTGCCCAGGCTCTGCACCCCATAAACGCCATTGGCGGCGGCGATCCAGGTCACCCCGGACGTGGCGTTGAACCCGGCCGAGGTGACTACCGAGGATTCGGCCGGCGGCCCGCAGCGTATCCCCCCAGCGCACTCCGGCAATAAGTAGCTGCTACGCTGCACGGCACTCTCGCCAATCCGCAGGGCCGCCTCCGCCCCCTGGAATGACTGATTGCGCGCGACCAGGCTTGCCGCCAGTTTTTCCTGGAGTGTGGCGTTCTGCATCGCCGCAACCCCGATCAGAGTCAACAGCGAGAGGAATACCAGGCTCAGCAACAGCGCCATGCCCGACTGGGCTCTTGCCTTGAGAGACGTCATCAGCGCCTCCTAAGGCAAGCGGTTACGCAAGCTGGCCACGACATTGAAGGTTTGATCGCGCACGCGCTGGCCGGGATCTGCCAGAGTCAGGGTCAAGCGTACGCTGCGGATCCGCGCCGGGTCGCCGGGGTTCGAGCTGTAACTGGAAACTGCTGTACCGCTGGCACTGTCGGCCAGACCGAAACTCACGGCAAAGGCCTTGACGTTGCTGACCAGGGCCTGCGTGCTGTCACCTGCCGTCAGCAGGATTTCGTCATCACGCAGGCGGTAATCCAGGCGGCGAATCGCTAAGGCAATTTCTCCCGCTGCCGGGCTCTGTCGCTTGCTGTAGGCAGTGGCCCGGGTGCGACAGTCCGACACTACCGTCCAGGTCGGCACGCCGCCATTGCCGCCAACGTCCGCGGTGACCAGGCTGAGCTTTTTCAAGGTGTTGTCCCATTTGATCGGTGCGTTGCGGCCAGCACTGAAATCCCCGCTTTCACTGGCATCGGTGATGTTTTGCAGGCAACCGAACACACCGACCATGCGAATCTCCTGCAGCAACTTGCTCAAGACAAAACGCGCATCTTCCTGCATGCCGGCCGCTGCGTTCTGCGCGCGGTAGGTGTTGTTCGCCGCCATGAAGATCTGCGTCACACCCAGCACTACCGCCAGGCTGATGGCTAACGCTAGTAGCAGCTCGATCAGGCTGAACCCCCGGCACCTGCAGCTCATGGCGCCCCCAGCGGTTCGACCGCGACACGACTGCTCAAGACCAGGCTACGCCGGGTATCCGCAATACCGGCGGCGCGTGCGTCATCCCAGGTAATGGTGATGCTGTACAGCCCTTGGGCGTGGCTGATACTGCCGCGGGCGCTAGAGCCACCGAACTCGCGGATATAGCTGTGGAAATCCGCCAGGTCTTGATTCCGCGCCGACACCACAGGGCCCGATATCGGCGCAGGGAGACTGTAGTCAGCCGCCACATTGGCGCGAATCCGGTCCAGCATGTCGTAGGCAATAAAACTCGCCTGGCTGCTCATCAGCGAGCTGTCGGTGTATTTCAAGGCATTGAGCTGAACCGCCGCCGCCCCTAGCAACCCTGCAGTCAGAATCAGCAAGGCCACCATCACTTCAATCAAAGTCACACCGCCCTGTGCACCCGCTACCGTCATCCGCACGGTTCCTACCTCCCTGTGATCGATCCTGATCACCAGGAAGGTTAGCGCCGGCTGCGCGTCGCTGCTCGCCGCCGGAACAAGGCGCAATACATTCGCGACTGCGCCAGTGCGGCCCTACGCAGCGAAACCTTTTGCACAATGATTGACCACCATCCTGGGCCGCCAACAGCTACACCTAGGGATACCTCGTAACTCCAGGGAAGGAGCCGTCATGGATCAAAAAGGCCTGGGCTTGATCGAGTTGCTGGTGGGCCTGGCCATTGCCGCCATGGCGCTGCACCTCAGCGTGCCGGCGCTCAGTCAATACGCGCAGTCAGTGCGCCGGGAAAGCGCGGCCCTGAGCCTTGCCAGCGGCCTGCGCAATGCGCGCAGCGAGGCGCTGCTGCGCAATCAGGCGGTGGTGGTGCATGGCTTGAACGATGACTGGAGCCAGGGCTGGCGAATCATCCTGGACCTCAGTGGTCGCGGCCAGGAGGACAGCAGCAACCCACTGTTGCGCCAGCACCAGACTGGCGGACCGCTGCGGATCGTCGGCAATCAATGGGTCAGGCGTTTTGTACGATTCAGCAGCCTGGGCGAGCCGTTATTGCCCGCAGGTACTTTTCAGGTAGGGACGTTGCACATCTGCGCGAGCCGCCAGCCGATCAGCCACCATCAGGTGGTGCTGTCCAGAAGCGGCCGCGTCAGCCTGCGCCACGACAAGGCCGAGCAGGCCTTGTGCGCGGGATCAAAGCAGGGAGCGAACCCGTAGTTCCTTGGGCATGGAGAAGGTGATGTTCTCCTCGCGACCGGCCAGTTCATCGGCACCGGTGGCACCCCAGGCGTGCAGCTGCTGGATTACCCCACGAACCAGCACTTCCGGTGCCGAAGCCCCGGCGGTGATGCCGATCCGCTCGACGCCATCGAACCAGCTGCGCTGCAAATCTTCGGCGCCGTCGATCAGGTAGGCCGGGGTAGCCATGCGCTCGGCTAGTTCACGCAGGCGGTTGGAGTTGGAGCTGTTGGGGCTGCCCACCACCAACACCACATCGCATTCGTCGGCCAGTTGCTTGACCGCATCCTGACGGTTTTGCGTGGCGTAGCAGATGTCGTCCTTGCGTGGACCGCCAATGGCCGGGAAACGCGTGCGCAAGGCGTCGATCACCCGACTGGTGTCATCCATCGACAAGGTGGTCTGGGTGACGAAGGCGAGCTTGTCCGGGTTATGCACCTGCAAGGCGGCAACATCTTTTTCGTCTTCGACGAGGTAGATCGCACCGCCGTTGCTGGCATCGTACTGGCCCATGGTGCCTTCGACTTCCGGGTGACCGGCATGCCCGATCAGGATGCACTCGCGACCGTCACGGCTATAGCGCGCGACTTCGATATGCACCTTGGTCACCAACGGGCACGTTGCGTCGAACACCTTCAGGCCACGGCCTGCGGCTTCGCTGCGAACAGCCTGGGAAACCCCGTGGGCGCTGAAAATCACGATGACGTCATCCGGCACCTGATCCAGCTCCTCGACGAAAATCGCTCCTCGTGCACGCAGGTCTTCAACCACGAACTTGTTATGGACCACTTCGTGGCGCACATAGATCGGCGGCCCGAAGACTTCCAGGGCGCGGTTGACGATTTCGATCGCCCGGTCCACACCGGCGCAGAAGCCACGGGGATTGGCGAGTTTGATTTGCATGCTGTGCCTCGTGTCTTGCCCTGTAGGAGCGGGTGCCCGCTTGCGGCTTGCTCGCGAAAAACTCAAAGACACCGCGTTTATCCAGGATATACGCGTCATCGTTAACGATCATCGCGAGCAAGCTCGCTCCTACAAAAGGCCGGCTTAGTCGGTTAGAGCGCTTTGACGTCGATAATCTCGACGTCAAAGGTCAAGGTCTTGCCCGCCAGCGGGTGGTTGAAGTCGATGGTCACTTGCGTGTCATCGAATTCCTTGACCACACCCGGCAGCTCGGTGTTGGCCGCATCGTTGAAGATCACCAGCAAACCCGGGGACAGCTCCATGTCCTGGAACTGCGAGCGCGGGATGATCTGTACGTTCTGCGGGTTGGGCTGGCCAAACGCACGCTCTGGCTCGATGCTCAGTGTACGCTTGTCGCCCGCCTTGAAGCCGAACAAGGCGGCTTCGAAACCTGGCAACAGGTTGCCATCGCCGACCTTGAAGGTCGCCGGGGCTTTGTCGAAGGTGCTGTCGACGGTGTCGCCGTTCTCCAGGCGCAATGCGAAATGCAAAGTGACTTCCGTGTTCTGACCGATGCGTTGCTCAGCCAATACCTGTTCAGTCATGAACGGTTTCTCCGGTTTTCTTGCTTTTGAACATATCCAGCGCAAGCATCACGGCGCCGACGCTGATGGCGCTATCGGCAAAGTTGAACGCTGGGAAATACCAGCGGTTCTGCCAATGCACCAGAATGAAGTCGATTACATGGCCCAGGGCAATGCGGTCGTACAGGTTGCCCAGCGCCCCGCCCAGCACCAGCGCCAGGGCGACGGCCAGCCAAGTGTCGTTGCGCCCCAGGCGCTTGAGCCAGACCACCAGCACGCCACTGACCACGATCGCGATCAAGGCGAACAGCCAACGCTGCCAACCACCGCCATCAGCCAGGAAGCTGAAGGCCGCACCCGTGTTGTAGGCCAGGGTCCAGCTGAAGTAATCGGGGATCACCACGATCTGCTGGTACATCGTCAACGAACCTTCGAAGTAGAACTTGCTGGCCTGGTCGATGACCAGGACCAGCAGGCTCAACCACAGCCAGCTCAACCGTCCGAAACGGCTAGCAGCATCAGGCATAGTGACGAACCTCGCCTGCGCCGCTGATGTTGTCAACGCAACGACCGCAGATTTCCGGATGCTCCGGGTTCACCCCGACGTCCTCGCGGCAGTGCCAGCAACGGGCGCACTTGGCGAAGCCCGACTTGACCACCTTGAGTTTCAGGCCGCTGACTTCGGTCGCGACTGCGTCGGCCGGTGCCTGCACGAACGGGGCAATGCTCGCGGTCGAGGTGATCAGGACGAAGCGCAGCTCGTTGCTCAGCTTGGCCAGGTCGGCGCTCAGCGCCTCTTCGGCGTACAGCGTGACTTCGGCTTGCAGGTTGCCACCCACCGCCTTGGCAGCGCGCTGGATTTCCATTTCCTTGTTGACCGCCACCTTGACCGCCATGATCCGCTCCCAGTAGGCGCGGTCCAGCTCGAAGCCTTCCGGCAGTTCGCTGAGGCCTTCGTACCAGGTGTTGAGCATTACCGATTCGTTACGCTCGCCCGGCAGGTACTGCCACAGCTCGTCGGCGGTGAAGGCCAGGATCGGCGCGATCCAGCGCACCAGCGCTTCAGAGATGTGGTACAGCGCGGTTTGCGCCGAACGGCGGGCCTTGCTGTTGGCGCCGGTGGTGTACTGGCGATCCTTGATGATGTCCAGGTAGAAACCGCCCAGCTCCTGCACGCAGAAGTTGTGGATCTTGGAGTAGACGTTCCAGAAGCGGTATTCACCGTAGTGCTCTTGCAACTCGCGTTGCAGCAGCAAGGTGCGGTCCACGGCCCAACGGTCCAGGGCGAGCATTTCGTCGGCCGGCAGGATGTCAGTGGCCGGGTTGAAACCGCTCAGGTTGGAAAGCAGGAAGCGCGCGGTGTTACGGATCCGCCGGTAGGCGTCCGCACTGCGTTGCAGGATCTGCTCGGAAACCGCCATTTCACCCGAATAATCGGTCGAAGCCACCCACAGACGCATGATGTCGGCGCCCAGGGTGTCGTTAACCTTCTGTGGCGCAATCACGTTGCCCAGGGACTTGGACATCTTGCGGCCGGACTCATCGACAGTGAAGCCGTGGGTCAGCAGCTCGCGGTACGGCGCGTGGTTGTCGATGGCGCAACCGGTCAGCAGGGACGAATGGAACCAGCCACGGTGCTGGTCCGAACCTTCCAGGTACAGGTCGGCACGCGGACCGCTTTCGTGGCCCATCGGGTGCGAACCGCGCAGGACGTGCCAGTGCGTGGTGCCCGAGTCGAACCAGACGTCGAGGGTGTCGCTGATTTTGTCGTACTGTGGCGCTTCATCGCCCAGCAGCTCGGCAGCGTCCATCTTGAACCAGGCTTCGATGCCTTCGACTTCGACGCGCTGGGCCACCAGTTCCATCAGCTCAACGGTACGCGGGTGCAGTTCGCCGCTTTCCTTGTTCAGGAAGAACGGGATCGGCACACCCCAGTTGCGCTGGCGGGAGATGCACCAGTCAGGACGGTTGGCGATCATCGAGTGCAGGCGTGCCTGGCCCCAGGCCGGAACGAACTTGGTCTCTTCAATGGCCTTGATCGCACGCTTGCGCAGGGTCTCGCCAGTTGCCGGCTCTTTGTCCATGCCGATGAACCACTGCGCGGTGGCGCGGTAGATCAGCGGGGTCTTGTGACGCCAGCAGTGCATGTAGCTGTGTTCGATGATGGTGGTGTGCAGCAGCGCACCCACTTCAGTCAGCTTGTCGACGATGGCCGGGTTGGCTTTCCAGATGAACTGGCCACCGAAGAACTCCAGCGACGTCGCGTACACACCGTTGCTTTGCACTGGGTTGAGGATGTCGTCGTTGACCATGCCGTACTTCTTGCAGGTCACGAAGTCGTCCACGCCGTAGGCCGGGGCGGAGTGAACCACACCGGTACCAGCGCCCAGTTCGACGTAGTCCGCCAGGTAAACCGGCGACAGGCGATCGTAGAACGGGTGACGGAAGTTGATCAGCTCCAGCTCTTTACCGGTGGTGGTCGCGATGACCGAACCTTCCAGGCTATAGCGGGCCAGGCACGATTCCACCAGCTCTTCAGCCAGCACCAGCAGCTGGTCACCGACGTCGACCAGGGCGTAGTTGAATTCCGGGTGAACGTTGAGCGCCTGGTTGGCCGGGATGGTCCACGGGGTGGTGGTCCAGATCACGATCGAAGCCGGCTTGCCCAGCGATGCCAGGCCGAAAGCCGTAGCCAGTTTGGCTTCATCGGCAATCGGGAAGGCAACGTCGATGGTCGAGGACTTCTTGTTCTCGTATTCGACTTCCGCTTCGGCCAGGGCCGAACCGCAGTCAAAGCACCAGTTCACGGGCTTGAGGCCCTTGAACACGAAACCACCCTTGACGATTTCAGCCAAGGCGCGGATTTCGCCGGCCTCGTTCTTGAAATCCATGGTCTTGTACGGGTTGGCGAAGTCGCCCAGCACACCCAGGCGGATGAACTCGGACTTCTGCCCTTCGATCTGCTCGGTGGCGTAGGCACGGCACAGTTCGCGGGTCTTGTCCGCGCCCAGGTTCTTGCCGTGGGTCACTTCGACTTTGTGCTCGATCGGCAGGCCGTGGCAGTCCCAGCCCGGGACATAAGGTGCGTCGAAGCCCGACAGGGTCTTCGAACGAATGATCATGTCCTTGAGAATCTTGTTGAGCGCGTGACCGATATGAATGGTGCCGTTGGCGTACGGAGGACCGTCGTGCAGCACGAACTTCGGACGATCCTTACCAATCTCACGCAACTTCTGGTACAGCCCAATGCTGTCCCAGCGCTGCAGAATCTGCGGTTCGCGCTGAGGCAGGCCGGCCTTCATTGGGAAGGCGGTGTCCGGAAGGTTTAGCGTGGCTTTATAGTCGGTCATTTAAGGCTCTTCATTAGCGATTGGCGCTAGGTGCGGCATAGGCACGGGCGGCGGCGACATCCGCATTGATCGCCGTCTTAAGCGCCTCCAGAGAGGCGAAACGCTGCTCATCACGCAGCTTGTGGTGGAAAACCACCGTCAAACGCCGGTCATACAGATCGCCGGCAAAATCGAGTATATGGACTTCAAGGTGGGCTTTGCCGTCACCTGCGACCGTTGGCCGGACGCCGATATTGGCGACGCCTGGCCAGGTCTTGCCGTCGAGGTCGACACTCACCAGGTACACCCCGGTCAGCGGCACGCGACGGCGCTTGAGTTGCACGTTGGCCGTTGGCGTACCCAACTGGCGCGCCAGCTTCTGCCCGTGCAGGACCCGCCCGGCAATCCGGAACGGCCGCCCGAGCAAACGCTCAGCCAACTCGAAATCAGCGGCGGCCAGGGCGTTTCGCACCTGGGTGCTGCTGACCCGCAGACCGTCCAGCTCGACCGTCTGCGCCGCTTCCACGGTAAAACCCTGGACGCTACCCGCCTGCTGCAGGAAATCGAAATCCCCTACCCGGTCACAGCCGAAGCGGAAATCGTCACCGACCTCCAGATGCTGGACGCCCAGGCCATCGACCAGGATGGTGTCGACGAATTCGGCGGCGCTGAGCTTGCTCAAGCGCTGGTTGAACGCCAGGCATAACACCCGGTCAACGCCTTCGTCTGCCAGCAGTTGCAGCTTGTCGCGCAGGCGAGCAAGACGCGCGGGCGCGGTGTCGGGCGCAAAAAACTCGCGGGGCTGGGGCTCGAAAATCACCACGCAGCTGGGTACGCCCAACTCAAGCGCACGTTCACGCAGCCGGCCCAGGATAGCCTGGTGACCACGGTGAACACCGTCAAAGTTGCCAATAGTGGCGACGCAGCCCCGATGCTGGGGGCGCAGATTGTGGAGGCCTCGAACCAGCTGCATAACGCGCTTCTTGCTCATAAAGTGGTCGATTATAACCACACCCGGCGGCCGACGACAGGCAACACCGTAACCCAAAGTGATCGAACCGACAAAACCGACGCCTGGCTCGCGATTATTCCAGCATTGGCGTCAGCTCAACGCCTTGCGATTGAAGTCCCGCAGACGGAAGCCCAGCAGCGCCAGCATGCCGAAATACGTTACCACCCCAGCACCAACCAGCACGCCCAGACGCAGGAAACGCTCGAGCATGTGACCGTCGCTCCAGGCCGGCATGAAATGCATTATCCCCAGCAGTACTGCGGACATCACGGCCACCGCCAGCAACAGCTTAAGGGCAAACTTGCCCCAGCCCGGCTGCGGTTGATACATATTCTGCTTGCGCAGTTGATAGAACAACAGGCCGGCGTTCAGGCACGCCCCACCACTGATGGCCAGCGCTAGGCCCGCGTGCTTCAGCGGGCCGACCAAGGCCAGGTTGAACAGCTGGGTGACTATCAGGGTGAAAATTGCGATTTTTACCGGAGTGCGGATGTTCTGTTGCGCGTAAAAGCCGGGAGCCAGCACCTTGATCACGATAATCCCCAGTAATCCGACCGAATACGCCACCAACGCGCGCTGGGTCATCGACGCATCAAAGGCACTGAACTGACCGTACTGGAACAGCGACACCGTCAACGGCTCCGCGAGGATCCCCAGGGCCAGCGCACAGGGCAGCACCAGCACGAAGCACAGGCGCAGGCCCCAGTCGAGAATGCGCGAGTATTCGTGGCGGTCCTTGCTGGCATAGGTCTTGGCCAGGGTCGGCAGGAGAATGGTGCCCAAGGCCACGCCCAACACTCCTGATGGCAACTCCATCAGCCGATCGGCGTAGTACATCCAGGACACGGAGCCGGCCACCAGGAAGGATGCAAAAATGGTGTTGATGATCAACGAAATCTGGCTGACCGAAACCCCGAGGATCGCCGGCAGCATTTGCTTCATCACGCGCCAGACCCCGCTATCGCGCAGGTTCAGCCGTGGCAGCACCAGCATGCCGATCTTTTTCAGGTGTGGCAGCTGATAGAGCAACTGCGCCAGGCCGCCAGCCAGTACCGCCCAACCCAGCGCCATCACCGGCGGATCGAAGTAGGGGGTGAGGAACAGCGCGAAGATGATCATGCTGACGTTGAGCAGGGTCGGCACGAACGCCGGCACCGAGAACCGGTTATAGGTATTGAGAATCGCCCCAGCCAGCGAAGACAGGGAGATCAGCAATATATAAGGGAACGTGACCCGCAGCAGGCTGGACGTCAGCTCGAACTTTTCCGGGGTATCGGTAAAACCCGGGGCCGTGGCCCAGATCACCCAGGGCGCGAAGATCATCCCGATGATCGTCACCAGCGCCAGCACCAGCGTCAGCAAACCCGAAACATAAGCCACGAAGGTGCGGGTCGCCTCCTCGCCTTGCTGACTTTTGTATTCTGCCAGGATCGGTACGAACGCCTGGGAAAACGCGCCCTCGGCGAAGATCCGCCGCAACAGGTTGGGCAGTTTGAAGGCAATGAAGAAGGCGTCCGTGGCCATGCCGGCGCCAAATATACGGGCGACGAGGGTGTCACGCACGAACCCCAGAACCCGGGAGATCATCGTGATAGAGCTGACGGCGGCCAAGGATTTAAGCAGGTTCATGGAAGAGTTTTTTGCCTGTCGATAAACAGCAGGCGAACAATGCGCCTACTTATGCGATACTCCGCGCCGCAACAGCACAGAGCCAAAGCTCGCGAGTTTACAGGTCGTACGCCGGAATGAAATATCCCGGTGCTTTATACCTACCACTTAGCGGAACGTCTCAACCGCCCTTGACAAGACTTCAACTCATCGGCATGATTCGCGGCCTATTTTGTTTGCTATTTCCCAAAAAGTCTTTCGAGGAGCTCGACGGTGGCCAACACACCTTCCGCCAAAAAACGTGCAAAACAGGCTGAGAAGCGTCGCAGCCACAACGCCAGCCTGCGTTCCATGGTTCGTACCTACATCAAGAATGTAGTTAAAGCCATCGACGCAAAAGACGCTGAAAAAGCGCAAGCTGCTTACGTTCTGGCCGTGCCAGTTATCGACCGTATGGCCGATAAAGGCATCATCCACAAGAACAAAGCTGCTCGCCATAAGAGCCGCCTGAATGGCCACGTAAAGGCTCTGAACGTTGCCGCTGCTGCCTAAGCGACACGCTCATTAAAAAACCGACCTCAGGGTCGGTTTTTTATTGCCTGCGATTTGATCAAACCAATACAAAAAACTGTAGGGGTGGCTGCCCGCCCCTACGAGCCTCGAATCAAATCAATGCTGAGCCCACGGCAAAATCGGAATCGCCGTCACCGCATTCTGCGGACTGCCTTCGATCAGGCGGTCGCTATAGACCAGGTACACCAGGGTATTGCGCTTCTTGTCGAGAAATCGCACCACCTGCATGGTCTTGAACACCAGGGACGTGCGCTCCTTGAACACCTCGTCACCATCCTTGAGCTCACCCCTGAAGCTGATCGGCCCGACCTGACGACAGGCAATGGACGCCTCGGCACGATCCTCGGCCAACCCCAGGCCACCCTTCACTCCGCCGGTCTTGGCGCGCGACAGGTAGCAGGTCACACCATCGACCTTCGGATCATCAAAGGCCTCGACCACAATACGGTCATTGGGCCCGACAAACTTGAACACGGTCGATACCTGACCAATCTCTTCGGCCGAAGCCAATAGCGGCATCGCCAGCAACAACCCCAACAAGCCCTTTGCCATGCGCATGCGCTTTTCCTTCACTCAAACCAGAATCAGGTTATCGCGGTGAACCAGTTCCGGCTCCGCCATGTAACCCAGCAAACCGACAATCGCCTCGGACGATTGACCGATGATTTTTTGCGCCTCCAGGGCGCTGTAGTTAGCCAGGCCACGGGCAATCTCGCGACCGTCCGGCGCCACGCACACCACCATTTCGCCACGGCGGAAGCTGCCCTGGACCAGCTTGACGCCGACTGGCAGCAAGCTCTTGTTACCCTGGGACAAGGCCGAAACCGCGCCCGCATCCAGCACCAGCGTGCCGCGCGTCTGCAAGTGCCCCGCCAACCACTGCTTGCGCGCCGCCAGCAGGCCACGCTCAGGCGACAGCAAGGTGCCGATACGCTCGCCCGCCTTCAGGCGATCCAGCACCCGCTCCAGGCGCCCGCCCACGATGATCGTGTGCGCACCGGAACGCGCCGCCAGCCGCGCCGCACGCAGCTTGGTCTGCATACCGCCACGCCCCAGCGCGCCGCCCGTACCGCCAGCCACCGCATCCAGCGCCGGATCATCGGCACGCGCCTCGTAAATCAGCTGGGCATCGGGGTTATTCCGCGGATCAGCGTCGAACATGCCATCACGGTCCGTGAGAATCACCAACAGGTCAGCCTCGACCAGGTTGGCCACCAGTGCCGCCAGGGTATCGTTGTCGCCGAAGCGGATTTCGTCGGTGACCACCGTATCGTTCTCGTTGATCACCGGGATGACCTTGAGATCGACCAGCGCGCGCAGGGTGCTGCGAGCATTGAGGTAACGCTTGCGATCGGACAAGTCATCATGCGTCAGCAGGATCTGCGCAGTGTGCCGGCCATGCTCGGCGAAGCTCGACTCCCAAGCCTGCACCAGGCCCATCTGGCCAATAGCGGCCGCCGCCTGCAACTCATGCATTGCACTGGGTCGTGCAGTCCAGCCCAGACGACTCATGCCCGCCGCCACCGCCCCCGAGGACACCAGCACCAACTCGACGCCCGCCTCGTGCAGCGCCACCATCTGCTCAACCCAGACGCCCATTGCCGCGCGATCCAGACCCTTGCCGTCAGCCGTCAGCAAAGCGCTGCCGATCTTCACGACCCAACGCTGCGCACCTGTCACCTTGCTCCGCATGATCTTCAACCTTAGCTTGAGGACAGCACGACCCAGTGCTGCCCATAACGTTATTCGTGACTACCGATTTCCAGATACTAAAACGCCGCTCCAGGGAGCGGCGCTTAAGTTTATCGCAACGTATCAGTCACGCACGTAAATGATTTCCGGACCATCTTCGTCATCCACATCTTCTTCATCCCAGTCATCGTCACCGATGTCATGGACCGACTTCACGCCGCTGCGGCGCAGGGCACGCTGGTCATCCAGGGCCTGCAGCTGGGCACGCGCTTCATCTTCGATGCGCTGGTCAAGATCGGCCAGCTCTTCGCGGTACGCCGGATCGTTGGCCAGGCGATCAGCACGATCTTCCAGGTAACGCATGATGTCGCGAGTCAGGCGCTCGGTGCCTTCTTTGGCGATAGCCGAGATGACGTAGACCGGACCGGTCCACTCCAGGCGATCGACGATCTCCTTGACGCGCTCTTCGTGCTCTTCCTCAAGAATCTGGTCGCACTTGTTCAGCACCAGCCAACGATCACGCTCAGCCAGGGACGGGCTGAACTTGGTCAGCTCGCTGACGATCACTTCAGCGGCATCGGCTGCACTGGTTTCATCCAGCGGCGCCATGTCGACGAGGTGCAACAGCAGGCGGGTACGCGATAAGTGCTTGAGGAAACGAATCCCCAGGCCGGCGCCATCCGAAGCACCCTCGATCAGACCCGGGATGTCGGCAATGACAAAGCTTTTCCAGCGATCGACACTGACCACGCCCAGGTTTGGCACCAGGGTGGTGAACGGGTAATCGGCAACTTTCGGCTTGGCAGCCGACACCGAACGGATAAAGGTACTTTTACCGGCGTTAGGCAAGCCCAGCAGGCCGACGTCCGCCAACACTTTCATTTCCAGCTTGAGGTCACGCTGCTCGCCCGGCTTGCCCGGCGTAGTCTGGCGTGGCGCCCGGTTGGTACTGGATTTGAAACGGGTGTTACCCAGACCGTGCCAACCACCATGCGCCACCAACAACCGCTGACCAGCCTTGGTCAGGTCGCCGATAACTTCCTGGGTTGCCGAATCGATCACCGTGGTACCCACCGGAACCCGCAACACCAACTCCTCACCCTTCTTGCCGGTGCAGTCGGTGCTGCCGCCGTTGGCGCCACGCTCGGCATCGAAGTGCCGGGTGTAACGGTAGTCCACCAGGGTATTGAGGTTTTCGTCGGCGATCATGTAGACCGAGCCGCCATCACCCCCATCACCACCGTTCGGACCACCGTTTTCGATGAATTTTTCCCGACGGAAGCTCATGCAACCATTGCCGCCATCGCCAGCTTTTACTCGAATCGATACTTCATCAACAAACTTCATAACAAAACGCCTCTCGCCATACGGACGAGCCGAAAAAACCAAGACATAAGACTCTTGCAAAAATGAGCGCAGCGACCTCAAGCAACGACCGCAAACCCACTGCTTTCGCCCATCACAAACAGCTTTGCAAGAGACTCACCCCACAAACGAAAAAGCCCCGTCGCAAGACAGGGCTTTTCCAGCAACTACGTAATTATGCCGCGACGACTGGAGTCTTCGGGACAATGCTCACGTAACGGCGGTTGAAAGCGCCTTTTACTTCGAACTTGATCACGCCGTCGATTTTAGCGAACAGAGTGTGATCTTTGCCCATGCCAACGCCGTAGCCAGCGTGGAATTGGGTGCCGCGCTGACGCACGATGATGTTGCCCGGAATGATAACCTGGCCGCCATACATCTTCACGCCAAGGCGTTTGGCTTCTGAGTCGCGACCGTTACGGGTACTACCACCAGCTTTTTTGTGTGCCATGAGTTCAATTCTCCTAGTGAGGAATTAGGCTGAAATTAAGCCTGAATACCGGTGATTTTGATCTCGGTGTACCACTGGCGGTGGCCCATACGCTTCATGTGGTGCTTACGACGACGGAACTTGATGATGCGGACTTTATCGTGACGACCTTGGGAGATCACTTCAGCCACAACGGTAGCGCCAGCAACAACTGGAGCGCCGATATTCACGTCGTCGCCATTGGCAACCAACAGAACGCGATCAAAAGTAACGGATTCGCCGGTAGCGATTTCCAGTTTTTCGATCTTCAGGTATTCACCTGGAGCAACTTTGTACTGCTTGCCACCAGTAACGATTACTGCATAAGACATGGTATTTCTCCGATAATCCTGCTCACCCAGCTCTTTATAAGAAGAGGTATTGGCTGGCATGGCTGCATAAGGCTGGAAGGCCGGTTTGCAATTGCGTAAGGCAGGTGCTGCCCAGGAAGTTCAGGGTGCGCGATTGTACGCAAGCCACGAGCGCGTTGCAAGGGGCCGTCCATCGTGCCTTGACACCCGCTGGCGTGGGTCCTAGCATGCCGCGCAACCCTTATGGAGCACCTGTCGCTGATGCAACCCCAAGCTTTCTACCGCGCGGTGGCGGACGATTTTAGCGCCGTCGACGGCATCATCAAGAAGCAGCTGACTTCCCGAGTGCCGCTGGTATCGAAAATCGGCGACTACATCACCTCGGCTGGCGGCAAACGCCTGCGTCCTTTATTAGTGCTACTGTGCGGCAAGGCCCTGGGTCGCGAAGGCGATGACATGCGCCTGCTGGCAGCCACTATCGAGTTCCTGCACACCGCCACCCTGCTGCACGACGACGTGGTCGACATGTCCGGTATGCGCCGTGGCCGCTCGACTGCCAACGCCATGTGGGGCAATGCCCCGAGCGTGTTGGTCGGCGACTTCCTGTATTCGCGCTCGTTCGAGATGATGGTCGAACTGGGCTCCATGCCGGTGATGAAGATCCTCTCCCAGGCCACGCGGATCATCGCCGAAGGCGAAGTCCTGCAGCTGTCCAAGGTGCGCGACGCCAGCACCACCGAAGAAACCTACATGGAAGTCATTCGCGGCAAGACCGCGATGCTCTTCGAAGCCTCGACCCACAGCGCTGCTGCCCTCGCGGGTGCAACCCCGGAGCAGAGCGAAGCCCTGCGCACCTTTGGTGATCACCTGGGTGTGGCATTCCAACTGGTCGACGACCTGCTCGACTATCGCGGCGATGCCGAGACCCTGGGCAAGAACGTCGGCGACGACCTGGCCGAAGGCAAGCCGACCCTGCCGCTGATCTACACCATGCGCGAAGGCACGCCAGAACAGGCAGCCCTGGTGCGCAAGGCGATCCAGAAAGGCGGCATCGAAGACCTGGAGAGCATCCGCGCCGCTGTGGAGGCCTCAGGCTCGCTGGAATACACCGCGCAATTGGCGCGCGACTATGTAGCCCGCGCGATCAAGTGCCTGGAAATGCTGCCGGCCAGCGAGTACCGCGATGCCCTGGTTGAGCTGAGCGAGTTCGCGGTCGCCCGCACGCACTAAGGGATATCTGTAGGAGCGAGCTTGCTCGCGAAGGTCGCCAACGATAACGCGTGCATCCTGAATGAACGTGGTGTCATTGAGTTCTTCGCGAGCAAGCTCGCTCCTACAGGTGTTGCATCGCCCTCTCCCGCTTAAAACCCTATATAATGTGCGCTTTTTAGCCATCCTGAACTCAAGGAGCTTTAGTGAGCACGTTGCCACCCTGCCCGAAATGCAATAGCGAATACACCTACGAAGACGGCGCCCAACTGATCTGCCCGGAGTGCGCCCACGAATGGTCCGCCAACGGCGAGGCCGAGGCGGCGTCCGATGAAACTGTGAAAAAGGATTCGGTCGGCAACGTCCTGCAAGATGGCGACACCATCACCGTGATCAAGGACCTCAAGGTCAAGGGCACCTCGCTGGTGGTCAAGGTCGGCACCAAGGTCAAGAACATCCGCCTGTGCGATGGCGACCACGACATCGACTGCAAGATCGATGGCATCGGCCCGATGAAACTCAAATCCGAGTTCGTCAGAAAAGTCTGAGCCTGCTGCAAGCCATCGCGCGTCCGCGCGGGATGGCTGCTCCCCCCCCCTCGCAAGCCTTCCTCCCGCCCCAATAGCAAAACGCCAGCCGTTTTGATCCTGAGCAATCCCCGCGCACAAAATCCGCAGAAACCGCCAATAGGCACTTGCTATTAATTGAATAAGAATTATTCTCATCAAACCACTAGAAAGGAGATGAGCATCATGACTTACTTGATCGATGCATGGCTGGACCGCCCACACCCTTACCTCAGGATCCTGCATCGGGAAACCGGGGAAGTCTGCGCTGTACTGGAAGAAGAAGCCTTGAGCGAACTGCAGGACCAGGGCGACCTCGACCTCAATGGCCTGAGCTCCAGCGAACCGGTGGTGCTCAAGGAGCTGGTGCGCAACCTGTTTCTGTTCTGCTATGCCCGGGCATTGCGCCCGACGCATGATCTGACGCACAAGATCGAAATATGATGCAGCACAAAAAACTGTGGGAGCTAGCGCCCGCAAGCGAGCGCTCGCTCCCACATTAGCCCGATGTCATATCGGGCCGGGTATTACAGAACGTCCAGCAGCTCGACGTCAAATACCAGAACGCTGTGCGGCGGGATGCTGCCAACGCCTTGAGCGCCGTAAGCCAATTCGCTCGGCACGTACAGACGCCATTTGCTGCCTGCGTTCATCAGTTGCAGGGCTTCGGTCCAGCCAGCGATCACGCCGCCAACCGGGAATTCTGCAGGTTGACCACGATCGTAGGAGCTGTCGAACACAGTGCCGTCGATCAGGGTGCCGTGGTAGTGAGTACGCACGGTGTCTTCGCGGGATGGCTTGGCGCCTTCACCGGCAGTCAGGACTTCAAATTGCAGACCGGAAGCCAGGGTGGTGATGCCGTCACGCTTGGCGTTTTCAGCCAGGAATGCCAGGCCTTCACCCGCCGCTGCTTCAGCCTTGGCTGCCGCTTCGGCTTGCATGATTTCACGGATGACCTTGAAGCTGGCCGACATGGCTTCCTGGCCAACGCGGCTTTCCTTACCGGCGAAAGCGTCGGTCAGACCTGCCAGGATTGCGTCCAGGCTAACGCCCGGTGGCGGGTTGTCGCGCAGCTGGTCGCCCAGCTGACGGCCGATGCCGTAGCTGACGCGGGTTTCGTCGGTGGACAGATTTACTTCGGACATGACACTGCTCCGCTGTGCGGACGGCCCGAGACATTGCCGTGCGTGCACAGCGCATCCCGGAGCGCCCGGAACCAAAAGGGCGAGCAGACTAGCACAGATGCCCGTGCCGTGATCAGGGGGCCAGCGTCCTCAAGCCGAACGGAAGGCGATCGGCACTTTCAGGCTGTCCTCGCTACTGGCGCCCAATCCGCACATCTCGTCGTGGACCGAGGTGTGAACCAGATTGAACGGTAACTTGGGAAAGGCGTGGAGCATTTGCCGCGCATGCTCCACCGAGCGCAGGTGCATCATCTGGCCATGGGTGTCGCTCAGCGGGTAGGCCGCGCCGTGCATCCGCGCCTCGAGGAGATAGATCCCGCCTTCCATGGAGATCAGGTTCAGCTCATCGACCTTGCCGGCGATGGCATAGGCGTTCAACTCTTGCAGGTTCATGTGCACACCCCGTGCATTGGCGAGCCAGGACCCTTACAGGGATAAGCCTCGACGCACCAAAGCACAAGCCGACAACGCTGCCGCCCGTCCGTTTACCACCTGCGGGGTAATCAGTGCTTGGTCAGTTTGTCCAGGTAGCCCATGGCGAACGCCGAAATCACGAACGTCATGTGAATGATCACGTACCACTTCAGGTGCTCGGGATCGACGTTCTTGGCGTCCATGAAAATGCGCAGCAAGTGGATCGAGGAAATCGCCACGATCGAGGCCGCGACTTTCATCTTCAGCGAAGACGAATCCATGGTGCCCAGCCAGTTGAGCTTTTCCTTGGATTCATCGATATCCAGCTGGGACACGAAGTTTTCATAGCCGGAGATCATCACCATCACCAGCAGGCCGCCCACCAGGGCCATGTCGATCAGCGACAGCAGGACCAGGATCAGGTCCGACTCGGCCATCGAGAAGACGTTGGGGATAACGTGGAAGACTTCCTGAAAGAACTTCAGGGCCAGGGCCAGCAAACCCAGGGACAGGCCGAAGTAGATAGGGGCCAGCAACCAGCGCGAAGCGTACATTGTGTTTTCGATAAAGCGTTCCATTAAATCTCACACCAAGGCTGGAAATGGCGGCGAGTATACCAGCCGCTCAAACACCCATAAACCGCTGGCAAATCCATAACCTGGAAGTCTGACCGAGGGTTTTCTGCTAGTGTCCAAAGCGTTCGCACCCACGTGCGTCGTACGGGAATACTGGAAAATGGATGTGCGCTTACCCTTGACGACGATCGGCCTGTGCCTGGTGGCGCTGCTCAGCGGCTGCTCGCCCGCGGACGAAAAGCCTGCGCAAAGCCTTGAAGACAAGACCGTCCAGTTCGAAAAGTCACTGGACGCCATCACCGACCCCAAGCTCAAGGATGCCGTATCCAGTCTCGGCGGCTCCCTGCTGCTGCTCGAACGCGCCCAACAGAAGCTGGCCGCCAAGCCGGTCGAAACCGAGTACGGTGACGACGCCATGGCGTTGCTCCGGCACTACGCAAGCCCGCAGGCGCTGGTCGACACCTACATCAATGGCCTGATCGTCCTGCGCAAGGATGCCAGCTCCGACTACCTGACCGACCTGCAACCGGTGTTCCCGTTCAACTTCAACATGCCCTCGGAGTTTCCCTTCCCCCACGGCCTGGAATGGCAATCGGTCACTCTTAGCAACAAGCAGGTCATCCCCTTCCAGGCCGAATGGTCGGAAACCGACCCCGGCATCCAGCTGAGCCCTTCAAGCTCGAGCTTGACCGCCCCGGATGACCTGACCCTCGCCTACCCCTTTGTCGAGGGACTGGAGGTGGCCAACAGCAGCCAGCCACAACCCCTGACCCTGCAAGGCAAGGTCGAAGTGATCGCACCGCACAAGGTCGCGACCTTCAACCTGAGCAAAAAGGACATCGGGCTTACACGGACCGAGGCCAACCTCAGCGTCACCCTGCACAGCCTCGAGAACAACTACGCCGAAATCACGGTCGACAACCGCGCAGCGCTGGCCCCAGAGGTCGGCGACACCCCGCTCAATCCACTGATCGTCCAGGCCCGGGACCAGACCGGGCAGTTCCTCGCACGCGCCGGCTCGATCAACGAAGACTCAGCACAAATAGCCTTCTATCAAAACCAACTGGCCGAGATGCAAAAACAGACCGCCTGGAGCGAGGCACTGGAAAAGCAGCTTAATGACGAACTGCAAGCCTTCGAGCGCCAGCAGAGCCATCATTACACCAAGGTCTACTTCAATGGCCCCATCGACAGCCTGGAAGTCAACGTGCTGGATTTTTCCGCCGCCACCGTGACCCGCAAGGAACTGGATCTGCCCGTCAGGCGTTTTGACCGCAACACCACCGACAAAACCATTCAAAGCCTCACCCCGCCCGTGGTGGTCTATGACGACCAGGCCGGCAACTGGCTCAAAGGCGCGAGCCTGGACGCGCAGCAACTGAAAAACAGCATTCGCATCACCCAGTCGGTGGAGGACGCCAGTGCCGCGCGCATTCAGTTCGACCACCCCAGCAGCTTCAACGATGAACTGCTCGGTAGCTCATTCAGCCCCGGCCCGACTCCGTTGACCTTCTTCACCCAGGATGACAATGGCCTGCGTGGCACTCCCATCGAGTTGCCAGCCGAAGCCTTCGAAATCGATCCATTACACGCCACCATCACCTACGACCTGACCCTGTTCCCCGAAACCCCGGCCTACGCCGTGGGCTCCATGCCACTGTTTCTCGCCGATATTGAAAAGCACAGCCTCGACGCCAGCAAATTACCCAAAGGCCTGGAGCTCAGGGGTAACGCCCTGCTGGTCGACCAGAAAGTATTCCCCGCGCAGGACTGGCGCTTCTTCGCCAAGGACGCGAGCGGCAACTACCTGAAGGAGATTTTGCTGGTCAGTCATGACGCCAACACAGAGGGCCCCGCAGTGCTGGACGTGCACTACTTCTATGGTCAGCCGAGCCAATTGGAAAGCTACCAGCGCACCGACCTGGAAACCATCGAGTATGGCTTTGAGGTCAAGCTCGACAAGGTGCAGAACCCCACCCCTGCCGAGTGAGGTCAATGCCTTGGAGTCGAATCGAAACCATCCTGGTTGCGGTACCGGCCGCCGTTGATTTCCCGTAGCTGGGCTTGCAGGTGCAAGCACCAGATCTGCGGGTCGTCGGCCAGTTGATAACCATGCAGGGTCAGGCTTTCAACGATGGTATCGAGTATCGATTCAGCCACAAAAGGGCCATGAAACGGGCCTTGGGCCTTGATCGCCGAAGGCTGTTCGCCTGCCATGCCGGCAGCAAACAGCAAGGTCCACATGCCAGTATCGCCGGCGAGCGGGCGCACACTGCATTCGATCCGGGTCACGAGACCCAGGCATTGGCGGGTAAGGCAGAGGTTGCGCGACATGGCGGCGACCCTCGATAGATCCGGTATTCAGCCTCCACGCGAAGGCTGTCTCGATCCAGTGATAGCTGTCGATATCCTAGACCTGAGCATAGAAGAAAAGTCGAATCAGCAAGTTGCCGAGGGTAACGAAGCGCCGAATGGTCGCTGTTGGTTTTTTGACGTCATTCGCTGCGCCATAAAAAAGGAGCAAGGCTTACCCACGAAGGCGTCATTTCGTACGCATTCGCGGGTAAGCCTTGCTCCTACAGCGGGTAGATGACTGGGATCAAGCCGGCTTGGCTTCGGCCAGCGCCTCCTGCGCCAGTTCTTTCTCGGCCTCCTTCAAGTCCTCTTCGCTGATCATTTCCGCGATCACTCGCAAACGCTCGACCACCCGTGCGTTGACGCTGCCCTCAGGGAACTGGCCCTCCTCGTCCGGCTCACCGGCCGGCTCGCCAACCAGCAGGCTCAATGCCTCGTCGGCCTGGCGCACCGCATACACATGGAACTGCCCGGCCCGCACCGCCGCCAGGACCTTCTCATCGAGCATCAGCGTGGCCACGTTGGCCTGCGGGATGATTGCGCCCTGCTCACCGGTCAGTCCGCGAGCTTCGCACAGCCGGAAGAAGCCTTCGATTTTCTCGTTGACCCCACCCACTGCCTGTACTTCGCCGAACTGGTTGATCGAGCCGGTGATGGCGAAGCACTGCTTGAGCGGCGTCTTCGACAAGGCCGAGATCAGCGTACATGCCTCGCCCAACGACGCACTGTCGCCGTCGACATAACCGTAGGACTGCTCCAGGGCAATACTCGCCGAGATCGCCAACGGGAATTCCTGGGCATAACGACTGCCCAGGTAACCGGTGAGGATCATCACGCCCTTGGAGTGAATCGGCTGCCCGAGGTTGACCTCACGCTCAATGTCGACGATGCCACTGCCACCCGGGTAGACCGTCGCGGAAATCCGCGCCGGAACGCCGAAGGCCGAGTCACCCACTTCCAGCACCGTCAGCCCGTTGCACTTGCCCACGGCCGCGCCAGCGGTGTCGATCAGGATGATCCCCGCCAGCATGTCATCGAGAATCCGTGCCGAGACGCGCCCGGTACGGGTGGCCTTGGCCTTGAGTGCACGCTCGATATGCCCGGCGTCGGTCATTTCGTCGCCGGCCAGGTGCCGGATGAAGTCCGCCTCGCTGACCAACTGGAACAGGTCGCCGATGCGTGCCGACAAACGCCCCTGGTGCTCGGCCAGGCGCGCACTGTAAGTCGCCAGGCGCGCCACCGCATCGGCGGTCAGCGGGGCCATGCCTTCTTCCGAAGTGCGAGTCTTGAGCAACTGGGCGAACTGCTCCAGGCTCTCGTCGACCATTGGAATGTCTTCGTCGAAATCCACCAGCACCCGGAACATCTCCTGGAAGTCCGGATCCAGGTCCTGCAGCGTGTAGTACAGCTGGCGGGCGCCAATGATGACCACCTTGACCTGCAACGGAATGTGTTGCGGCGTCAGCGTCACCGTGGCCAGGCGGCCCATCTCCCCGAGTGGCGATTCCATTTTCAGCTTGCGCGACTGCAGGGCACGCTTGAGCGCATCCCACACGAACGGCTCACTGAGCATTTTTTCCGCTTCCAGGATCAGGAACCCACCATTGGCCCGGTGCAAGGCACCGGGTCGCAGTTGACGATAGGTGGTATAGAGCGCGCCCTGATCGGTGCTGTACTCGATGCGGCCGAACAGGTTTTCGTAGGTCGGGTGCGGTTCAAACACCACCGGCGCACCGCCACTGACCGAATGCCCCACCACCAGGCTCGGCGCGTATTGCTCCTCCAGCAGTTTACGGGCGACGGCGTCGGTCTTGCTGTCGTCGACCAGTTGCTCGACCACGGTCTTGAGCAAGTACACCTGCATCGCCTGCAGGTAACCGCACACCGCTGCATTTTCCGCGTACTTTTCCGACAGCGGCGCAAGCAATGGCTGCAAGGCCAGGGTGATGGTTTCTTCGTTCAGGTGACGCATCTGATTGCTGGATTCACGCTTCCACTGCGGCAGGCTGGCGAGCTCCTCGTTGAGTCGCTCTTCAAGCCCGGAAATATCTTCGTGGAACTGCTCACGCACCGCTTCCGGCAACTGGGCGAACTCAGCCTCATCCAGCGCCTTGCCCTCACTCATCGGAGTGAAGGCAATATTGGTGCTGTCGCGGTACAGCGCGACTTCTTTCTCCAGTGCCAGACGCTCGATCACATCCAGTGCACGGTCGTAGCGCTGGTTGAACGCGCGGTCGATAGCGCTTTTCTTTTGCTGGTAGGACGGGTGTTCAAAGACCGCAGGAAAGGTCGCGAGTAAGTTGTCGATCAGGCCATTGATATCGGCGATGAATGCACCGGCCGTGCCCGAGGGCAACTCCAGGGCGCGGGGTTCGCGTGGCTCATCGAAATTGTTGACGTAGACCCAGTCCGCCGGGGTCTGCAGGCGCTTGCCTTCGGCCTTGAGGTAGCGTTTGACGAACGAGAACCGACCAGTGCCAGGCTCACCCATGACAAACACGTTGTAACCGGGGCGTGGCATGGCCACACCGAACTGCAAGGCTTCGACCGCGCGTTCCTGGCCGAGCACACCGCGAAAAGGCTCCAGATCATTGGTGGTAGAGAAGCTGAACTGTTCAGCGGAAAACGGACGGGTCAGCGCTTCGGGCGCTAGACGCAAGCTGGCAGCAACAGGATCAGGCATCGGGCTTCCTTACATCAGGCGGGGCAGTTGGAGGCATTCTGGCGCTGCCTGCACCTGACTGGCAAGGCGCGCCTTGGGTAAAAGCATAGTCAAACGCCGAACCCTACCCAGGCGCCGGCTAAATCACTGGTTTGAGGAATATTTTTCCAAAAAACCACGGAACCCACGGAACCTGCCTAAACTCCAAACTGCGCGGCTGGACTAATAACCGGCCCACTGATGCCAAATTGGCCTCAGAACTCCTGTCCATTGGTACGCACATAAAGAGAACAAAGCTATGAAACGGATTCTTCTTGGTACTCTCTTCACCGCTGTATCCCTCAACGCCATGGCGCAGGCGCCAGGCGGTCCGGATTGCGGTTGGGGCAACATGCTGTTTGAAGGTCAGCGTGGCACCCCGGCTCACTTCCTGGCTTCCACCACCAACGGCACCTCCGGCAACGCCACGTTCGGCATGACCTCCGGCACCAACGGCTGCGCGACCAACGCTGCGCTGACCTATGGTGGCAAGTCCTGGTTCGCCATGAACGGCATGATAAACGAGCTGTCCGAAGACATGGCCAAGGGTCAGGGTGAAGCACTGACCACTTACGCTGTGGTCCTGGGCGTCGCACCGGAAGACCGTGCGCACTTCGCCGCCGTTACCCACGAACATTTCCAGCAGATCTTCAGCAAGGCTGACGTGACCGCTGAAGATGTGCATACCAATACCCTGGCCGTACTCAAGGCCGATACTCGCCTGGCCAAATACGCCACCCCAGCTTAAGCTCGACCTCACCCGCCCTCTCACCGGGGCGGGTTTTGTTTTTTGGACCTGACTGCATTTGGTCTTTATTTTTTCGACTTAAGTTGCCCACCATGCTCAAACGCCTTGCCTGTCTGGCGCTGTTTGTCTGCGCCCCGCTGTCCGCCGCGCCCCACCTCGACAACCAACGCCTGCAGCAACTGGCCAACGACCCGTTCTGGATTTCCCTGGGTCACTACGAAACCGCCAAGCTGGGCGGCTGGCGCAGCTACATCAGCGACCACAAATTTTTCCTGGCCCGCGACGGTGCCGAACACCCGGATGCCGAACTGGCGGCCACCGTACAGGCGCTGTATGCCCCGGCCAGCCTCGGTCAGCAACATGCACAATGCGTTTACCCGGCGCGTACCCGCTGGCTGCAGGCACAACTGCAGCTCAACGACCTGCCCGCGGTGGACTGCAGCGAATTCAAGCAATGGTTCAAGGATGTCTCGCCCCACAGTGCGGTGATGATTTTCCCTGCGGCCTACCTCAACAGCCCGTCTTCTATGTTCGGCCACACGCTGTTGCGGATCGACCAGGCCGGCGTACAAAGCGACAACACTGCCCTGCTCAGCTATGCGATCAACTTCGGTGCCTACATTGAGGGCTCGGACAACAGCATCCTGTATGCCTGGAAGGGTCTGATGGGCGGCTACCCGGGCTTGTTCGCCCTGGTCCCCTACCAGGAAAAACTCTCGGAATACCGCAGCCTGGAGAACCGCGACCTGTGGGAGTACCGGCTGAACCTGACCCAGGTCGAAACCGAGCGCATGGTCGAGCACGTCTGGGAACTGAAGCAGATCCAGTTCGACTATTTCTTCTTCGATGAAAACTGCTCTTACCGCCTGCTGGAGCTGCTGCAGGTGGCACGACCGGGGCTCAAGCTGACCGAACAATTCCCGCTGACGGCCATTCCCACCGACACCGTCAAAGCGGTGAAAGATGCCGGGCTGGTGGAAAAAATCGACTATCGGCCGTCCCGCGAGCGCGAGTTGCTCAGCCGCGCCGAAACACTGTCTGACGAAGAGCAGCAGTGGGTGCTGAAGGTCAGCGCCGACCCGCAACAATTGCAGGCACCCGCCTGCAAGGCCCTGCCACGGGACCGCCAGGCACTGATCATCGATGCCGCCTACCGCCTGGAACGCTACCGCGCCAATGGCCAGGAGCGCGACCCGGCACGAGCGCAACGCAGTTTCGAACTGCTGCGGGCGATCAACCAGAATCCACCACCGGAGCTAGCCATCGAGCGCCCGGGGCTGCCGGAAGACGGGCACCAATCACGCACCTGGCAGGCGGGTATCGGTACCCGCGGCGACCAGGCGTTCGGTGAATATGGCCTGCGCATGGCGTATCACGACCTCAACGACAATGCCGAGAGCTTCCCGCTGGGCGCACAGATTGAGATCCTGCAGATGAAATTGCGCCAGTACGAGGGCAACCAGTGGCAGTTGCAACAGCTGGACCTGGCCACCATCCGCTCCCTGACGCCACGCAACGAGCTCCTGCAACCCTGGTCCTGGCAAGTTACCGGCGGCCTGGAACGGGTGCCGGGCAAGCACGATGACGAGACCCTGGTCAGCCATGTCAACGGCGGTGCCGGCGGTACCTGGCAATTGGGCGAGGATGTGCTGGGGTTTGCCCTTGGCACGGTGCGGGTCGAACACAACAATGACTTCGCCGAGTTCATCTCGCCGGCGGCCGGATTCAACAGTGGCCTGCTGTGGCGCAACCCGCTGGGCAACCTGAGCCTGGAAACCCGCGGCGATTTCTTCACCAACGGCGAGGTGCGCCGTAGCCTGAGCCTGAACCAGCAGTGGGGACTGTCGCGCAACCTCGGCCTGCGCCTGAGCGCCCAGCGCGAATTCAGCCACCTCGCATCGGCGCAGAACGAGGTGATGCTGGAGCTGAAGTGGTATCACTATTGAGCGGCCTTCAGGCGCATGCCTTCGCTGACCAGCCCCCCAAAAAACACGAACGGAAAATACATGGACGTCCACTGCCACACTCTCGAAGAAGTACGCACCCATATCGATCGCCTGGACCGGCAGATCGTCACCCTGCTGGCCGAACGTGGTGCCTATGTGGCGCAGGCGGCCCGCTTCAAGAAAGACGTTGATGCGGTCAAAGCGCCGCAACGGGTGGAACAGGTCATCGCCAAGGTGCGCGCGTTATCCGAGCAAGTCGGCGCCCACCCCAATGTGACCGAACAGGTATACCGAGCCATGATCGCCGCGTTCATCGATCAGGAACTGACCGAGCACAGTCGCCTGGCAGGCGCGCCAACACAATAATCACAGGCTTCTTACGGATCCCTGCAGATTTAGCGGCCCGGAGTCTGGAATATGGCGAGGTGCGGTCGCTTTTGAACAACCCAGGAAACTAAAAGCCTGCGAGCATGGCCTAAACCCCATACAGGGAGAACCGCCATGAGCCGCGCTTTCGTCAATGAAGATAACGCCGCCGCCCAAGCCGACCAGCCCGTCGAGCGCCAGGTCAGCAGCCAACCCAATTACGTCACCCCCGACGGCCTGCGCCAGTTGCAGGACAAGGTCGCCGAACTGCAGACCCTGCACAGCGCGCAGTCGGCCCTCGGTGAGTTAGCCGACCAGCAGCGCCTGGCGGATCTGCAGCGCGACCTGCGCTACTACCACCAACGCCTGCAAAGCGCTCAGGTCGTGCCCCCGGCCACCTCGACCGACAAGGTGCAGATCGGCAGTTGGGTGACCTATGCCGATGAGCAAGGCACTGAGCGGCGCGTGCAACTGGTCGGTGAAGACCAGGCTGTTGCCGCCCAGGGCCTGATCAACTGGAGCTCACCACTGGGCCGGGCATTGCTGGGCGCGCAACTCAATGATGAAGTGCTCTGGCAACGCCCCGCCGGCGATCAACTGATCGAAGTGATCCGCATCGAAGCCGCTTAAACCACGCCCTGGGCGAGCATTGCGTCGGCGACTTTGACGAAACCGGCGATGTTCGCGCCCTTGACGTAGTTGATCTGCCCGTTTTCTTCGCCGTAGTGCACGCATGCGTGGTGGATCGACTGCATGATGTTGTGCAACTTGCTGTCGACTTCACCGGCAGTCCACAGCAGGCGCATGGCGTTCTGCGACATTTCCAGGCCACTGACCGCGACACCGCCGGCGTTCGACGCCTTGCCCGGGGCGAACAGGATTCCAGCCTCGATGAAGATATCCACGGCCGCCAGGGTAGTCGGCATGTTCGCCCCTTCGGCGACACAGATGCAGCCATTGCGCAGCAAGGTGCGCGCAGCCTCGGCGTCCAGTTCGTTCTGCGTGGCACACGGCAGCGCGATGTCACACGCCAAGTCCCACGGGCTTTGTCCGGCACGAAACTCCAGGCCGAACCGTGCGGCCAGTTCGCTGATGCGGCCGCGCTTGACGTTTTTCAGCTCCAGCAGCGCCGACCATTGCTCCTCGCTCAGCCCACCCTCGCAGTACAGCGTACCTTCGGAGTCGGAGAGGGAAATCACCTGGCCGCCCAGGTCCATGACCTTGCGCGCTGCGTACTGCGCGACGTTGCCGGAGCCGGAGATTGCCACACGCTTGCCCTGCACCTTTTCACCGCGGCGCTTGAGCATTTCCTCGGCAAAGTACACGCAACCAAAACCGGTGGCCTCCGGGCGAATCAGGCTGCCGCCATAGCTCATGCCCTTGCCGGTCAACACGCTGGTGAACTGGTTGCTCAGGCGCTTGTATTGGCCGAACAGGAAGCCGATTTCCCGCGCGCCCACGCCGATGTCGCCGGCTGGAACGTCAACGTCCGAGCCGATATGGCGATACAGCTCGCTCATGAAGGCCTGGCAGAAGCGCATCACTTCAGCATCGCTCTTGCCCTTCGGATCGAAGTCCGAACCGCCCTTGCCACCGCCCATCGGCAGTGAAGTCAGGGAGTTCTTGAACGTTTGCTCGAAGGCCAGGAACTTCAGCACGCCCATGTTCACCGACGGGTGGAAACGCAGGCCGCCCTTGTACGGGCCGATGGCGCTGTTCATCTGGATCCGGAATCCGCGATTGACCTGCACCGCGCCGTGATCGTCGACCCAGGAAACGCGAAACACCACGGCCCGCTCCGGCTCACAGATGCGCTCCAGGATGCCGGAAGTCAGGTAGTGGGGATTGGCTTCGAGAAAGGGCCACAGGCTGCGTAGGACCTCTTCGACGGCCTGATGGAATTCAGGTTGGTCAGGGTCACGTTTTTTCAGGCGCGCAAGGAAGGATTCGACGGATTCGATCATGGAAAAGTCTCGGCAAATTTATTGTCGTTGGGAGAGATTGAGCCGGACTGTAACAAACGAGAGGAGCACCGGAACAGCGCAAAATGTCGCAGTTATGAAATTAAATGGTGCAATGGATATAACTTAAGCCAATTTTTGCGCCGTTTGTGCACAGAAACAGGGACCCAAGATCAGCATTTCGCACCATCAGTGACAGCGCCCTGGCGAACCGACCGCCATAAAAAACGGAGCCCGCAGGCTCCGTTATTTCATGCCACCAACCAATCAGGCCAGTTTTTTGTGGCGTACCCGGTGTGGCTGGGCGGCCGCTTCGCCAAGACGCTTTTTGCGGTCGGCTTCGTACTCGGTGTAGTTACCTTCGAAGAAGATCGCTTGCGAGTCGTCTTCGTACGCCAGGATGTGCGTCGCCACGCGGTCAAGGAACCACCGATCGTGAGAGATCACAATGGCGGCGCCCGGGAAGTCCAGCAAGGCTTCTTCCAGGGAACGCAGGGTTTCGACGTCGAGGTCGTTGGACGGTTCGTCGAGCAGCAGCACGTTGCCGCCCTCTTTCAGGGTCAGGGCCAGGTGCAAGCGACCACGCTCACCACCGGACAGGTCCTTGACGAACTTCTGCTGATCGCCGCCCTTGAAGTTGAAACGGCCCACGTAGGTGCGCGACGGGATCTCATAGTTGCCGATGCGGATCTGGTCGGAACCGTCGGAGATCTGCTGGAACACAGTCTTGCTGCCGTCCAGGTCTTCGCGGCTCTGGTCCACACACGCCAGTTGCACGGTTTCACCGACTTCGATGCTGCCCGAATCCGGCTGTTCCTTGCCCATCAGCATGCGGAACAGGGTGGATTTACCCGCACCGTTACCGCCGATCACGCCAACGATGGCGCCTTTAGGCATGGAGAACGACAGGTTGTCGATCAGCACGCGATCGCCGTAGCCCTTGGTGACGTTCTTGAACTCGATGACCTTGTCGCCCAGGCGCGGACCGGCCGGGATGTAGATCTCGTTGGTTTCGCTGCGCTTCTGGAATTCCTGCGACTGCATTTCTTCGAAGCGTTGCAGGCGAGCCTTGGATTTCGACTGACGGGCCTTGGCGCCTTTGCGCACCCATTCCAGTTCTTCTTTCATGGCCTTTTCGTGGGCCGACTGCTGCTTGGATTCGGCCGCCAGACGATCGGACTTGGCTTCCAGCCAGCCCGAATAGTTGCCTTCGTAAGGAATGCCCGCACCGCGGTCAAGTTCCAGAATCCAGCCGGCAACGTTGTCCAGGAAGTACCGGTCGTGCGTAATCGCTACCACGGTACCCGGGAAGTCGTGCAGGAAGTGCTCCAGCCAGGCCACGGAATCGGCGTCCAAGTGGTTGGTTGGTTCGTCGAGCAGCAACATGTCCGGGGCGGACAGCAGCAGGCGGCACAGGGCCACACGACGCTTCTCACCACCGGAAAGGAATTCGACCTTGGCATCCCAGGCCGGCAGGCGCAGCGCATCGGCGGCGACTTCCAGTTGGCGTTCCAGGTTATGGCCATCGCTGGCTTGCAGGATGGCTTCGAGCTTGGCCTGTTCAGCAGCCAGTTTGTCGAAGTCGGCGTCTTCTTCAGCGTACGCCGCGTAGACCTCGTCCAGGCGTGCCTGGGCGTTCTTGATCACGCTGACTGCTTCCTCGACCACTTCACGCACGGTCTTGGTCGGATCCAGGATAGGTTCCTGCGGCAGGTAGCCGATGTTCAGGTCCGGCATCGGACGAGCCTCGCCCTCGAACTCGGTGTCGACGCCGGCCATGATTTTCAGCAGCGTGGACTTACCCGAACCGTTGAGGCCGAGAACGCCGATCTTCGCGCCAGGGAAGAACGACAGCGAAATGTTTTTCAGGATTTCCCGCTTCGGCGGAACAACTTTGCCCAGCCGATGCATGGTGAAGACGTATTGAGCCATGGAGAACCTAGCGTCAGTAACGGTGGAATAAAGCGGGCCAAGCCCGTGTCAGGCCATGCGCGGCGCGGACATGGACCGGGGGTCGATGCCTGCTTGCGTAAAAAAGCCTGAATGTCTGGGGCTGGAACGCCCTGCGTAACCGGCAAAGCTACCTCAATGTGGCATACCCGTCCAGCCGGACGGGGCTGGCACTTTGCCACAACTCAAGGCATGCTAGCCGCCCTTCGGGCGTCAGGCTTATAGTGCACGTCGCGCCAGTCCAGCCCCACCGCAGGATTACAGATTGTCCAATGCCACTCCGCCTTCCTCCGCGCGCGCACTGAACCCTGCGACCGGATCGCCCCTGCGCGGGACGCTCAAAGGCGCCTTGGCGATGCTGGTGCTGCTGTTGCTCGGACTGTTGTTCTGGCAGTTGCTCGATCAGTTGCACGAAACCCAGAAAGACCAGCGCCAGCACACCATCGACTACACCGCTGACCTGGCCGCCCAAGTCAGCCTGAACATGGCGCTGAATGCGCAGATCGCACTCAATCTGCTACCGATCGTCGAACAACCGCAAACTGCTGAGCAGCAACAGGCCCTGCTGCGCAAATTGCAGCAGTCGCTGCCGGATCTGCTCAGCGTGGGGCTGCTCAGCCCCTCGGGCAAAGTGCTCAAGGACAGCGCCAACACCACCCCGGATGCCGACTACCTGAACGAACTGGTCAGGCGCAGTCACGCCCAGGCGCACTATTTCAGCAACGCCAATGACGGTTCGGTGGTGCACCTGCTGCTGCATCAGGCCAGCGGCAACACTCGCGGCTACTGGGCCCTGCGCCTGCGACCGAATTTTTTCGCCGGCCTGGCCAAGCAGAGCGAAGGCACCCTACGTCCGCTGTGGCTGGTGGAAAACCGCATCAATCATCAAATCATCAGCCGTGAAGACCTGCGACCCTCGGCCCAGCCGAGCCTGCTGACCGCGCAGGACCAGGCCAACACCGTGCTGACCGTGCCGCTGAGCAGCAGCGACTGGCAACTGCGCGGCCTGTTCGACCGCCAGCGGGTGATCGAGGAGCTGCTGCCGGCCTTCATCGGTAAATGCCTGCTGGGGCTGGCACTGTCCCTGTTGCCGTTCATCGCCCTGTTGAGCATGCGCCGCCGCCAACACCAGTTGCATGAGGGCCGCAGGCGTTACCAGGACATTTTCGATGGCACCGGTGTTGCGCTGTGCGTACTGGATCTGTCGGGACTCCACAGCGCCTTCGATAAAACCCGGGTGCACGACAGCGAAACCCTGCGTGCCGCCCTGGACAGTCACGAACAACGTCAGTCACTGCTGCAGGAACTGCGCATCACCGAAGTCAACCAGGTGGCCTTGCACCTGCTCGGTGTCGAGTCCTGCGCGCAGGCCTGGCAACTGCTGATCGAAGGCCGGCCACTGGACGACAACAGCATTGGCGCCGCGCTGCTGGAGGCCGTGCTCAACCAGCAGGGCCAGTTGGAACTGGAAATCAAGCTCAAGGATGACCAGGGCCAGGATCAACACCTGTGGCTGGTCCTGCACCTGCCCCAGGAACAACCGGACTACCGCGCGGTGATCCTGAGCATCAACGACATCACCAGCCGCAAGCTGGTGGAACTGTCGCTACAGGAGCGTGAAAGCTTCTGGTCCGACGTGGTGCGCACCGTGCCCGATCACCTGTACGTCCAGGATGTGCTCAGCCAGCGCATGATCTACAGCAACCACCACCTGGGGCAGACCCTGGGCTACAACAAGTCCGAACTGCAACAGATGGGCGAGTACTTCTGGGAAATCCTCCTGCACCCGGAAGACGCCGAGCTCTACCACCGCCTGCGCGAGGAGCAACGCCAGGCCGGTTATCGCCAGTTGCGCCAGTGCCCGCTGCGCTTTCGCCACCGCGACGGCCAGTGGCGCTGCTTCGAAGTGCGCGAGCAGGCGTTGGCGCGGGATGCCGACGAGCAGGTCACGCGGATCATCGGCGTCGCCAAGGACATCACCGATCAGATCGAAGCCAGCGAATCCCTGCGCGACAGTGAGCAGCGCTACCGCATGCTCGCTGAAAGCATCAGCGACGTGATCTTCTCCACCAACAACACACTCGCGCTGAACTACGTCAGCCCATCGGTGCAGGCCGTGCTCGGCTATGACGCGAACTGGATCTTCCAGAACGGCTGGCAGTCCATCGTCGCCAACCCGCAGCAACTGACCGGCATCTACAGCCTGATGGACCGCGTCAGCCGGGCCCTGAACCAATCCGAACAACTGGTACAACTGCGCAGCCAGGTGCAGACCCAGCTATTCCTGTTCGACTGCCTGCGCGCCGATGGCCGCAAGATCCCGATCGAGTTGCGGCTGGTGCTGGTGTGGGACGAGCACGACGCCTTCGAAGGCGTGCTGGGAGTCGGTCGCGACATCAGCCAGCAACGGCGCGCAGAGAAAGACCTGCGCATGGCCGCCACGGTTTTCGAACACTCGACGTCGGCGATCCTGATCACCGACCCCGCCGGCTACATCGTCCAGGCCAACGACGCCTTCAGCCGGGTCAGTGGCTACGCGGTGTCCCAGGTCCTCGATCAACTGCCGAACATGTTGACCGTCGATGAACAGCAGGAAGCGCACCTGGGCTACATCCTCAAGCAACTGCACCAGCACCGCAGCTGGGAAGGTGAAATCTGGCTCAAGCGCCGCAACGGCGAGCATTACCCGGCCTGGGTCGGCATCACCGCGGTGCTCGATGACGAGGGCGACCTGGCCAGCTACGTGTGCTTTTTCAGCGACATCAGCGAGCGTAAGGCCAGCGAGCAACGGATTCACCGCCTCGCCTACTACGATGCCCTGACCCACCTGCCCAACCGCACCCTGTTCCAGGACCGCCTGCACACGGCCTTGCAAACGGCGCAGCGGCACAAGTCCTGGGTGGTGCTGATGTTCCTTGACCTGGACCGCTTCAAGCCGATCAACGACTCCCTGGGCCACGCCGCCGGCGATCGCATGCTCAAGGACATGGCCACCCGCCTGCTCGGCTGCGTCGACGACGATGACACCGTGGCCCGCATGGGTGGCGACGAGTTCACCCTGCTGCTGCAACCGCGCACCACCCGCGAACTGGCGCTGAACCGGGCGATTCATGTCGCCGAGCAGATTCTCGCCAGCCTGGTGAAGCCGTTTGTCCTCGAAGGCCGTGAGTTCTTTGTGACCGCCAGTATCGGCATCGCCTTGAGCCCGCAGGACGGCAACGAACTGAGCCAGTTGATGAAAAACGCCGACACGGCGATGTACCACGCCAAGGAGCGCGGCAAGAACAACTTCCAGTTCTACCAGGCGGAGATGAACGCCAGCGCCCTGGAACGCCTGGAACTGGAAAGCGACCTGCGCCACGCCCTCGAACAGAATGAATTCGTGCTGTATTACCAGCCGCAGTTCAGCGGCGATGGCAAGCGCCTGACCGGGGCTGAAGCCCTGCTGCGCTGGCAGCATCCGCGGCGCGGGCTGGTGCCACCGGGGGACTTCATTCCGGTGCTGGAAGAGCTCGGGCTGGTGGTGGACGTTGGTGACTGGGTGATCCGCGAGGCCTGTCAGCAACTCAAGCGCTGGCACCAGGCGCAGGTGCGCGTGCCGAAGGTCTCGGTGAACATTTCCGCGCGGCAGTTCTCCGATGGCCAGCTCGGCACCCGCATCGCCACCATCCTCAAGGACACGGGCCTGGCGCCGGCCTGCCTGGAGCTGGAGCTGACCGAAAGCATCCTGATGCGCGAAGTCAGCGAGGCCATGCAGATCCTCGCCGGCCTGAAGAACCTCGGCCTGAGCATCGCGGTCGACGACTTCGGCACCGGTTATTCATCGCTTAACTACCTCAAGCAGTTCCCGATCGACGTACTGAAAATCGACCGCACCTTTGTCGACGGCCTGCCGTCTGGCGAGCAGGATGCACAGATTGCCCGGGCGATCATTGCCATGGCCCACAGCTTGAACCTGGCGGTGATCGCCGAGGGCGTGGAAACCCATGAGCAACTGGAATTCCTGCGTGAGCATGATTGCGACGAGGTGCAGGGTTATCTGTTCGGCAGGCCGATGCCGGCGGCGCGGTTTGAAGCGCAGTTCAGCAATGATGCGTTGTTCATGCTCGATTGACGTCCTGCACAGAGGCTGATGGCCTCATCGCGAGCAAGCTCGCTCCCACAGGATTTGGGGAGGCACATAAAATTTGTGGACCCCGAAATTCCCCTGTGGGAGCGAGCTTGCTCGCGATGGGGCCAGCATGATCACCGCTGATCCCGTCATGAAGCCCACTTGTCTGCGACATGATGTCGTTTCATATGCCAGACAAAAGCCATTGAGTTAGAATGCCTCCCTTTTCTGCCCCCACCCGATCCTTGAGGACCGCCATGTTCAGCCGTGATTTGACCATTGCCAAGTACGACGCCGACCTTTTTGCCGCCATGGAGCAAGAAGCTCAGCGCCAGGAAGAACACATCGAGCTGATCGCTTCGGAGAACTACACCAGCCCAGCGGTGATGGAAGCTCAAGGCTCGGTACTGACCAACAAGTACGCCGAAGGTTACCCGGGCAAGCGCTACTACGGCGGTTGCGAGTTCGTCGACGTGGTTGAGCAACTGGCAATTGATCGCGCCAAGGAACTGTTCGGCGCCGATTACGCCAACGTTCAGCCGCACGCCGGCTCCCAAGCCAACAGCGCCGTTTACCTGGCCCTGCTGTCGGCTGGCGACACCATCCTGGGCATGAGCCTGGCCCACGGTGGTCACCTGACCCACGGTGCCAGCGTTTCGTCCTCCGGCAAGCTGTACAACGCCATCCAGTACGGCATCGACGCCAACGGCCTGATCGACTACGACGAAGTCGAGCGCCTGGCGGTCGAGCACAAGCCAAAAATGATCGTCGCCGGTTTCTCTGCCTACTCGCAGATCCTCGACTTCCCGCGCTTCCGCGAAATCGCTGACAAGGTTGGCGCCTACCTGTTCGTCGACATGGCTCACGTAGCCGGTCTGGTCGCTGCAGGCGTGTACCCGAACCCGGTGCCATTCGCTGACGTAGTGACCACCACTACCCACAAGACCCTGCGCGGTCCACGTGGCGGCCTGATCCTGGCTCGCGCCAACGCCGACATCGAGAAGAAGCTGAACTCCGCAGTATTCCCGGGCGCCCAGGGTGGTCCGCTGGAGCACGTGATCGCCGCTAAAGCGATCTGCTTCAAGGAAGCACTGCAGCCTGAGTTCAAGACCTACCAGCAACAAGTGGTGAAAAACGCCCAGGCCATGGCCAGCGTGTTCATCGAGCGTGGTTTTGACGTGGTCTCCGGCGGTACTGAAAACCACCTGTTCCTGCTGTCGCTGATCAAGCAGGAAATCTCCGGTAAAGACGCCGACGCCGCTCTGGGCAAAGCGTTCATCACCGTCAACAAGAACTCGGTACCGAACGATCCACGCTCCCCGTTCGTCACCTCCGGCCTGCGCTTCGGCACCCCGGCTGTGACCACTCGTGGCTTCAAGGAAGCCGAGTGCAAGGAACTGGCCGGCTGGATCTGCGACATCCTGGCAGACCTGAACAACGAAGCGGTAATCGACGCTGTTCGTGAAAAAGTAAAAGCTATCTGCAAGAAGCTGCCGGTATACGGCGCTTAATCAGCCCCGCTAAATCGCAGTCATAAAAACCGGTCAGAGATGACCGGTTTTTTATTGCCTGGAGTTTAATGAGCGACAAACACCAGCAAGACACATCAACCCATTACCCACCCAAACTCTTGCAACACTCACACCCCCCCAGCCATCGACAAAACCCCCTAATCTAAAACCCGCTTCAACCAATAAAATTACCAACGGGCTAGATTATGAATGGCAATATAGAAAAATCCTTTATCGCAACACTGAGAATGTTTGACCATAAAGTGAATATTCTTGAAGTGCTCCATGGCAAACCGGCGCTGGCCACGATACGCCTGTTCAGCGGCGGCTTTTACACAGGCAAACCGCAGACCCTGGACCACTCCCACGTACTCGGCATACGGCCCAACGAGCAGATCGGTGAGGTAACGAGCTTGAAACTGCACTTTCTGTATACCCCTGACGGCTACGTACTTACAATCAAAAATAACGGAGCGTATTACAATCGGATCATCACCGAGAACGCGCTGGATACTTTCGAAGGCATGAACACATACACTGACGAGCCCACCACTTTTATACTGCTCAACCCTCAAGGCGAACCCGTGACACTGGATAACTTTCCGGACACTCACTCGCCGATCTCACTCAAGACAAAAGAAAAGCATTACGTAGGTGGACTTAAGTTAAACGGCTCGCCCTATGTTTATCTTGGCAAGACAGAAGAGCGCTCGAAGATAACTTTCATCCTCAGCATCCTCGAAAGAAAAGTCCCTCAAGCGCCCTTTGAGCCGCACATCAACATCTAAAAAACATCAAAGCGAAAGCGCGACGTTTATCATGTGGCCCGCAGGCTGCCTTTCAGGGCAGCCTCAACCTCTGCAAAAAAAACATTTCCGGTAACCGCTCAAGGCCGGGGTATTGCGCCCAACTGGTAAGACCGGTCATGCCAATTTCGCAAATTTCGCTTGCGACCTACCAAAATCAGCGCCTAGACTGCGCCTGCACTGGACATACCGGTAAGACCACAATAATTAAGTCCTGAATCTGATGCGCACAGCGCACGGCAGCCAGGACACCGATCAGGATCCCTCCCATGCTCAGATGGTGCTCGCGTTCAATCTTCCTCCAAGTGGTTCTCGGACTGGTGCTCGGCATCGTCTGCGGGCTTACCCTTCCCGAATACTCGGCCCAGCTCAAGCCGCTTGGCGATGGTTTCATCAAGCTGATCAAGATGCTCATTGGCCTGATTGTGTTCTGCGTGGTGGTCAGCGGTATCAGCGGTGCCGGCGACCTGAAGAAGGTCGGACGCATTGGCCTGAAATCGGTGATCTACTTCGAAGTGCTGACCACCATCGCCCTGGTGATCGGCCTGGTCTTCGCCTTCAGCACCGGGATCGGCAGCGGCGCGAATATTCATCTGGATCAGCTTTCCGCCAGTGATATGGGTGACATCGCCCAGCGCGGCGAGCACATTCATACCACCACCCAGTTCCTCATGGACCTGATCCCGACCTCGGTGATTGGCGCGTTTGCCGACAACAACATCCTGCAGGTGCTGTTGTTCTCGGTGCTGTTCGGCAGTGCGCTGAACCTGGTCGGCGAGTCAGCGTCAGGGATCTCGCGCCTGATCAACGAACTCAGCCATGTGATCTTTCGCATCATGGGCATGATCGTGCGCCTGGCACCAATCGGCGTGTTCGGCGCGATTGCCTTCACCACCAGTAAATATGGCCTGGACTCACTGCAGCACCTTGGCAGCCTGATCGGCCTGTTCTACCTCACCTGTTTCGCGTTCGTGTCGTTGATCCTGGGCCTGGTGATGCGCCTGAGCGGCCTGCGGATGATGCCGTTCCTCAAGTACCTGCGCGAAGAGCTGCTGATTGTCCTGGGCACGGCCTCTTCCGACGCCGTGCTGCCACAAATCATGCGCAAGCTCGAGCACCTGGGCATCGGCAGCTCGACGGTTGGCCTGGTGATTCCCACGGGATACTCGTTCAACCTCGACGGCTTCTCGATCTACCTGACCCTGGCCATTGTATTTATTGCCAACGCCACCGGTACTCCGCTGGCCATGAGTGATTTGCTGACCATCCTGCTGGTCTCGCTGATCACCTCCAAGGGTGCCCACGGTATTCCCGGCTCGGCGCTGGTGATCCTCGCGGCCACTCTGACCGCGATCCCGGCCATTCCGGTGGTCGGCCTGGTGCTGGTCCTGGCGGTCGACTGGTTCATGGGCATCGGCCGGGCACTGACCAACCTGATCGGCAACTGCGTCGCTACCGTGGCCATTGCACGCTGGGAAAAAGACATCGATATCCAGCGTGCCAACAAAGTCCTGGCCGGCCAGCAGGGCTACAGCTTCCAGACACGCAAATCAGCGACCACCGCGCAGCAACAAGAATTTTGACCGAGCCTTGTGCCTGTCCCGGACAGGCACAACAATCAGCACCCAAGCCAATCTCATGGAGCGAACAGTGATCACCTCGTCGACAGTGGTAAATTCAGTGGTTGAAAAGCTTCGCAGCGCCCTGGCGCGCGGGCAGTGGCGCTCGGGCGAGATGTTGCCCGGGCAACGCGAACTGGCTGAACAGCTGGGAATCAGTCGCCCCAGCCTGCGCGAAGCGGTGATCGTCCTGGAAACCCTCGGCCTGGTGCGCTCCATGCCCGGCAAAGGCGTGGTGGTACTGGAAGCCAACCTCAGCGAGGCGCCCATCAGCGACAACGGCGTGGCCAGCGCCAGCCTCGAGGATGTCCTGCAACTGCGCTACACCCTTGAGCCGTTCATTGTCGGCCTGGTCGCCCAGTCCATCAGCAGCAAGGAAATCGGCCAACTGCGCCTGACGCTGATGGACATGCGCGAAGCCCTCGACGCCAACGACAGCGAAGCCGGAATGAACGCCTACATCGCGTTCCACGAAGAACTGTTCACCCTGACTTGCAACCCGATCTTCCAGAACGTCGTGCAGCAGACCAGCAACGCCCTCAAGGAGAGCGCCGAGATGCTGCGCAACTCACCCGAACACCTGGCCGAGCGACTGCAGGAAAACGAAGCGGTGGTACGCGCCATCCGCAACAAGAACAGTGCCCTGGCCAGCGCCGAAATGCGCCGGCACATCCTTCGTGAAGGCCAGCGGATGGGCATTGAATTGAATATCCCGGACGACAACCTGGGCAAATAACGGCAGTAGACCCCTTATCGGCAACCGGACTGGAGACAGGCCATGACTTCCTGCGCCTTGAAGAATCCCGCTTTCTCGATTTCTGTCACCCTGCCCCGCCGCCAGCGGGAACAATTGCGCTGCATCGACGATGTCTATCCCCAGGTGTTCGACGCCATTCTCGAACACCCCATCGCTCCAGCCCCGCGCTTTACCGAGGAGAGCCTGGGCCAGCGCTTCGGAGTCAGCCGCAGTGTCATACGCCAGGTCCTGGAGCGCCTGGCCCGTCAGCAGGTGGTGATTCTGCGACCCAATCATCGCCCCCAGGTGGCCGCGCCCGATGCCGAACAGACCCGGCAGATCTTCCACGCCCGGCGATTGGCGGAAACGACCCTGGTGCGCCTGGCGTGCCAGCAGCCAGCCTCCCGGCACCTGCCGCAGTTACGCCAATGGGTCGAACGTGAACGCCAATGTCTGGAGCAGAACCAGCGGGCGGCAGCCATTCGCCTGTCTGGCGAGTTTCACCTGCAATTGGCGGACGTGGCGGGCAATGCCCCCCTGGCACAGTTTCTCGAGCGCCTGGTGCCGCTGACCTCGCTGGCATTGGCTCAGGGGCAGGCGCCGATCCTTGCCGACGGTACCTGGCAGGCGCACCTGGCCCTCGTCGAGGCCGTCGAGCGCGGGGATGCACGGATGGCTGAAACCCTGATCAACCGTCACCTGGATCATCTGCAAGCGTTATTGCTCAACCCGTGATCGGCAGCCCGGGCAAGGCTGACAACTTCAGGCAGCGGCCACCCGGGCAAAGCCTGCGCGGATCTTGTCTTCCGGCAAATCATCGGCAATGAACACGATCACGCTTTCGCGCGCTTCACCTTCGGCCCACTCAGTGTCCCAATCGAAGCCATACAGCTTCAGCACGCCCTGAAACACCATGCGTCGCGATTCCCCGGCAATACTCAGCACGCCTTTGTAGCGCAGCAGTTGTTTGCCGTGCGCTTCCAGCAGCTCGTTCATGAACTCGCTGAGCCGGTCGATATCCAGCGCCTGATCGCTGCGCAGCACCAGGCTGGAGATGCGGTCGATTGATGGTGCCTTGCTCACCGGGCGCAAGCTGACTCCGCCACCGAGGTCGGCATTGAGATTGAAGCCGCGCACATCAAGCAACTCGGCCAGGTCGATCTTGCCGTGTTCGACCAGGCGGATCGGTGCGCGGCGATTGATCCGGGTCAGGCGCTCACTCAGTGCGGTGAATGTCGCCTCGTCCACCAGATCACGTTTGCTGACCAGCAGGCGATCGGCAAAACCGATCTGGGCCTGGGCAATGGTCTGGGTCAGGTGCACGTCGGCGTGCGCCGCGTCTACCAGGGTGATGATGCCGTCGAGGATATAGCGCTCGCGCAACTCTTCATCGATAAAGAACGTCTGGGCCACGGGAGCCGGGTCGGCCAGGCCGGTGCATTCGATCACCAGGCGATCAAAAGTGAGCTCGCCACTGTCCAGGCGCTCGAGCAGCAGGTACAGGGCTTTGGTCAGGTCGGTGTGAATAGTGCAGCAGACGCAGCCATTGGACAGCGTCATCACTTGCACCGGCTCGTCTCCCAACAATTGGGTGTCGATACCGGCATCACTGAATTCGTTTTCGATTACCGCGATCTTCAGGCCATGCTCGGCCTTGAGCAGGTGGCGCAGCAGCGTGGTTTTACCCGCGCCAAGAAAGCCGCTGAGGATGGTGACTGGAATGGGGGCAGGCAAAAGAAAATCTCCGTACGCGGATAAAACTGTAGGAGCAAGGCTGGCCCGCGATGGCGTTCAAAAGATCGCCATCGCGGGCCAGCCATGCTCCTACATCTCGTGCCTCAACAGCACTTGGGCCCACCCTTGCCGCCGTAACGAGCTTCCTGGCGTTCGCGAAAGAACATCTCGTAGCTCATCACCGGCTTGTCCGGGTGGTTGGTTTGCATATGCTCGACGTAATTGTCGTAGTCGGGCATGCCGACCATCAGGCGCGCGGCCTGACCGAGGTATTTACCGAGGCGACTCAGGTCATTGAACACAGGTGCAATCCTCTCTTACGCATCCGGCAGGGCCTGGTAGGGCGATTCTTTATCCGTACGTTCCTTGCTGCCCCAGGCGGCAATACCGACCTTGAGCGCATAGAACAGGATACTGAAGACCACGAACAGGAACAGCGCGGTGAGCGTTGCGTTGGTGTAGGCGTTGAAGATCACGTGCTCCATCTGCGCAATGTTCTTGGCCGGAGCGAGAACCTGGCCATTAGCCAAGGCATCGCTGTACTTCTTGGCCAGGGACAGGAAGCCGATCGCCGGGTTGGCGTCGAACAGCTTGATGAAGCCTGCGGTGGTGGTGCAGATCAGCAGCCAAACCGCCGGCAGCATGGTGACCCAGATGTAGCGCTGGCGCTTCATTTTGATCAGCACGACCGTGGCAAGCATCAGCGCAATACCGGCCAGCATCTGGTTGGAGATACCGAACAGCGGCCACAAGGTATTGATCCCACCCAGCGGATCGACCACGCCCTGGTACAGCAACCAGCCCCACATCGCCACACAACCGGCTGTCGCGATCAGGTTGGCAGTCCAGGACTCGGTACGCTTGAGGGCCGGAACAAAAGACCCGAGCAGGTCCTGCAGCATGAATCGTCCAGCACGGGTACCGGCGTCCACCGCCGTCAAGATGAACAGCGCTTCGAACAGAATGGCAAAGTGGTACCAGAATGCCATGGTGTTTTCACCAGGCAGGACACTGTGCAGGATCTGCGCGATACCGACCGCCAGGGTCGGTGCACCGCCGGCACGCGCCAGGATGGTGGTTTCGCCGATGTCATTGGCCACCGCCTGCAGGGCTTCCGGGGTAATCGCGAAGCCCCAACTGCTGACGGTTTGCGCCACGCTGACCACATCACTGCCAACCACGGCTGCCGGGCTATTCATGGCGAAGTACACGCCTGGCTCGATCACCGAGGCGGCAACCATGGCCATGATGGCCACGAAAGACTCCATCAGCATGCCGCCGTAACCGATATAGCGGGCGTTGGTTTCGTTATCCAGCAGCTTGGGCGTAGTGCCCGAAGAGATCAGCGCATGGAAGCCGGAAACCGCACCACAGGCAATGGTAATGAACAGGAACGGGAACAGACCGCCCTTCCACACCGGGCCCGTGCCATCAATGAACTGAGTCAGCGCCGGCATTTTCAGCTCAGGCATGGTCACCAGGATGCCAATGGCCAGGGCAATGATGGTGCCGATCTTGAGGAAGGTAGACAGGTAGTCACGAGGCGCCAGAATCAGCCACACCGGCAACGACGCCGCGACAAAGCCATAGCCCACCAGCATCCAGGTAATCTCGATCCCGGTGAAGGTGAAAGCCTTGGCCCAGACCGGATCCGCGGCAATCTGCCCGCCCAGCCAGATGGAGCCCAGCAGCAGCAACACGCCGATCACCGAGATCTCGCCAATGCGACCCGGGCGGACGTAGCGCATGTAGAGGCCCATGAACATCGCGATCGGGATGGTCGCCATCACCGTGAAAATGCCCCAAGGGCTTTCGGCCAGGGCCTTGACCACGATCAGCGCCAGCACCGCAAGGATGATGATCATGATCAGGAAGCAGCCAAACAGCGCGATGGTGCCAGGGACGCGGCCCATTTCTTCACGGACGATGTCACCCAGGGAACGGCCGTTGCGGCGGGTGGACATGAACAGGACCATGAAGTCCTGGACGGCACCCGCCAGCACCACGCCCGCGATCAGCCACAGCGTGCCGGGCAAATAGCCCATCTGCGCTGCCAGCACCGGGCCGACCAGCGGGCCAGCACCGGCAATAGCGGCAAAGTGGTGACCGAACAGAATGTGTTTGTTGGTCGGCACATAGTCCAGACCATCATTGTTGAGCACTGCGGGGGTGGCCCGCCGTGGGTCGAGTTGCATCACATGGGTTGCGATGAACAGGCTGTAGTAACGATATGCGACCAGATAAATGGCCACTGCCGCGACCACAATCCACAAGGCGTTGATCGCCTCACCCCGTCGCAATGCCACTACGCCGAGGGCGCACGCTCCTACGATTGCCAGCAGCAGCCAGGGTAAGTGGCGTAGCAGGCTATTATTATTTTTCATTTTTTTATTCCAGCCAGGTGGACTTGAGAGACAGCCACCCCGAGTTTAGCGCCGATTTCGCCAAAGGCCATACCCCGACATTGGTCTAGAGCCTTGCCTTGAGTGGCAGCGCCTACGGATGCGGGTCTATAGTCAGCCCATTCGCGGAGGAACTGCACCATGAGCACCCACGCTGGCAATCGCCGTCGTTTCCGGCGAATCGCATTCGACGCCCGAACCGAACTGAGCCAGGGCAATCACCGCTGGCCGGTGAAACTACTCGACCTGTCGCTCAAGGGCTTGCTGGTGCAACGCCCGGATCCCTGGCTGGGCGATCGCAACCGGATCTTTTCGGTGGACATTCACTTGAGTGAAGAAACCGAAATCCGCATGGACGTGCAATTGACCCACGAAGAGCACGACCAACTTGGATTTGTCTGTCGCTACATCAGCCTGGAGTCCGTCAGCAGCTTGCGCCGGCTGATCGAACTCAATCTCGGTGACCCGCAGGAGCTGGAGCGCGAACTGGGTGCCCTGATCGAAACCTGAGCGCCGGGGTTACTCGAACAATGCGTCGAGGGCTTGTTCCAGGCGCGTCACCGCGATGATCCGCAACCCTGCCGGGGCTTCCTTCGGGGCATTGCCTTTGGGCACGATCGCGCGCTTGAAGCCGTGCTTGGCGGCTTCTTTCAAGCGTTCCTGGCCGCTGGGCACCGGGCGCACTTCCCCGGACAAACCGACTTCACCAAACACCAGCAGATCGTGGGGCAACGGCCGGTTACGCAGGCTGGACATCACGGCGGCCATCAATGCCAGGTCCGAAGCGGTTTCCAATACCTTGACCCCGCCCACCACGTTGAGGAATACATCCTGGTCGTGGGTCGGAATACCACCATGCCGGTGCAGGACTGCCAGCAACATGGCCAGCCGGTTCTGATCCAGGCCCAGGGTCACCCGGCGCGGATTGGCCAGGTGGCTGTCGTCCACCAGCGCCTGAACTTCCACCAACATGGGACGGGTACCTTCCCACGTAGCCATGACCACACTGCCCGGCACTTCTTCCTGGGCCCGGGTAAGGAAAATCGCCGACGGATTGGAGACTTCTTTCAGCCCCTTGTCGGTCATGCCGAAAACACCCAGTTCGTTAACCGCGCCAAAACGGTTTTTCACCGCTCGCAACAGGCGCAGGCGACCATCGGACTCGCCTTCGAAATACAGCACGGTGTCGACCATGTGCTCCAGGACCCTAGGCCCCGCCAGCGCGCCTTCCTTGGTCACATGACCGACCAGGAAAATCGCCGTGCCGCTTTGTTTCGCGTAACGCACCAACAGCGCCGCACTTTCGCGCACCTGGGACACGCCGCCGGGTGCCGACTGCAGTTGTTCAGTGAAAATCGTCTGGATCGAGTCGATCACCATGACCTTGGGTTTTTCCACCCGCGCCGTGGCGATGATGGTTTCGATACAGGTTTCGGTCATGACCCGCAGTTGATCCTGGGGCAAGCCCAGGCGTCGGGCACGCATGGCCACTTGCTGCTGTGACTCCTCACCGGTGACATAGAGGGCCGGCATCCGGGTGGCCAGGTTGCACAGGGTTTGCAGGAGAATGGTTGACTTGCCGATCCCCGGATCACCGCCGATCAACACCACGGAACCGTCGACCAGGCCACCGCCCAGCACTCGGTCGAGCTCACCGGAAGCGGTGGAGAAACGCGGAATCTCTTCGACGCTGACTTCGGCCAGGGTCTTGATCTGTGCCTGCTGCCCGGCCCAGCCAGTACGCCCGCTGGGAGCGGCGGCACCGCCACTCTCGACCATGGTTTCGGTCAGGGTGTTCCAGGCCCCGCACTCACCGCATTGGCCCGCCCATTTGGGGAAGGTCGAACCGCACTCGGTGCAGCCGTACATGCGTTTTGCCTTGGCCATCTGAACTCCCGGGAAAAAACCGCGATGATAACCCAGCTGGAAAGGTTCGGTACGGCAGAAGGCTGATGGTTATTATGTACAACTTAGGCACCGTGACCAGAAAGGTTAAAACTATCCACCATTCAATTCCCCGTTTAACACCACGACCCGCCAATCTCAAGTTTCAGCAACGTGATAAACGTATTACTTGGCTGTCACCGAGTTAGAACCACCACACCTTTTTCGACAAGCTCTCTCAAGCAATCAAACCCCAAAACTTGTACAACCCTTCAAATAAGTACAGCACTTGTACAACTCAAATATCAAAAAACCTTCATCTTGATATCACTTGTTTGATTCGGGTATTTACCTAACAACCAGGAACACAAAACTTACAAAGGCAGACCAAAAATATTCAAAAAGTGAGTTCAATTAACCGCTCAATCTCAGGCCGACCTTATCACCAGCCCCCTTAGTCACTGACCAATGTCGAAGACAGGCAGAAGGTCCAACTGACCCACGCATCTCAGTGCACAAAAGACCACGCAGAGCGGCCACCGATGCCCATCCAGGTGCGGAGTTGATGGCATTTTGTAAACTTCTTGCCACCTTTCAGGTCGATAGTGACGTGAAACGCAAGCACTTGTGTCGAGCAAGACCCGTTTTGGTGAATTACACTGCGTTCACCAACCTCATCTGTAACAAGGAATAACCTATGGGCGTGATAAGTGAGTTCAAGGCCTTCGCGGTCAAAGGGAATGTGGTCGACATGGCCGTGGGCATCATCATCGGTGCGGCGTTCGGCAAGATCGTAACGTCGTTTGTCGGGGACCTGATCATGCCGCCAATCGGCCTGCTGATCGGTGGGGTGGACTTCGGGGACCTGGCAATCACCCTGAAAGCGGCACAGGGCGACGCTCCGGCCGTGGTGCTGGCCTACGGTAAATTCATCCAGAGCATCATCGACTTCGTGATCGTCGCATTCGCGATCTTCATGGGCGTCAAGGCCATCAACCGCCTGAAGCGCGAAGAGGCCGTGGCACCAAGCCTGCCGCCTGTTCCGACCAAGGAAGAAGAGCTGCTGGGAGAGATCCGCGACCTGCTCAAGGTGCAGAACAGCAAGCCCTGAGGGCTGTGAAGAAAACCAGAACGGCGCCCAATGGCGCCGTTTTTTTCTACCAGTAGTTTTCTACCGCGACCTGGCCAGGACGTCGACTCAGGCTCAATTGCAGGTCACGCCGTTTCAACAGGTTACGCGTCTCGTCGATCATCTGCGGGTTGCCACACAGCATCACCCGCGAATGCTCGGCAGTGATCGGCACCCCCGCGGCCCGCTCCAGCTCACCATTTTCAAGCAGGTGAGTGATTCGCCCCTGCAACGCCCCCGGGTGCTGTTCACGTGTCACCGTGGCAATAAACTGCAGCTTGTGGGCGTACTCCGCCAGATACTCACGCTCTGCCAAGCCGGCGATCAATGCCTGATACGCCAGCTCGCGGGCCTCACGCACGCTGTACACCAGAATGATCCGCTGGAATTTTTCCCAGGCCTCGAAGTCCTGCAAGATCGATAGAAATGGCGCGATCCCGGTGCCAGTGGACAGCAACCACAGATCACGTCCATCGACAAAACGATCAAGCGTCAGATACCCAAAAGCCTGCCGGTCGACCAGCAAGGTATCGCCGACGTTGAGGCGACTCAGCTCGCTGGTGAACTCACCACCCGGCACGACAATTGAGAAGAACTCGAGATACTCATCATGGGGTGAAGACACCATGGAATAGGCTCGCCACACCGTGCTGCCGTCGGCCCTGGTTACACCCAGGCGCGCAAACTGCCCCGCCCGAAACCGAAAACCCGCGTCACGAGTGGTGCGCAAGGTAAACAAGCTGGGGGTCAATGGCTGTACATCGAGCAAGGTCTGACGGGTGAATTTCTCTTCACTGGCGCTCATGAGGGACTCCGCAGGTCTGATGCCCCCAGTGTCCCGCAAAGCCAAGGGAAGAAACACCGTTGATTTGTAGTGTTATTAGCCCACGAGCTAGACATTACCCACTAGATAGTTAATAACTTAAACAATTATGTTTAACATACAAATAAACCATTCAAATCCAGTCACTTAAATATCAAATAGCAGACAGACGCAGCCGAATATAAGCCAGATTGCGCAACACATAACTAATTAATTATTTCGCGACCCCCTACAAGAGCAAAAAAGTCGCACGCTTACGGTAGGATATCTCCTACACTCAGCAAGTGCTGTTTTTTGGACGTACCCAGCACTTTCGCAGTTAGGTATCAGGAGAGTGTTCAATGGAGATCTGGAAGGAAACACAACTCAGAAAACTGGCAACCGAATCAAACATCGAAATCGCCTACAAAATCGCTCTGAACCTGTTCAATAACATGGGTTATGAATATTGCGCATTTTCAATTACTTCCCACACAACAGCTCAACGTTTTGACAGCGTCAACCTGAACAACTACCCCCATGACTGGAATACCCAGTATGAAAAAAACCACTACAGCTCGATTGATCCGATAGTTGCCCATTGCCACCATTCAATCCTGCCCATTGTCTGGAACCGCAAGACGTTCGCCAAAGCCCCCGCCCTCTGGAGCGCACTGCAGGAGCAAGGTTTGCAGCATGGCTGGTCACAACCGGCACATGACGCAAACGGCCCAGCCATCAGCATGCTCAGCCTGGCTCGCAGTCATTGCCAAGTCAGCTCTTTCGAGCTTTACGAGCACCTCGGCTATGCGGTTTTCATCAGTCACACGCTGCACGCCCTGGCGATGCATAAACTCTCCAGCCAACACCCTCCGTGCATAAGCGTGACCCACCTGTCGCCGCGCGAGATCGAAGTCTTGAAATGGTCGGCAGATGGCAAGACCGCCTCGGACATTGCCACCATCCTGAGCCTCAGTGAGCGCACGGTAAATTTCCATGTCAGCAGTTCGATCAAGAAACTGGGGGTGAACAACAAAATCTCGGCCGTGGTGAAGGCCACCAAATCACACATGATCTGAGCCTTGAACGAACCGTACCGGGGATGAGCCATGCCCAACGAGGAAAACCGACGAGTATTCCCATCGAAAAAAACGTACCATTTGCTCCGTTCTGAGTGACTGCGCCCAAACCAAGCGCCGCGGTCCACTCAGACGGTCCCGCCAGCCTCACCCCCTGCAGACCTGCGGGACATTCGTTGATTATCCAGAGTCCCCGCCCCATGCCCCTGCTCGAAAGCCCCTTCGCTCAACTCGACCTGATTCGCCAACCGGAACAGCCTAACGAACCGCTGCAGGCTTTCGATGCCGCGGATGAGTACCTGCTCAATCATCTGGCCGAACAGCAGCCCGCCGCGAACACTCGGGTGCTGGTGCTCAACGACAGCTTTGGCGCCTTGGCGGCAAGCCTGGTGGGCAAGGTGCTGCTCACTAGCAGCGGTGACTCGTTTCTCGCCGCCCTGGGCCTGGAAAAGAACCTGGTGCGCAATGGCCTGCCGTTTGACGCGGTCACGGTGTTGCCCGCCAGCGCGCCCTTGCTTGGCCCGTTTGATCGGGTGCTGATTCGTGTGCCCAAGACGCTGGCCTTGCTGGAGGAGCAGTTGATTCGCCTGCAGGGGCAACTCGCGCCCGGCGCGCAAGTGATCGCGGCCGCCATGATCAAGCATCTGCCGCGGGCTGCGGGCGAACTGCTGGAACGTTATGTCGGCCCGATGCAGGCCTCGCTGGCGGTGAAGAAGGCCCGGTTGCTGATCGCAACCCCGGACGCCCGGCCGGCGATAGCGTCGCCCTACCCAACCCGCTATCGCCTCGATCAACCGGCGATCGAACTGCTCAATCACGCCAACGTATTTTGCCGCGAAGGCCTGGACATCGGGACTCGCGCGTTTCTCCCCCACCTGCCAAGCAACCTCGGCCAGGCGCGGGTCGCCGACCTCGGTTGCGGCAACGGCGTACTGGCCATCGCCAGCGCCCTGAACAACCCCGAAGCCCACTACACCCTGGTCGACGAGTCGTTCATGGCCGTGCAGTCGGCCGAGCAGAACTGGCAGGCCGCGCTGGGTCAGCGCGAGGTGACAGTGCGCGCCGGCGATGGCCTGGCCGGGCAAGAGCCGCAGTCGCTGGACGTGGTGCTGTGCAATCCACCGTTCCACCAGCAACAGGTGGTGGGCGACTTCCTTGCCTGGCGCATGTTCCAGCAGGCGCGTGAAGCCTTGGTAGTGGGCGGTGCGCTGTACATCGTCGGCAACCGGCACCTGGGCTATCACAGCAAACTGGCGCGGCTGTTCCGAGGCGTCGAGCAAGTCGCAGCCACGCCAAAATTCGTGATCCTCAAAGCACGTAAGTAACCGGCCAAAAAAAACCCTCCAGCGGAGGGTTATAAATCCGCGCCGCAAGGCAACGGGATGGGAAGTTCAGTGCTCAGTGGGTACTCAAGCCTGCGGCGTTCATGAACAGGCGCATCAGGCTGGCGACCACGAACAGCGCCAGCACGCTGCCGACCCAGATCCCGGCCAGCCAGCCAAGCCGATGCCACAGCGGCTTCTTTTCAGCCTCTTCGATTTCCCGCAAAGATTGTTTATCTGCCATTGCACAGGTCCTCGGTTGGGGGGAGACGGCGCCGTTCAAGGCGCCGTCATGCACCTAGTGGTAGCCGTCTTCGTGGGTCACCTTGCCGCGGAACACGTAGTAGCTCCAGAAGGTGTAGCCCAGGATGAACGGAATGATGAACAGCGTGCCGACCAGCATGAAGCCCTGACTTTGCGGCGGTGCGGCAGCGTCCCAGATGGTGATCGACGGTGGCACGATGTACGGCCACAGGCTGATGCCCAGCCCGCTGTAGCCCAGGAAGATCAGCACCAGGGTCAACAGGAACGGGGTGTAGTGGGCATTGCGGGCCACCGCACGCAGTAATCCGTACATGGTCACCAATACCAGGATCGGCACCGGCAGGAACCAGAACAGGTTAGGCAGGGTGAACCAGCGCGCAGCGATCTCGGCATGGGCCAGCGGCGTCCAGATACTGACGATACCGATCACCGCCAACACCACGAACGCCAGCGGCCGCGCCAGGTTGTGCATTTGCTCCTGCAGCTTGCCTTCGGTCTTCATGATCAACCAGGTGCACCCCAGCAGCGCGTACGCCACCACCAGTGCCGCACCGCAGAACAGGGTGAAAGGCGTCAGCCAGTCCAGCGAGCCGCCGGCGAACTGTCGGTCAACCACTTTGAAGCCATCGATAAACGCACCGAGGGCCACGCCCTGGAAGAAGGTCGCGGTGATCGAGCCACCGATAAACGCCTTGTCCCAGACGTGCACCTTGTCGTCCTTGGCCTTGAAGCGGAACTCGAAGGCCACCCCGCGAAAGATCAGCCCGATCAGCATCAGGATCAACGGCAGGTACAAGGCCGAAAGGACCACCGAGTAGGCCAGCGGGAAGGCCCCGAACAACGCGGCGCCCCCCAGTACCAGCCAGGTTTCGTTACCGTCCCAGACCGGGGCGACGGTGTTCATCATCACGTCACGGTCGCTTTTGCCCTTGATGAACGGGAAAAGAATCCCGATCCCCAGGTCAAAGCCGTCCATGACCACGTACATCATGATGCCGAAGATGATAATCACGGCCCAGATCAGTGGAAGATCAATACCCATGACTCAATTCCCCTTGTTCAGGCTGTCGCTGTGGTCACCTTCGGTGCCGTCATCGGCAGCGGAAAGCGGACGGGCCGGCGTGCGTTGCTGACCAGGACCACCGTGGCTCGGTTCGGCCCCTTCATTGAGCTTGGGCCCCTTGCGCACCAGGCGCATCATGTAGCCCAGGCCCACACCGAACAGCGAGAAATACACCACCACAAACAGCGCCAGGGTAATGCTCATCTGCACCACGCTGTGCCCGGAGGAGGCATCAGCGGTGCGCATCACCCCGTAGATCACCCACGGTTGGCGCCCGACTTCCGTGGTGAACCAGCCCGCGAGAATTGCGATCAGGCCAGAAGGCCCCATCCACAGGGTCAGGTACAGGAACGCGCGGTTCGAATACAGCCGGTCACGCTTGCGCAGCCACAGGCTCCACAGGCCGGTGAAGATCATCAGCATGCCCAGGCCGACCATGATCCGGAACGACCAGAACACGATGGTCGAGTTCGCCCGGTCTTCCGGCGGGAATTCCTTGAGCGCCGGCACCTGTTTGTCCAGCGAGTGGGTCAGGATCAGGCTGCCCAGGTACGGAATTTCCACCGCGTACTTGGTCCGTTCTTCCTTCATGTCCGGCCAGCCGAACAGGATCAGCGGCGTCGGTTCGTCGCCGTGGTTTTCCCAGTGACCTTCGATCGCGGCGATTTTCGCCGGTTGGTGCTTGAGGGTGTTGAGCCCGTGGAAGTCACCGATCACGGCCTGGATCGGCGCGACGATCAACGCCATCCACATGGCCATCGACAGCATGGTGCGGATCGCCGGGTTGTCGCGACCGCGCAGCAGGTGCCAGGCTGCCGACGAACCGACGAAGAATGCGGTCGCGACAAAGGCAGCGGTGGCCATGTGCATCAGGCGATAGGGGAACGACGGGTTGAAAATCACCGCAATCCAGTCCACCGGGATGACCTGGCCGTTGATGATTTCGTAACCCTGGGGGGTCTGCATCCAGCTGTTGGAGGCGAGAATCCAGAACGTCGAGATCAGCGTGCCGATCGCCACCATGATCGTGGCGAAGAAGTGCAGCTTGCGCCCCACCTTGTTCCAGCCAAACAGCATGACGCCGAGGAAACCGGCTTCGAGGAAGAATGCCGTGAGCACTTCATAGGTCAGCAATGGCCCAGTGACGGAGCCCGCGAAGTCCGAGAAACGGCTCCAGTTGGTACCGAACTGGTAGGCCATGACCAGGCCGGAAACGACTCCCATGCCGAAGTTGACGGCAAAGATCTTCGACCAGAAATGGTAGAGGTCACGGTAGGTGTTGTTGTTGGTTTTCAGCCACAGGCCTTCAAGCACCGCCAGGTAACTCGCCAGGCCGATGGTGATCGCCGGGAACAGAATGTGGAATGAGATGGTGAACGCGAACTGAATTCGGGCGAGATCAAGTGCCTCCAAACCGAACATAAGTCTTCCTCTGTCAGGTAAAACGGCTACAGGCTTGTGGCCTGCACCCACCGCCCCCACGGGTATGGAGTGTGGCGAATTCGAATTCGTTCTTTTTTTACAATCATCACAACGCAGGGAGTCTGGCCATCTGGCCGTCAGAACAAATCCCCCAAGGGCTTTGATCTGGATCAAGCAACGATCAAAGAGTAGTCGCATTTTCAGCGACAGAGCGTGTGGTCTATTGCCGCGTGACAGGTTGCCTCAGGACCCTGGCGCGCCAATCCAGGCGATCGCCGCAACCTTTAGTTACAACTTGATGATAGGCTCAGCTTTTTCCCCACCAGACCTGTCCACCGATGCCCAGCCCAGAGCCCCTGCTGTTACGCTATCACCGCCCTTTCCTTGCGTTCTGGCTGGCGCGGATTTTCACCGCCAGCGGTTTCCAGATGCTCACAGTGGCCATTGGCTGGAACCTCTACCAGCTCACTGGCAACGTGCTGGACCTGGGGTTGGTCGGGCTGGTGGAGTTCGCTCCGCGGGTACTGTTCATGCTGCACACCGGGCATGTGGCTGACCGCTATGACCGGCGCAAGGTCGCGGCCCTCTGCCAGTCCTTGCAGGCTTTGATCGCCCTGGCCCTGACCATCGGCAGCGCCACCGACCAGGTGACCCGCGAGCTGATCTTCATCCTCGCCTTCCTGCTGGGCGCTGCCCGCTCGTTCGAGATGCCCACCACCCAGGCCCTGCTCCCCAGCATCGTGCCCACGGCCTTGTTCCCGCGTGCGGTGGCGGCGGCACAGTCGGCGCAACAGTCGGCCACCATCATCGCCCCGGCCTTGGGCGGCCTGCTCTACGCCTTTGGCAGCGTCTGGGTCTATGGGCCGACGGTGCTCTTGTACGTCATCGCCTGCACCCTGATGCTCAACCTGCCAGCGCGGCAAACCCCGCTGAACAAAGGCAAGGCCACCCTGGATTCACTGCTGGCCGGCGTTCGCTTCATCCGCAGTCGCCCGGACATTCTCGGGGCGATTTCCCTGGACCTGTTCGCGGTACTGCTGGGCGGCGCCACCGCGCTGTTGCCGGTGTTCGCCAAGGACATCCTGCTGACCGGGCCATGGGGCCTGGGGCTGCTGCGCTCGGCACCGGCAGTGGGCGCCCTGCTGATGTCACTCTGGCTGGCGCGGTTTGCCGTGGAGCGCAAAGTCGGACGGGTGATGTTTACCGCCGTCGGCGTGTTCGGCGTGGCGACCATTGCCTTTGGCCTGTCGACCTCATTCTGGTTCTCGTTGGCGGTGCTGGTGGTGCTGGGGGCGGCGGACATGATCAGCATGGTGATCCGCGCCTCTTTTGTGCAACTGGAAACCCCGGATGAAATGCGCGGCCGGGTCAGCGCCGTGAACGGCTTGTTCATCGGCGCTTCGAACCAGTTGGGTGAATTCGAATCCGGCCTGACGGCGCACTGGTTCGGCACTGTGCCAGCGGTGGTCATGGGCGGAGTTGGCACGCTGTTGGTCACCGGCACCTGGATCAAGCTGTTCCCGACCCTGGCCCAGCGTGATCGCATGCATGTGCCGGTGGCTGCCCCCGAGAATTCGCCGACCGTAGCTAAGCCAGCAACTCCCGCGCCACCGCCAGCTTGACTGCCCTGCCGCACAGTTGCTCCAGCAATTGCAGGGCAAATGGGAGGGCCGCCGCCGAACCCTGGGCGGTAATGCAGTTGCCGTCGACCACCACCGGCTGATCGACGAAGGTGCAGCCCAGCAGTTGCTGACTGACGGCCGGCAGGCAGGTCATGCGGCGTTGGCGCAATACGCCGAAGGCCTGCAGGGCAAGCGCCGGCGATTCGGCGATGGCGGCGAACAGTCGGCCGGCGGCGGCCTGGTCCTTGAGCAATTGCTGCAGCGGCTGATGGGCGGCCAGGTGCTTGCCGCCGACGGCGCCGCCAGGCAGGACAATCAGGTCGAAGGGTTGCGCCAGCACGTCCACCAGCATCGCATCGGCGGTCAGGCGTGTGCCCCGGGCGCACGTCAGCATGCGCCGCGCCTCGATGCTGGCCACTACCACTTCGACGTTCGCCCGGCGCAGCACGTCGATCAGGGTGACGCTTTGCAGGTCGTCGATGCCCTCGGCAAGGGTAATCAGGGCTCTAAAGGTCATGGTCGGTGTCCACAGGGTGATCCTTAAAGCGTAGTCACCTTTACTGACAGGCGTTCAAGTCCCCCGCACGCCAGCGCCCATTACTTGATGTAGATCTGGGTCGACAGGGTGTTGGCCGGCGCGTTGATCGATGAATTGCGGAACGTGAAAGTGCCACGCTGCTTGCCGGCCATATCGAAGATATAGAGGTAGCCGACGATCTTGCTGACCATGCCGGCGCATTCCGTCAGGTCGCCATTATCAAAGGCACATACCCGGGTGCGCACGCCATCGATGTCCGCGCCATCCAGCCCGGCCTGGGGTGAACGGCCATAACCGACCTCCAGCACGTAGATCTTGATGTTCGGCCCTTCGTGATCACAGCTGGTTTGTGCCTGCCCAGGACTGATGTCCTCCATGCCGCAGGACGGCGACTGGACCTTAAGCACCTTGATTTCGCTCAACGGCGGTGCGGAAGCCGCCTCGGCCATCTGCATGCCGGACAACAAGGCGCCAAACACGCCCACCACCAGAGCCAACCCGCGTTTTTTAGAAGACATGACCACTCCCGAAACCAGCGCGCAGTATGCCCCACCCGTCTCAAAGGCAAAACATCGCCGACGATCGCAGCCATAGCCCCAAGCTGCTGGTATGATGCGCGGCTTTTTCCGACCGACAGAAAAATCCCGGGCGCCTGCTGTGGTCTGTGCTTTGCTGTTCAAGTCGATACATTCACGGCGCAAGATGCGCCACGGGGAGCAGACATGCTGGAAAGGCTGTTTCAACTCAAGGCACACAACACCAACGTGCGCACCGAGATTCTTGCGGGCGTCACGACCTTCCTGGCCATGGCCTACATTTTGTTCGTCAACCCGAGCATCCTCGGCGAGACAGGCATGGACAAGGGCGCAGTGTTTGTCGCGACCTGCCTGGCGGCCGCCATCGGCTCCACCGTGATGGGCCTGATCGCCAACTACCCGATCGCGCTGGCACCGGGCATGGGCCTGAACGCCTTCTTCACCTACACCGTGGTCCTGCACATGGGCCACACCTGGCAAGTGGCGCTGGGTGCGGTATTCATTTCGGCGGTGCTGTTCTTCCTGCTGTCGATCTTCCGCATCCGCGAATGGATCATCAACAGTATCCCGCTGCCGCTGCGTTCGGCGATTGCCGCCGGTATCGGCCTGTTCCTGGCCCTGATTGCCCTGCACAACGCAGGCATTGTGGTCAGCAACCCGGCGACCATGGTCGGCCTCGGTGACTTGAAGCAACCGGCTCCGATCCTCGCGACCCTGGGCTTTGCCCTGATCGTGGCCCTTGAAGCCCTGAAAGTACGCGGTGCAGTGCTGATCGGCATCCTGACCGTGACCATCGCCTCCATCGCCCTGGGGTTCACCCCGTTCGGCGGCGTAGTGTCGATGCCACCCTCCCTGGCGCCGACCTTCCTGCAACTGGACATCAAGGGCGCCCTGGACATCGGTCTGGTCAGCGTGATCTTCGCCTTCCTGTTCGTCGACCTGTTCGACAACTCCGGCACCCTGATCGGCGTCGCCAAGCGCGCCGGCCTGATGGGCAAGGACGGCCACATGCCGAAAATGGGCCGGGCGCTGATCGCCGACAGTACGGCGGCCATGGCCGGTTCCCTGCTGGGCACCTCGACCACCACCAGCTACATCGAATCGGCAGCGGGCGTCAGCGCCGGCGGCCGGACCGGCCTCACCGCCGTGGTCGTGGCCATCCTGTTCCTGCTGGCGCTGTTCTTCTCGCCACTGGCTGCCAGCGTTCCGGCCTTCGCCACCGCGCCGGCCCTGCTGTTCGTCGCCGTGCTGATGACTTCCGGCCTGGCGGAAATAGACTGGGATGACATCACCGTGGCTGCGCCCGTGGTGATCACCGCCCTGGCGATGCCTTTCACTTACTCCATCGCCAACGGCATTGCCTTCGGTTTCATCGCCTGGACCGCAATCAAACTGCTGTCCGGTCGTGGCCGTGAGCTGAACCCGGCGCTGGTGATTCTCTCCATTCTGTTCGTGATCAAGTTGGGTTGGTTCAACGCATGACATTCGATTCCCAGGCTTACGCCGCTCAGCTCGAAGACAAGGTCACGCGCCTGCGCGACCTGCTGGCCCCGTTCGATGCCCCGCAACCTGCGGTGTTCGACTCGCCGCTGGCCAACTTCCGCCTGCGCGCCGAATTCCGCCTGTGGCGCGAAGCCGGCGAGCGGCACTACGCAATGTTTTCCCAGGAAGACAAGCGCACGCCGATCCTGATCGAAGAGTTCCCGATCGCCAGCCTGCGCATCAACCAGTTGATGCCGCAGCTCAAGGCCGCCTGGCAAGCCAGCGCAGCCTTGAGCCACAAGCTGTTCCAGGTGGAGTTCCTGACCACCCTGGCGGGCGACGCGATGATCACCCTGTGCTACCACCGCCCGCTCGATGAGCACTGGCATGCGGCGGCCAGCCAGTTGGCTGCCGACTTGAATGTCAGCGTGATCGGTCGCTCCAAGGGTAAGCGCGAAGTGATCGGCCAGGATTATGTGGTCGAGAAACTCGAAGTCGGTGGGCGTACCTTCAGCTATCGCCAACCCGAGGGGGCATTCACCCAGCCCAACGGCACGGTGAACCAGAAGATGCTCAACTGGGCGTATGACGCCCTGGGCGAGCGCCCGGACGATCTGCTGGAACTGTATTGCGGCAATGGCAACTTCACCCTGCCCCTGGCGACCCGCGTAGGCAAAGTGCTGGCAACCGAAATCAGCAAGACCTCGGTCAATGCTGCGCTGAGCAACCTCAGCGAAAATGCGGTGGACAACGTCACCCTGGTACGCCTATCCGCTGAAGAGTTGACCGAAGCCTTGAACGAAGTGCGCCCGTTCCGTCGCCTGCACGGTATCGACTTGAAGAGCTACGCGTTCGGCAGCGTGTTCGTCGATCCACCGCGCGCGGGCATGGACCCGGACACCTGCGAGCTGACCCGACGCTTCGACAACATCCTGTACATCTCATGTAACCCAGAGACCTTGGCAGCCAACATCGCCCAGTTGCACGACACTCATCGCATCACCCGCTGCGCGCTGTTCGATCAATTCCCGTGGACCCACCACATGGAATCCGGGGTCTTGCTGACCCGTCGTTGATCGCTGATCACGCTCCACAAAAAAGCCGTCCCGAGGACGGTTTTTTTGTGCCTGCTCACAGCGTCGTATCGACCTTGCGCGGCCGCCCACCCTTGCGGCCATTGGCACGGGCAGCGTCGGCCTTGGCGGCGCTGCTCTGGCGACCATTGCGGCTGGCGATGAGCGAGGCGGCCATGTCCATCAGCGGTTTGCTTGCCAGAATCAGTCCGGCGATGGACACCTGCAGGTCCTTGCGCTCATGGCAGAGCGCCGTACCGCCGAACCCGACCTGCAAATCCGCGAAGTCGCTGCTGTCCAAGCCAGTGAACTCGGGGTAATTGTGCACGGGCAGCAGCACGGCACTGCCATCCTCGAAGCCGATCGACAGGTGTTGCCCCACAAGGCTCACGCACTGGGCGCAAATGCCGCTACGACGCACCTCGCCGCGCTCGATGGCTTCGTCCACGACCGTCTCTGTCAGCGGCCGGTCCGCAGGGGTCTTGGCTTGTATCCTTTTCATAATTCAATCTCCACGCCTTCACAGGCGCCCACTAACTCCATCAGGGTTGTATTGCCCTTGAGGTCATAACGCGCCGAAGCAATACGCCGGATCACCTTGGGGTTACGGTTGATCAGCACCATTTCATTGGCCTGACTATCCCACAGCTGATTGCGCAGACAGGTCGTATGCAGCTTCACCCACCAGACACAACGCGCTCGGCGCAAATGAGCAGCTTGTTTGAGTGTCTGGCGCAGGCCCTCCAACACCGCCAGCGGCGGCCTTCGCGATAGCGGGGTGACATCCAGGAGCTCTACGCCGTTGTGCCAGAAGCTGAACACAAAGCGCGCACCCCAGGCGCCACCATCGACATGTACGTGGGGCGGACAGTGCTCATCGCGCAACATGATCACCAGCGACAGTCCTTTGTAGCTGCATATCTTCATGCTAACCCATCCGTTAGGTTTTTGAGCTGAAGTTTCCCACCGCTCCTTGAGATCCCGACCGAAGGCAATCTTTCACCCGCGGCAAATCCCACCTCAGGCTAGTTCTGCCTAGGCGATAACACCTGCCATGCAGGGGAGAAATGGGTAAGCAATCTTTGCTGCGCCCACCAGGGGCTTGGACAGCGCTCGGGTAAACGGTGTCCTGGGCGGATACCGGAGCCAAAGCCCCTCACCACAGCTCAGGCCTGCAGGTAGCGCAACACCGACTCACAGATCATCTGCCGATGACGCTGCTTGATCGCCGCATCGGGCAGGTCGATCTGGAAGATCTCACCGACGGTGTGGCGGTTCGACACTCGGTAGAAACAGAACGAGGTGATCAGCAGATGCACGTCCAACGGGTTGAGTCCGTCACGGAACACTCCCTCCACGACCCCGCGCCGCAGTATCCCCCCCAGTGCATCGAGGATGGTGCTGTTCATCGCCTTGATCGCCTCGGAGTGCTTCACGTACTCGGCGTTGTGAATATTCTCGATGCTGACAATGCGCACGAAATCGACATTACGATCATGGTGATCGAAGGTGAACTCCACCAGCCGCTGGATGGCTTCACGCGGCGCGAGCTCGGCGAGTTGCAAGCGATTCTCGGTACTGCGGATATCCCCGTAGAGTTTCTCCAGCACCTCGACGTAGAGCTGCTCCTTACTCCCGAAGTAGTAATAGATCATGCGCTTGGAGGTATGGATTCGTTCCGCGATGGCATCCACTCGCGCCCCGGACAGCCCCTGCTGGACGAACTCGACAATGGCTTCTTGAAGGATGTTCTCGCGGGTCTTTTCCGGATTGTTCTTGCGACTCTTGCGCGGCTCGAGCGCTGCCGCTTCGGGCGCTACGGTAAGGTCTGTGGTCATTCTCATTCCGGGCTCGTGGCCGACGCTGCAGAGGCTGGCGATTATGGGCCGCTCGATGCAGCGAAGGAAGCATCGCTACCACCTATAGCCCCCCCGCTTACGATTTCAATACAACTTGCCCCGGCGCACCCCCGCGCTGTCGCTCACCTGCGTTTACACATTGCCCGTCACCCTCCGTGCCATAGCTGGTGTATGCAGACACCAGGCAATGAATGCCGCTCAACTCACAAGGAATGTCGACATGTTATGGAACAAAGCCCGTCCCAGCGATAACGTTACGGATACCCGCAAATCCTCCTCCAAGCGCTTCCCCCCCGGCAAGAAACTCGGGATCGCCTTCGGTGCTGTCGCCCTCTCGGGGGTTGTGGCGTTGGGCAGCCTGATTTCCACCCAGGAGGCTGACCCGCCAGAGCCCCCCGTGACCGAAGTCACGCCGGTACACACCGATGACCCCGACCTGGCGTTCGTGCGCGCCGTGCTCGGGGATACCGAGGACACATGGAGAGCCCAGTTTCTAACCCTGGACCAGCCCTACCCTGAACCCACCATGATCCTCTTCGAGCAGGGTGTGGCTTCCGCCTGCGGTTACGCCTCGTCGGCGGTCGGGCCGTTCTATTGCCCTGACAGTCAGGTGCTGTACCTGGACTTGGGATTTTTCCGCAAAATGGCCCAGCAGATGCCCAACTTCGGCGAGTTTGCCCAGGCCTATGTGATCGCCCACGAAATCGGGCATCACGTGCAGACCCGCCTGGGGTTATCCCGGCCCTTCGACGAAGCCCTGGCTGCCGGCCAACTCACCGCCGGTGACAACGGCCTGGAAGTGCGCGCCGAACTGCAGGCCGACTGCCTGGCGGGCGTCTGGGCGCACCATGCCCAGCAACGCCTGAACTGGCTGGAGCCAGGCGATATGCAAGCCGCGCTGGAAGCGGCTGCGGTGTTCGGCGACGATTACCAGCGCGGGAACCAAACGACCGGCCCGATGCCTGAGACTTTCACTCACGGGACGTCTGTGCAGCGCGTGCGCTGGTTCGAGCGCGGTTTCGAGCAAGGTCGCATCGAACAGTGCGACACCTTCTCGGCCAATCCGCTGTAGCACGGCAGCGTCGCACATCGAATGCCATACTACCTTTCGTCCGACATCGTCTGACGACCGGACTGGCGACTATCCCACTCACCAGCAACACTCACACCACGCGTAATCAGAGGATTCCCACATGTTATGGAAAAAAGGCCGCCGCAGTGACAACGTGGTGGATGCCCGGGGTGAGGGTGGTGGTGGTGGCGGAGGCATGCGTTTTGGCGGGGGCAAGGGGCTGAGCCTGACGGCCATCGTGCTGATCGTCGGGATCGGCTGGATCACCGGGCAGGACCCGATGCAGATTCTCGGGCAACTGGCCGGGCAAATGGACCAACAGTCAGCCCCTGCCACCACCCAAACCCGCAAGGCGCCGCCGGCCAATGACGAGCAGGCGGAATTTGTGGCGCGAATCCTCGGTGACACCGAAGACACCTGGGGCCAGATCTTTCAACAAGCCGGGCGCCAGTACGCGGCGCCCAAGCTGATGCTGTTCAGCGGTCGGGTCAACTCGGCCTGCGGCGGTGCTTCGGCGGCGACCGGGCCGTTCTACTGCCCGGCGGATCAAAGGGTGTACCTGGACATGAGCTTCTTCCAGGAAATGTCCCAGCGTTTCGGCGCGGCCGGCGACTTCGCCCAGGCGTATGTCATCGCTCACGAAGTTGGCCACCACGTGCAGACCCTGCTCGGGGTATCCGCCAAGATCCAGGCTGCGCGCCAGCAAGGACAACGCATGGAAGGTGATGGCGGGCTGCTGGTGCGCCAGGAATTACAGGCCGACTGCCTGGCCGGGGTCTGGGCCAACCATGCGCAGAAACGTTTGAACTGGCTTGAGCCGGGGGACATAGAAGAAGCGATGAACGCCGCCAACGCGATCGGCGACGACCGTTTGCAGCAACAGGGTCAAGGTCGCGTGGTCCCGGATTCATTTACCCATGGTACTTCGGCGCAACGCGTGCGCTGGTTCAAGACTGGCTTCGCCCAAGGCCAGATCAATCAATGCGACACCTTTGCCGCGAAGAGTCTCTGAATGGCAAAACCCTGGCTGGCGGTATTTGTTCTGTCACTGGGGTGCTGATCATCCTCCATGGAGGTTTGCACAACGCCCGTAGAGGATCAGGCTGCAAGCAAATTGCGCAACGCCACACAGTCGACGGCGTGCCAGTCGGTCAATTCCGGCCATGGATTGTCCGGTAGATTCACCAGCACCGTGCGCGTGCCCGCCGCACGACCGCAATCGAGGTCAAACCGGTAGTCACCGACCATCACCATATTGCCAGGTGCAACATCCCAGGCCTGGGCCAGTTTCAGCAATCCACCGGGATCGGGCTTGGGCGGCGCATCGTCGCGGCCCAGGACATCCTCGACCGCAAAGCAGTCCGCCAAGCCAATCGCCTGGAGCGTGATATGGGCCAGTTCCCGCGCATTGCGGGTGAGGATGCCCAGGCGATAACCACGCCCGGCCAACTCACGCACCAGCTCGACGGCGCCAGGGGCCGGCTGCGAACCCAGCGCCAGGTCCCGTTCGTGTTCCAGCAGCCAGGCATGCTTGGCCGCGGCTTCGGCGGCGGGCAACGCCGCGAGATGGGTCAGGATGTCGTGCTCGGGGGGAATCGCCAAGGCCTGGCGAATCGCCGCAAAATCATGCACGGCCACCGTCAGGGTGCCGTCCATGTCGAACACCCAGTGGCGTACCTGCGCCAGGCTCATGCCCAATCCTTACGGTGGCGAATCAGGCCTTCCTGGGTCACCGAGGCCACCAGTTTGCCGGCGCGGTTGAACACGCTGCCGCGAGTAAAGCCCCGGGAGTTGCCGGCCCACGGGCTGTCCATGGCGTACAGCAGCCAATCATCGGCACGCACGTCGGCGTGGAACCACAATGCGTGGTCGAGGCTGGCAACCTGCATGTCTTTTTGCCAGACCGATTTGCCGTGGGGCAGCAATGAAGTGACCAGCAGGCCGAAGTCGGAGGCGTAGGCCAGCAGATACTTGTGCAGCGCCGGCGAGTCGGCCAGCGCACCGTCGGCGCGAAACCAGACGTACTTGACCGGGTCGGCCGGCTGCGGATTGTAGGGATCACTGTCGGTTACCGGACGGAACTCGATCGGCTTGGCGCACAGCAGTTTTTCGCGCATGTGTTCGGGGATCAGGTGCGCGCGTTGCTGGGTCAGTTCCAGCTCCGAGGGCAGGTTTTCCGGACCGACCACCTGGGGCATCGCGCTCTGATGGTCGAAGCCCTCTTCGTCGTACTGGAACGACGCGCTGCAGGTGAAGATCGGCTGGCCCTTCTGGATCGCGGTCACCCGGCGGGTGCTGAAGCTACCGCCGTCGCGGACCCGGTCCACCTGGTAGACCACCGGCAAACCGGCGTCGCCCGGACGCAGGAAATAACCGTGCAGCGAATGCACGTGACGCGCTTCTTCAACGGTCTGGCTGGCCGCCGACAGGGACTGGCCCAGCACCTGGCCGCCGAACAACTGACGAAAACCCAAGTCCTGGCTACGGCCGCGAAACAGGTTCTCTTCGATCGGTTCCAGGGTCAGCAAGTCGACCAGATCTTCCAGCACTTGGCTCATTCAGACTCTCCTCACACAGAGCAATGCCGCGCAGTCTTGGCTGCGGCGGTCGATTCAGGTTTTGGCCCGGGCCAACATTGCGCACATTGTAAACATCCCGGCCAGCTTATCCATGCAAGGTTTCCAACCATTGCTCACGGGTGATGCGGTACAACACGTGGCTGCGCAGCGGATGACCGGCTTGCAGCGTGGGATGCTGGAAATCGCCTGCCGGGTCAGGGTGCATGCCAATGGCCTGCATGACTTTCTGAGACGGCAGGTTGGCCTCGGTGGTAAAGGCCACCACCTGATCCAGCAGCAAGCGGTCAAAGCCGCAGCGCAGAGCGGTCCAGGCCGCTTCGCTGGCATACCCAAGGCCCCAGTGTTCGCGGGCCAGGCGCCAAGCGATTTCGGTGGCTGGGGTGAACGGGGCGTCAAACCCGACCACCCCCAAGCCGGTAAATCCGATGAATGCACCATTGTCCTTGCGCTGCAGCGCCCACGGACCAAAACCGTGCTCAGCAAAATGTCCGCGGATTCGCCCGATCAATGCAGCGCTTTCCAGGCGACTCAAGGGTGCCGGGAAGTAGCGCATGACTTGCGGGTCGGCGCACATCGCGGCAAATTCCGGCAAGTCCTCATCACGCCACTGGCGCATCAGCAGCCGCGCGCTCTCAAGTTCCAGTATCGGCTCCATCGCTCCCCTCCGTTTCCCTGCATACAAGTCTAGATCGCTGGTAGGATCCTTCACTTCGTCACTCCACGCCACGAACCGACCATGCCCCTGCCGCTGATTTACCACGAAGACTACAGCCCCGAGTTTCCAGCGGAACATCGTTTCCCCATGGACAAGTTCCGACTGCTGCGCGATCACTTGGTGGACAGTGGCCTGACCGAGGACCAGCACCTGCTGCGTCCACAGATTTGCCCGGCAGACGTACTGGCCCTGGCCCACGACCCCGGCTATATCGAACGCTACATGAGCGGCGAGTTGTCCCGCGAAGACCAACGGCGCCTCGGCCTGCCCTGGAACGAAGCCCTGGCCCGGCGCACCGTGCGGGCGGTCGGCGGCTCCCTGCTGGCCGCCGAACAGGCGCTGGCACATGGCATGGCCTGCCACCTGGCGGGCGGTACCCACCACGCCCACTACGATCACCCCGCCGGCTTCTGCATCTTCAACGACCTGGCGGTAATCAGCCATTACCTGCTGGCAAGCGGACGGGTTTCACGGGTGTTGATCTTCGACTGTGACGTGCATCAGGGCGACGGCACGGCGCGGATTCTGCAACATACCCCGGACGCGGTGACGGTTTCCCTGCATTGCGAAAAGAATTTTCCCGCACGCAAGGCCGACAGCGACTGGGACATTCCGCTGCCCATGGGCATGGGCGATGCCGAGTACCTCAAGGTGGTCGATGACGCGCTCAACTACCTGCTGCCGCTCTACCAGCCGGACCTGGTGCTGTACGACGCCGGGGTCGATGTACACAAGGACGACGCCCTGGGATATCTGAAGCTGACCGATGCCGGGGTCGCCGCCCGCGATGAGGCCGTATTGCGCCACTGCCTGGGCCGCGACATCGCGGTGATGGGCGTGATTGGCGGCGGCTACAGCAAAGACCGTGAGGCCCTGGCTCGGCGTCACGGCATCCTCCATCACAGTGCGCAACGGGTCTGGCAGTCATCAGGCTGTCATTGAGTTGTGGATGCTTTACCCACAATGCCTGTGGAACGGCCTGTGGATAACCTGAGTGAAAGGACCTGCAAGCCCTGTCCACTATGGCCTACAAGCCACTGATCATTTTTCAACCAACGCCCTAGAACCGCCGAGCCCCTGTAGCAGCTGCCGAGCCCGCGAGGCTGCGTTCGGCTGCGCAGCAGCCGCCAGACTCAACGCACCCGGCGAGGACTGCCTCCTCGAACGCAGCCTCGCGGGGCTCGACAGCTGCTACGGGGGGCTTGTGGTGCTGCTAGAATACGCGGCCTTTCGAGCCGAATCGCAGTGCATGCCATGAGCCAACCCGTCGCCCACCCTCCCCAGCACGTCGCCATCATCGGTGGCGGCCCTGCCGGCTTGATGGCCGCCGAGGTGCTGAGCCAGGCCGGGGCCAGGGTCGACCTCTACGACGCCATGCCGTCGGTGGGCCGCAAGTTCCTGCTGGCCGGTGTCGGCGGCATGAACATCACCCACTCCGAAGCCTACCCGGCGTTCCTTGCACGCTACGCCGCACGCGCCCCGCACATCGCCCCGCTGTTGCGCGGCTTCGATGCCCCCGCGCTGTGTGATTGGATTCACGGCCTGGGGATAGAAACGTTCGTCGGCAGTTCCGGCCGGGTCTTTCCCACCGACATGAAAGCCGCCCCGCTGCTGCGTGCCTGGCTCAAGCGCCTGCGCGATGGCGGAGTAGTTATCCACACCCGCCATCGCTGGCTAGGCTGGAATCCGGACGGCAGCCTGCGCATTGCCAATCCGGACGGCGAACAGAAGATCAATCCCGACGCCCTGTTACTGGCACTCGGTGGCGGCAGTTGGGCGCGACTGGGCTCCGATGGCGCCTGGATGTTGCCCCTGGAACAACGCGGAGTCGCCCTGGCGCCTTTGAGACCGAGCAACTGCGGGTTCGAGGTGACCGCCTGGAGTGAGTTGATGCTCAGCAAATTTGCCGGCGCGCCGCTGAAAAACATCGCCATCGGCTTGAATGACGATGTCCCGCGCCTGGGGGAATGCGTGATCACCGCTACCGGGGTTGAGGGCAGCCTGATCTATGCCTTGTCCGCGCCGATCCGCGATGCCATTGAGCAGCAGGGGTCGGCCACTGTGCACCTGGATCTACTGCCCGGGCGCCCTGTGGATAAAATCCACGCAGCGCTGAGCAAGCCGCGCGGCTCCCGTTCCATGGCCAAACATCTACACAGTCAGTTGGGCCTGGATGGCGTCAAGGCCGCGCTGCTGCGCGAGCTGACACCGAGCGAGTCATTCGCCGATCCGTTGGCGCTGGCAAACGCCATCAAGGCGCTGCCGCTGACACTGGTCAAGGCCAGGCCCTTGGACGAAGCCATCAGCAGCGCCGGCGGCGTGACGTTCGAAGCGATGGATGAACAATTGATGCTCAAGGCATTGCCCGGCGTGTTCTGCGCAGGCGAAATGCTCGATTGGGAAGCGCCGACCGGCGGCTATCTGCTGACCGCCTGTTTCGCCAGTGGGCGTGCGGCCGGGTTGGGGATGGTGCAGTGGCTGAGGAGCAGCTACAAGCCGTGAGCTTCGAGCTTCGAGCTTGAAGCTCGAGGCTCGTAGCTCGTAGCTCGTAGCTCGTAGCTTGCCGCTTAGTGTCGTCTCACTTCTTCTTGCGCGGCCCGGTGTTGAATACCGGCACTTTGCGCACCGGCTTGACCGGCACATCGGCCACGGTCTCACCGCTATCCACCCATTTACCCAGGTTACGTTTGCCACCACCGGAAGCCTTGGGCTTCTTCGGCTTTTTCGGCTTCTTGATCACCTGGCCGCTGGCGTCGGTGTCCGGCACCCGGTGCTCCGGTTCGAAGTCCTGCTCCATATGGCGAGTCAGGGCCTGACGGGTCAGCGTCTCGATCGCCGACAACAGGTTCACTTCATCGGCACACACCAGCGAAATCGCCTCGCCGGTGGCCCCGGCACGACCGGTACGGCCGATCCGGTGGATGTAGTCCTCGGCCACGATCGGCAAATCAAAGTTCACCACCAGCGGCAGGTCTTCGATGTCCAGGCCACGGGCCGCGACGTCAGTAGCCACCAGGATCTGGATTTCGCTGGCCTTGAAACGATCCAGCGCCCGTTGGCGGGTCGCCTGGGGTTTGTCGCCATGAATACCGTCGGCATTGACGCCCAGGCCCTGGAGTTTCTCCACCAGCGCGTCCACGCCGTTACGGGTCTTGGCGAACACCAGCACCTGCTTCCACTTTTGTTTGCGCAGCAAATGCACGAACAGCTCTGGCTTGCGCTTCTTGTCGACGGTGTAGAGCCATTGCTTGACCGTGTTGGCAGCAACGTTGCGCGGGCTGACTTCGATGCTCAGCGGATCATTGAGCATTTGCCCGGCCAGCAGGCGGATCTGATCCGAGAAGGTCGCGGAGAACAGCAAGGTCTGGCGCTTTTTCGGCAGCACCCGGTAGATATTCGACAGTTCTTCGGAGAAGCCCAGGTCGAGCATGCGGTCGGCTTCGTCGAGCACCAGGGTCTGCAGCTGATTGAATTTCAGCGCGTTCTGGCGGAATAGGTCGAGCAGGCGACCGGGAGTCGCCACCAGCAGGTCGACGCCTTTGCGCAGCTTCATCATCTGCGGGTTGATGCTGACGCCGCCGTACACCGCGTAGGTGCTCAACGGCAGATGCTCGGCGTACTGGCGCACGCTTTCATGCACCTGTTCGGCCAGCTCGCGAGTTGGCACCAGGATCAGCGCACGCACCGAGTTACTGGTGACTTTCGGCCCCTCCATGGCCAGCAACTGCAACAGCGGCACGGCAAAGCCGGCGGTCTTGCCGGTGCCGGTCTGGGCCGCGGCCATCAGGTCGCGACCGGCCAGCACCGCCGGAATGGCTTGCGCCTGAACCGGGGTCGGGGTCTGGTAACCGAGCGTCTCAAGGGCGCGCAGCAAGGGTTCGATCAGGCCAAGAGTGGCGAAAGTCATTGGGATACCGTAGGAAAAAATCAGCGCACGTGGGCAATGCGCGGCAGTTTACCTTAAATCACTGCGGTTTCTGCTTACGCCACTGCGGCAAGCCGATCAACACCACGGCACTGATGATCACCGTCATCGCCAGGGCTTCTTCCATGCCAATGGTTTCACCGGCAAAAACGATCCCCAGCAACACCGCCACGGCCGGGTTGACGTAGGCATAGCTGGTGGCGGCAGCCGGGCGCACGTGCTTGAGCAGGTACATGTAGGCGTTGAACGCGACGATCGAACCGAGCAGCACCAGGTACATCAGCGCTGCCCAACCTTCGATCGGCGGCAGGCTGTGCAGGCGTTCGCCGGACAGTGCGCTGGCGATCATCAGTACTACGCCCCCCACCAGCATCTCGGCGGCACTGGCCATCGCTCCATGGGGCAACGGCAAATGCTTGCTCCACACCGAACCAAAGGCCCAGGCCGCCGCGGCAAAGATCAGCAACGCCGCACCCAAGGGGCTGGACTGCAGATTGGAACCGAGGTTGAGCATGGCGATCCCGATCAGGCCCAGCACAATCCCCGCCCACTCCAGGCGGGTATTACGCGCGCCCCAGAAATAGCCGCAGAGCAAGGTGAACAGCGGCACCGTGGCCACCGCCAATGCCGCCACGCCCGAGGCCACGCCCGCATGCTCGGCAACCGTCACCGCGCCGTTACCACAACTGAGCAACAGCACCCCGATCGCTGCGGCCGCCTTCCACTGCTGCCACGTGGGCGCCGGCACCCCGCGCCAGCGCAGAAAGGCATACAGCAGGGTCCCGGCAATGATAAAGCGCACGCCCCCCAGCATCAGCGGTGGCCAGTACTCGACGCCGATGCGGATCACCAGGTAGGTCGACCCCCAGATCACATACAGCGCAAAAAAGGCTCCAATCAGCGGTAACGGGAAACGGCGAAGACCAGGCATGGGACGCTCTGAGGCAGGACAAGTGGAGCGTTATTCTAGAAAGCCGACGGACGGAACTTAAGTTACAAAACCTGTTTATAAGGCCCGTACACTTTTCAAAACACGGAGATAACAGCTATAAGCCGTACTTTCGAAAGTCAGCGGTTCAGGGAGCCTGTTTATGGATAAATACGACCGAATGCTGCTCAGTGCCCTCATGGAAAATGGGCGAGCGTCCTACGCCGAATTGGCGCGCAAGGTGAACCTGTCGGCGCCCGCCGTCGCCGAGCGGGTCGCCAAGCTGGAGTCCAGCGGTGTGATCACCGGTTACCAGGCCACCGTCGACCTGGCCAAGGTCGGCCTGCCGATCCAGTGCCTGATCGAGTTGCGCCTGACCCAGCACGGCAACCAGAAAGCCTATGACGAAATGATCAGGATCCCCCAGCTCACCGAGTGCCATCGCGTCACCGGCGACTCCTGCGTGATCATGCGTGGCGCGGTGGCCTCGATGATCGAGTTGGAGGACTTGATCAATCGTGTCGCCCGGTTCGGCTCCAGCAAGACCTCGATCGTGCTCTCCAGCGCCTTCGAAAAACGCGTCCCCCTGGGGCAACTGGAAGGCAACGCGAAAAACGGCGCATGAGGTCTAGGGGGTGGCCCGGAAGGTCAGAACCCGCGATGGCGCTTGAGATGCTCGTTGATCTTCGCCGCCGGAACCTTCTGCAAGCTGCGCAGCAGGTCATGGGACAGCTCGCGCAAGCCGTGCGTGTGCCGCAACTCCTGCGCCAGGTGCGCGGTAAGGTTGGCCGCCATCTCGGCGTCGGCCATGGCCCGGTGAGCCTGGCCGGTGTTGGGCAACCCGGCGAAACGGGTGAGGGTACCCAACTTGTGGTTGGGCGCCGCCGGCATCAGGCGGCGGGCCAGCAACAGCGAGCAGGCAAAGTGCTGCAAGCGCGTGCGCTTGATCTGCCGCAGCTCGAAGTCCCAGAACTTCTGGTCGAATGCTGCGTTGTGCGCCAGCAGTGGCGTGGTCCCGACAAACTCGTTGACCTCGTTCATCACCTGCTGCGCACTGGGTGCGGTGCGCAGCATGGCGTTGCTGATGCCGGTCAGTTGTTCGATAAATGCCGGCACGCGCACGCCGGCATTCATCAGGCTCTGGTAACGCTCGACGATGCGCCCCTGTTCTAGAATCACCACGGCGATTTCCGTGGCCCGGCAACTGCTGCTGGGGGAGATTCCGGTGGTTTCAAAGTCGATGACGGCTATGCGTTCCAAACCTGTTCCTTGCGTTCAATAATCAGTTTTTGAGCAACAACGCGCCTTCGATCGGCACGTAGCGTGTGGCCGCGCGAATCAGCGAATTGGCGGTGAGACCCGGCACGCCATAGGCAACGGCGGCCACCCCGTGCTTGTTGATGATGCGATCGAGCAGCATGTCGAAATCGCCGTCACCGGAGGCCAGCACCACTTCGTCGACGTGGTCGGCGGCGTCCATGATATCCAGGGTAATACCCACGTCCCAGTCGCCCTTGGCCGAGCCGTCGCTACGCTGGATGTAGGGCTTGAGCTTCACGATGAAACCGAGGTTACGCAGGATCTGCTGGAACTGCTGCTGCTTGCTGTCACCGCGATCGATGGCGTAGGCATAGGCCTCGACGATCTGCCCGTGCTGGCTGATGTCAGCCCACAAGGCGGCATAGTTGAAATGACAGCCGTAGGCCTGGCGCACGGTGTAATAGAGGTTCTGGACATCGGCGAACACTGCGATCTTCTTCACCGCACATCCTCTTGGCGCGCACAGGCGCAGGCGATTGTTCGGACCCCGGGCCCGAAAAGTCGCCCAGTATGCCAGTCGCAAGGAAGGTTGGGCGAATCATCAGTCCGGGACGGCGCAACGCCCCGGACGAATGGCGGATCAGACGAAGCTATCGTCGTCGCCGAACAACGACGAGCCGTCATCGCTGTAGCCGGCGTCGGCAAACCCGCCCTGGTCGTTGCCGTAGCTGTCGTTACCGGCCATGCGCGGTTCGTCACTCCAGCCGGTGCCGGTGTCATTGACTGGCGCGGGCTCTGGATTGATCACCTCGACGACTTCCTGGGGCGCCTGGTTACTGTGGAACAGGCTGCTGATGCCCTGCGCCAGCATCACCCCGCCCGCTACCCCGGCAGCGGTCTTCAGGGCGCCACCGAGGAAGCTGCCGCCAGCCGCCGGCGCCTGTTGCGCCGCAGCGCCTGGGTTCTGCGCCGCAGCCGTGAAATTTTGCGCGCCGGACTGGGCATTGGGCGCCGAGCGTCCGGGCTCACGCCAACCATTGCCGCTGGATGTCGGCGCTACGCGGGATGCACCAGGCTGTGGCTCACGCGGCCCACCAAACAGGCTGGACAGGAACCCGCCACTGCCGCTCGGCGTCGCTGCCGGGGTCTGCGCCTGAGCCTGCAACACCTGGTTGCGCAATTGCTCAACCTGTTGCGCGAGCGCTTGGTTTTGCTCGTCGAGGCGCTTGAGCGCCGCCTCTTGCACCAGGATCGCCTGGGTCATGAAATAACCGGCATCGGGCTGGCGGCCCAGGTGCTGGTTGATTCGCGCTTGCGCCAGGGCGTCGCGCGGTTCGGCCTGGGTTTGCGCCTGTTGCAGCCGTGCAAACAGGTCATCGATCAGGGTTTGCTCTTCGCTGTTCATGGCGACCTCATAGATTGCCGGAAAAATCTTTGCCCTCATCCCGTGTGGATCAGGTGCCCGGCAGTAATGGGGCCGACGCCAGCTGTTTCAATGCGCTTTACCTAACGTTTACCTTTGTTCAGGTAAGGCTCCCATCGGTTACAGTGTCGCCATACTTTGCAACCTGCGAAAGCGACCGATGAATCCGTTAGACGTACTCCGCGACTCCTTGTATTTCTTCAAGCGCAACCTGGGCGGCATCGTCTCGTTGTGCCTGCCGCTGGTGGTGATCGAGGCCCTGCTGCAACAATTGGTCGACCACACCCAGGGACCCGCGGCGTTTCCCGGCTACAGCGTGATTGTCGGGCTGCTGGTCTACCCGTTGTACACCGCCGCGCTGATTTTGTTTCTCGATGCCCGCAGCCGTGGCGAGTCACCGCGCACCCGCGACCTGTGGGCAGCCTCGGCCAGCCTATGGCCACGCTTCGCCTTGCTGACGGCCGTCAACACCCTGATGATTCTGGTGGGGCTGTCGCTGTACTTCCTGCCGGGCATTTGGCTGATGGTGGTGCTGGCGTTCGCCGAATACCTGCTGGTACTGCGCAACCTGGCGCCGTTGGCCGCGATCCGCGAAAGCATGCGCCTGGCCCGAGGCAATTTCCTGCGCATCCTGGTGTGCATTCTCTGTGTGATGGGGCCACTGTGGCTGCTCAAGGGGGTGAGCGTCTCGCTCTATCCGTCGCCACAGAACCCGGTGCTGTCGGTCCTTATCGAAAGTGGCCATAGCTTCCTGCAACTGTTCACCAGCGTGGTGCTGTTTCGCCTGTTCATGCTGATCAGCGAAGCGCCTGACAAAACCCAGGGCAATGCCTGACCGCAGCACCCTTGGGCTCGGGCCCTGCTCTCAGTTATGCTCGGGACCAACTTTGTAACGCCATAAGCCGAGCCCATGACCCGCCTACTGCGCTACACCCTCTTAGGCCTGCTGATTCTGGCAGGCCTGTTGCTGGCCTCGACCTACAGCCTGACCTGGCGCCCCGAGGCCAAGGAACCCCTGACGGTGCAGTGCAGCGCCCCGGCGCCCTCGCTGGTGCCTGGCCAGGCGCTGAAGGTCATGACCTGGAACGTGCAATACCTGGCGGGCAAGCGTTATGTGTTCTGGAACGACCTGGCCCAGGGCAGCGACGAATCCCCGACCCCGGAAGACATGGCCTTCAGCCTCGATGAAGTGGCGCGGGTAATCCGCGATGAGCAGCCGGATGTAGTGCTGTTGCAGGAGCTGGATGACGGGGCCAAGGCCAGCGACTATCAGGACCAGCTCAAACTGCTCCGCGAACGCCTGGCGGACCTTTATCCCTGCAGTACCTGGGCGTTCGACTGGAAGGCTGACTTCGTGCCGGACCTGCATATTTTCGGCAGTGTCGGCCGGCAACTGGCGACCTTGAGCCGCTACCAGATCGAACACGCCGAACGCCAGCAACTGCCCGAGCCGCCGCAGAACTTCATCAGTCGCCAGTTCCAACCGAAAAACGCCTTGCTGGTGGGCTACCTGCCCCTCAGAGACGGCGGCCAGTTGGCGCTGCTCAATACTCACCTGGACTGGGTGCGCCAGCCGGACGACAGCCTGCAGAACAAGGTCGCGGCGGTCGCCAAGGTGTTGGACAAGTTCGAGGCGCGCGGCACCCCGTGGCTGATCGGTGGTGATTTCAACCTGCTGCCCCTGGGCCAGTTCCAGCGCCTGCCCCCCGAACAGCGCACGCCCTACACCGCCGACAGTGCCCTGCACACGCTGTGGGACAAGTACCCGATGATCCCGACCAATAACGAAGCCAGCGGCATCGACCGCGCCCGCTGGCTGACCCACTATCCCAACGACCCTGGCCTCAACGGCCCGGACCGGACGGTCGACTACCTGTTCTACAGCCCCAGGCTCAAGCGAGTGCAAGCCGAGGTCCGGCAGGACGATACGCTGCGCATTTCCGATCACTTGCCGGTGATTGCGCGGTTTCTGCTACCGGCAACACCGTAAGCACGGTTTTTTTTGTAGGAGCGAGCTTGCTCGCGATGGCGGTCTGTCAGGCACTCTCGATGTTGAATGGACCGGCCTCATCGCGAGCAGGCTCGCTCCTACAGTGAGTTGGGGTGCTCGCAGATGTTGCATACGGCCACCCAACCATCAGGACTTGCGCGGTTTGGCCCGCGCCGTGGCTTCTGCCACCAGAGGGTCATCGGGCCAGTAGTGCTTGGGGTATCGGCCCTTCAGGTCCTTCTTCACTTCGGCGTAGGTACTGCGCCAGAAATTTGCCAGGTCCTGGGTCACCTGCACCGGGCGGCGGGCCGGTGACAGCAGGTGCAGCTTGACCACCTGCCGGCCACCGGCAATGCGTGGGGTCTCGGCCAGGCCAAACAATTCCTGCAGGCGCACCGCGAGAATCGGTGGCTGTTCACTGTAGTCCAGGCGGATCGACGACCCCGAAGGCACGCTCAGGTGATGGGGCGCCAGCTCATCCAGGCGTTGCGGCAACGGCCAGGGCAGCAAGTTATGCACAATGCTCGACAGGTCCAGGTTGGCAAAGTGGCTGAGCCGCGAAACCCGCCCCAGATAAGGCATCAGCCAGTGTTCCAGGCTCTTGAGCAGCGCGCCGTCGCTGACATCCGGCCAACTGCTGTCGCCCTGCTGATCGAGGTCGAGCTGGCGCAAGAGCGCCACACGGGCCTGCCATTGCCGCAGCTCCGGGGTCCAGGGCAACAGCTCCAGGCCCTTGCGCCGCACCAGGTTGACCAGCGCCTGGCTGCGCGCCGCTTCATCCAGGCCGGTCAACGGCTCACGACTCAATACCAACTCGCCGACCTTGCGCTGGCGCTCAGCGCGCAGCACGCCTTCGCGCTCGTCCCAATCCAGTTGATCGACGCAGCGTACTTGCTCGGCCAATACCGAGTCGAACAGCGCCGGGTCAAAATCCGCCGCCAGGTAGATCCGTTCTTCCCGTTGCCCCTGGCGACTGCCCAAATCGGCGACGACCAGCCAGCCCTGTTTCATCAGGCTGTCCGCCTCGGCAAACAACGCCGCGCGTCCGTTGGCCAAGCGATATTCCGCCCCGCCCGCACGGCGCTGCTGGGCCACGCGGTCCGGGTAGGCCAGGGCCAGCAACGCGCCAAGCCAGCGCGGATGTTGCGGGTCCGGCACCGGTTGCTCGGGTTTGCCACGCAGATAGCCGCGATACTGCCGCGCCAGTTGCCGAGCCCGCTGCACACCACCCTGGGCGCCCCGGGCAGCCCGTTCCTCACCGGACAGCAGCACCAGGCGACTGTGCAGGTCGGCACCGGCGCCGCGCAAAATATCCCGCTCGCCGAGCAACGCCGCGACATCGCAGGCCATGTTCGCCAGGCCCAGCGCCTGGCCGCGCAGCAACAAATGGGCAATCCGCGGGTGGGCCGGCAGTTCGGCCATAGCCTGGCCATGCCGGGTCAGTTGCCAATCTTGCGGCGAGGAGCCTTGCAGGGCCCCCAAGCGTTCGAGCAGGTCCTGGGCCTGGGCATACGCCGCCGCCGGCGGCACATCGAGCCACACCAGTTGCCCCGGAGTCACACCCCAACGCCCCAACTGCAACGCCAGGCCGGCGAGGTCCGCCGAGAGTATTTCGGCACTGGCATAGGCTGCCAATTGTTCATGCTGGTCCTGGGACCACAGCCGATAACACACCCCCGGCTCCAGGCGTCCGGCACGACCGGCACGTTGGGTGGCGCTGGCGCGGGAGATCCGCTGGGTATCGAGGCGTGTCATGCCGCTGCCAGGGTCGAAACGCGGCACCCGCGCCAGCCCGGCATCGATTACTACCCGCACGCCGTCAATGGTCAGGCTGGTCTCGGCGATGTTGGTCGCCAGCACCACTTTGCGTTGCCCCGCCGGCGCCGGATCGATGGCCGCCCGCTGCGCTGCCAGGTCGAGTTCGCCGTGCAACGGGCACAACAACACCGTGGAGCGCTCCCCCAGGGCATCGGCCAATTGCTGGTGCACCCGACGGATTTCCGCTTGTCCGGGTAGGAATACCAACAGGCTGCCGGCCTCATCATTCAAGGCTTCGAGCACGGTCTGCACCAACCGTGGCTCGATGAACTCGCCCGGCTGAAACGGCCGGCCCCAGCGCATCGCCACCGGGTACATGCGGCCTTCGCTGCGCAGGATCGGCGCATCATTCAGCAAGCTGGCCAGGCGCTCGCCTTCGAGAGTGGCCGACATCAGCAGAATCTTCAGTGGCTGCTCGTCGCGAAACAGCTCCCGGCCATTGAGGCTCAGGGCCAGGGCCAGGTCGGCATCCAGGCTGCGCTCGTGGTACTCATCGAAAATCAGCAGGCCAACCCCCTCCAGCGCCGGATCTTCCTGCAAGCGGCGGGTGAGGATGCCTTCGGTGACCACTTCGATACGGGTGGTGGGACCGACCTTGCTGTCCAGGCGGATCCGGTAGCCGACGGTTTCCCCGACTTTCTCCCCCAGCTCACTGGCCAGGCGCTCGGCCGCTGCGCGCGCCGCCAGCCGGCGCGGTTCCAGCATCAGGATGGTTTGCCCGGCCAGCCACGGCTCGTTGAGCAGCGCCAAAGGCACGCGGGTGGTCTTACCGGCGCCGGGCGGTGCTTCGAGCACGGCTTCATGGCGTGTCGCCAGGGCTTCACGCAGCGCGGGTAAAACTTCATCTATCGGCAAAGAAATCATGCTGGCTCCAAAACAGAGCGGCGAGTATAACGGCGAACTGCTTTGCGTTCGTCACGGTCCTAATTCATAGCGACGACGTTTCGTTTCAAGTTTGCCGAGGAGAATTCTTATGCGTGTTCCGTTTCGTCTGATTGGTGGTGTGCTGGTAGCGACCCTGCTGACCCAACTGACCGCGTGCGGGTCGATTTTCTACCCCGATCGCCGTGGCCAGATCGACGGCAAGATCGACCCGGCAATTGCCGTGCTCGATGCCGTGGGCCTGCTGTTTTATGTGATCCCCGGGCTGATCGCCTTTGCCGTGGACTTCACTACCGGGGCGATTTATTTCGAGCCAGGCAAGACCGCCCAAGTGGCCCCGGAAAAACTCCAGCAAGCGATCGGCGCCGACGGCCAGGTCGACAACGCCAAGCTGCAGACCATCCTGCAAACCGAGTTGGGCCGCAGCTTCCCGCTGGACGATCCACGCCTGATCCAGCACAAGGGCAGTGCCCAGCAACTGGCATCGTTAGGGTTGCAACCCGCCGCTTGATGACGCGCACCGAAGGAACGATGCACCTATGACCAGCAGCCCGGAACACGCTCGCCTGTTACGCCTGGCCACCCGCGCCTCGGTGGCGGTGGCCAGCATCCTGATTATCGCCAAGGCCATTGCCTGGTGGTTAAGCGGGTCGGTGAGCATGCTCGCCGGCTTGACGGACTCGGCACTCGACGGCGTGACCTCGCTGCTCAATCTGCTGGCGGTGCACTACGCCCTGCGCCCGGCGGACGACGATCACCGCTATGGGCATGGCAAGGCCGAGTCCCTGGCGGGTATGGCCCAGGCGCTGTTCATCGGCGGCAGTGCGTTACTGATCGCCTTCCAGGCTTTCGACCGGCTCAAGCATCCGGAGCCGGTCGGTGCGCCCTGGATCAGTATCGGGGTGATTGTGTTTTCCCTCGGCCTGACGGCGGCATTGCTGCTGTTGCAACACCGGGTTATCCGCGAAACCGGGTCCAATGCGGTGCGCGCCGACTCACTGCACTACCGCTCCGACCTGCTGCTCAATGGCAGCATCCTGCTTGCCCTGGTGCTGGCTGGGTTTGGCTGGCATCAACTGGACGCCTGGTTCGGCCTGGCCATTGCCGCCTACATCCTGTGGAGTGCGATACAGATCGCCCGGGAAAGCTTTACCGTGCTGATGGACGAGGAACTGCCGCCCGAGATCAGCCAGCACATGCTCGAACTGGCCTGTGGCGTGCCCGGCGTCCTGGGCGCCCACGACTTGCGCACCCGGGTCTCGGGCAACCACTGGTTTGTGCAACTGCACCTGGAACTGCCAGGGGACCTGACCTTATCCGTCGCCCATGGCATCAGCGACCAGGCGGCCGATGCCATTCACGCCGCCTACCCACGAGCCGAAGTGCTGGTGCACGCTGACCCGATTGGCTCAGCCGCAAGCGGCAAGCTTTAAGCTCACAGCTACCACTGAACCTGATAGTCCCGCGAGCCCAGGCAATTGTCCGGGCCTGGCCTTATTTCGCGCACATAAAAAAGGGAGGCCCGTCGGCCTCCCCTTGAGAACTTAGTCCGTGCTCGACGCTTTTGACGCCGGCTCACCTCACTCCGTCTTCTGGACAGTGTGTAGCCCGGGGGCCAACTCGCCTCCTGTGGGAGGGGTGGCCGCGGCTGGCCTGATTCGGCGGGCCGCTGTGGACTGTTTGTCCGGGCAGTGATTCTGGTAATAAGAATAGGCCTGAGGCCACGGCAGAGGATTGCGAATATTGCTCAAATAAACATGACTTGCGCAATTTTTCACCCCTGATAGATAATCCACCGCAATTGTTAAGACAAAGGCCTGTTTCATGAGCAAACTCGACCGATACGACTTGAGCATTTTGGCGGAATTGCAGCGCGACGCACGCATCTCCAATCAGGAGCTGGCCGAGCGCATCGGCCTTTCGCCCTCGCCTTGTTCGCGGCGGGTCAAACAGCTGGAGGACGATGGCTACATCAGCCGCCAGGTCGCCTTGCTCGACCGCAAGCTGCTCGGCTTGAGCCTGACGGCCTACGTGTTGATCGGCATGGACCGCCACACTCCCGAGCGCTTCGAAAATTTCGAGGCCGCCATTCGTACCCTGCCCCAGGTACTGGAGTGCAGCCTGGTGACCGGGATGGACGCCGACTACCAGCTCAAGGTGGTGGTGCCGGACATGGACCATTACCAGAAACTGCTGCTCGGCCACCTGACCCGGATTGAAGGGGTGACCAGTGTGCGCTCCAGCTTCGTGCTCAACCAGGTATTGAACAGTACCGAGTTGCCGTTGACCCATTTGCGCGGCTAAGTACGCCATCGCGGGCAAGCCTTGCACCTACGGGGCGCAAGGCTGCGGCACACCGACGCAGGTCAATGCCCCGCCGCGTGCCCTTGGCGTATACTCCCCCGGCCTTTTTTGCCCTGCGCACGCTGGAGATGTTCGATGGATCCTGCACTGTTGGAAGAGTGGATGATGACCGGCCTGGTCAGCATCCTGATCATTTTCATGGGTTTCATCGTCTGGGACCTGGCAAAGAAATCCAAGGCCGGACGTTTCGGCTCGTTCATCCTGTTCTTTGTGCTGGGCCTGGGTGTGGCGGCATTCATCATCAAGAGCGTGGTAATTGGCCTGATCGAATCCGGCACTTTATAAGCGCGCCGGCACTTCCTTCCACTGGCCCTGGTCGAGCCCCTCGAGCGTCCAGTCGCCGATTCGCACGCGCACCAGGCGCAAGGTCGGCAAGCCCACTGCCGCGGTCATGCGCCGCACCTGGCGGTTACGCCCCTCCCGAATCACCAACTCCAGCCAACTGGTCGGCACGCTTTTACGAAAGCGTACCGGCGGGTTGCGTGGCCACAACTCGGGCTCTTCCAGCTGGCGCGCCTCAGCGGGCAAGGTCATGCCGTCATTTAGCTCGACACCGTCACGCAAGCGCTGCAACTGCTCGGCCGTCGGCTCGCCTTCGACCTGCACCCAATAGGTCTTGGCCAACTTGTGCTTGGGATCGGCAATCCGCGCCTGCAACTGGCCATCGTTGGTCAGCAACAGCAGCCCTTCGCTGTCACGGTCCAGGCGGCCGGCCGGGTAGATCCCGGGAATCTCGAGGTAATCCTTGAGCGTCGCCCGCCCTTCGCCATCACTGAATTGCGTCAGCACATCGAAGGGTTTGTTGAACAGAATCAGTTTCGGTTCAGCCGGCGGCGCTTTGGCCACGCGGCGCGGGCCTGCAGGGGCAGCACCTGGGCGACGGGAAGGAGGACGAGGACGGGACATGGCAAACACAACATCTAACGGTCAGGGCTGCCCATGCTAGTGCCCCGACCGTCAAATGACCACGATAACAATCAGCGGAACGGCGGCTCGTCAAAGCTGCGCAGTTTGCGCGAGTGCAATGAGTTGAGCTCGGTGCGCAGCAAATCCACCGCGGCGATGCCGATTTTCAAGTGCTGGCTGACCGCACGCTCATAAAAAGCGTTGGCCGAACCCGGCAGCTTGATTTCACTGTGTAGCGGCTTGTCCGAGACACACAGCAACGTGCCATATGGCACCCGCAGACGATAACCCTGGGCGGCGATGGTGCCGCTTTCCATGTCCACCGCCACGGCCCGTGACAGGTTGATCAACGGTCGTTCCTGGGCCCAACGCAATTCCCAGTTACGGTCGTCGTAGGTCAGCACGGTACCGGTGCGCAGGCGTTTTTTCAGGTCATCGCCCTTCTCGCCCGTGACGTTGGCAGCCGCCTGTTGCAGCGCCATTTGCACTTCGGCCAGCGCCGGGATCGGAATGTTCGGCGGCACCACCCGGTCGAGAATCCCATCGCGCCGCATGTAGGCGTGGGCCAGCACGTAGTCGCCGATCGTCTGCGATTGGCGCAGGCCACCGCAGTGCCCGATCATCAGCCAGCAGTGCGGACGCAGCACAGCCAGGTGGTCGGTGATGTTCTTCGCGTTGGACGGACCGACACCAATGTTGACCAGGGTCACGCCATGCCCGTCGGACGCCAGCAAGTGGTAGGCCGGCATCTGGTAACGGTGCCAGACCACACCTGCGGCAATGGCCGAGGCTTCGCCGTGATCCATGCTCTTTTCGATGATCACGTTGCCCGGCAGCACCATGCGCACAAAGCGCGGGTCGCTGCGCAATTGCTCCAGGCCATGGACGATGAACTGGTCGACATAACGATGGTAGTTGGTCAGCAGGATCCACGGCTGCACATGCCGCCAGTCGCTGCCGGTGTAGTGCACCAGGCGGCGCAGGGAGAAGTCGACCCGCGCGGCGTCGAACAGGGCCAGTGGCAGCGGATCGGTATTTTCCCAATCGTACAGGCCGTCGGCGATGCCATCGGTGGCCGCTGACAGGTCGGTGCTCGGGAACACCCGCGCCAGCACCGCGGCGGTCACGCCGGAGCCGGCCAGTTCATCGCCCTGCTCGACCACATAGGGGTACGGGATATTCTGCTGGCTGACACCCACTTCCACCGTCACGGTGAAGTCGTGCATCAAGGGCACCAGTTGCTCCAGCAAGTACTTACGAAACGCCGCCGGATGGGTGACGGTGACGCTGTAGGTCCCCGGCAACTGCACCTTGGCGTAAGCCCGGGTGGTCTGTGGGACTTCGCCCTGGCACAGGTAGGTCAGGCGCAATTCCGGGTAGCGGAACATCGCACGCTGTTCGGCATCGGGTTCGATGCGGTCTTTCAGATAACGCTTGAGCGCCTGGTTCAACGCCGTAGTGGCTCGCTCGTGCAGCGCGGCGAGCCGGTCCACGGCTTGTTCAGCGGTTTGAACGACAATAAAGGCTTCGGTCACGATCAGCTTCCTGTGTTCTGGCTTGCAGGCCTTCATCTTGCCTGCAACGTTGCTTCACGGGAACAGTGGCGTGTTGGTTACGCTTCAATTCCGGAACACTGGAAATCCTGTGGGAGCGGGCTTGCCCGCGATTGCGGTGTGTCAGGCAACATTGATGTTGAATGTTTGATCGCAATCGCGAGCAAGCTCGCTCCCACAGGGCTTTGTTGTGGTCAGTAGCGCTGCGGGGTCGAACGGGCGACGATGGCTTCCACATCCACACCTCGCGGCAACGCACCGTAAACCCGGCCTCCACCGTTCAGGCGACTGGCGATAAAGGCGTCGCTGACGCTGGCATTGCCCGCCTCGAGCAACAACTTGGCCTGCAGGCCCAGGGCAATGTCCTCGGTCAGTTGGCGGGCGCGGTATTGGATGTCGCTGGTGTCCTTGAACGCCGCCTGCAACTGCTGGATGTGCGTGGCCAGGCGTTTGTCGCCATGCCCGTCGCCCAGTTCGCTGAACAGTGCATCGAGCACTCCGGGCTCTTTGGACAGGGCACGCAGCACGTCCAGGCACTGCACGTTACCGGAACCTTCCCACGTCGAGTTCACCGGCGCCTCACGGTACAGGCGCGGCAGGATGCTTTCCTCGACATAACCGGCGCCGCCCATGCACTCGGCAGCTTCATTGATCATGGCCGGGGCGCGCTTGCAGATCCAGTACTTGCCCACCGCTGTCACCAGCCGGGCGAACTTGGCTTCCTGGGAGTCATCCAGTTGATCCAGCGCCTGCCCCATGCGCAGGCTCAAGGCCAGGGCGGCCTCGCTTTCCAGCGCCAGGTCGGCGAGCACGTTCTGCATCAGCGGCTGTTCGCTGAGAAACTTGCCACCCACCTGGCGGTGGGCGCAGTGATGGCTGGCCTGAGTCAGCGCCTGGCGCATCAAGGCACTGGAGCCGACCATGCAATCAAAACGGGTCATGGCGACCATTTCGATAATGGTCGGTACGCCACGCCCCTCCTCGCCGATCATCCACGCCAGCGCCCCACGAAACTCGACTTCACTGGACGCATTGGAGCAATTGCCCAGTTTGTTTTTCAGGCGCTGGATGTAGAACTGGTTCCGCGTGTCATCTGGTCGATGGCGCGGCAGCAGGAAGCAGGTCAGGCCCTTGTCGGTCTGGGCCAGGGTCAGGAAGGCGTCGCACATCGGTGCCGAGCAGAACCATTTATGGCCCACCAGTTCATACGCCTGGCCCGGACCGGCCGCACCGACTGGATACGCCTTGGTGGTATTGGCCCGCACGTCGGTGCCGCCCTGCTTCTCGGTCATCGCCATGCCGATCGTGACGCCGGCCTTGTGGGCCATGCCGACATTGCGCGGGTCATACTCGCGGGCGAGGATTTTCGGCAGCCATTGCCGGGCGATGTCCGGCTGCAGACGCAAGGCGGGCACGCTGGCGAACGTCATGGTCAGCGGGCAGCCACTGCCGGCTTCGGCCTGGCTGTGCAGGTACGTCATGGAGGCCCGGGCAACATGGGCGCCGGCCTGTGGATCGGTCCAGGGCAAGGACGTCAGCCCGTGCTCGACCGCAGCCCGCATCAGTTCATGGTAAGCCGGGTGAAACTCCACCAGGTCGATGCGATGACCATACCGATCATGGCTGCAGAACAGCGGCTTGTTCTGGTTGGCCAAGAACCCCGCGGCCATCAACGGACCACCGGCCAAGGCACCATAGGCGTCGATTCGCGACTCGGCCCAACCCGCCCCGAAACGCCGCGACCACTCTTGCAGCGGCAGGTCGACGCGGTACAGGTTGACCCCGTCCAGGGAGGGTGGCTGATTGGTGACTTCGTGGGTTTCGGCGAACTGGTGCAGGTTCATGGCGGGCCTCCTTGGGTCAGCGAAGACCCTCAGTTAAGCACCCTGCCACCCCCTGACAAAGTGGCATATACGCCTAAATACCGGCGCTTTCACCTTGCTGCTGGCAAAGTAACCGACGATGCAGCACCGCCTGCAACTCTTCGAATTTCACCGGTTTGCTCAGGCAATCAGTCAGCCCGGCCTCGAAGTCCAGGCTGGTGGTGGACACCGCAGCCAGCACCGCAACATTGGCGTAGCCCGGCAGCGCACGGATCTGCTCGCACATCGTCTGCCCCGCCAGCGCGGGCATCGGACTGTCCAGCAGCACCGCATCAAAATATTCCCGGCGCAAGCACTCCAGCGCGGCGGGGGCGCTGTCGACACTGCGCACCCGATAGCCGAGCTTGAGCAACATGCCGCGCACCACCAGTTGATTGATACTGTCGTCGTCGACCAACAACACCCGGCAATCCTGGGGGTCGCGCACGCTCACCAGGTCCTGGCCGTGACGCACGGTAGCGGTGCTCGGCGGCAGCGTCACCACCTCGAACTCGACATCCAGCTGAAACCGGCTGCCACGCCCAGGTTCAGAGCGGTGGGTCAGGCGCCCGCCGATCAACTCGACCAATTGCCGACAGATCGCCAACCCCACTCCCAGGCCGCCGTACTCGCGGGTCATGGAACCGTCGAGCTGGAAAAAGCGCTGATACATGGTCGCCTCGCCCAGGTCAGTAAAGCCGATGCCGGTGTCGATTACGGCAAAGGACAACGCCTGGCGCCCGGCTTCAGCCGGCTTGCCGCTGACCCGCAACGCCAACCCGCCGACGTGGGTGAACTTGATCGAGTTGTCCAGCAGGCACTCCAGGCACTGCACCAGCTTGGCGCTGTCACCGTGCAGGCGATCGGGCAAGCCCTGGGCCAGCTCAACCTTGAAATCCAGGGCCTTGCTCGCGGCATTGGCGGCGAACTGCTGGTGCAGGCCATCGACCACCGAACGCAGGCTGAACGACTCCGGGTAGGCCTTGAGGCGCCCGGCCTGCAGCTCGGTCAGGGTCAGGATGCCGTTGACCATGCGCATCATGTCCCGCGCCGAACCGGCGGCGGTCTGCTGATACTGCTCCAGCTCCGGATCCATCTCGACGGTCTGCATCAACTCCAGCGAACCGATCACCCCATTCATCGGCGTGCGCAGTTCGTGGGTCAGGGTCGCCAGGAACTCATCCTTGAGCTGGTTACTGTGGGCCAGTTGCTGGTTCAACACTTCCAGCTTCTGCCCGGCATCGAACAATGTCTGTGCCTGCTGCTCGCGCATGGTGTTGATGCGGTCAGCCAGGGCCAGGGACAGCAATGCGACCTCAATCGCCGAACCGATCTGGCTGGCGTACATGGTCAGGAACACGTTAGGCAGGTAGCCCAGCACCATCAGCGTATTGACGATGCCGCCGAGCAGGAACGCCGACCAGGCGATGATGAAATAGCGTGCTACCCGCAGGCCGCGCCACCAGGCGAAAATCCCCGCCGAGAAAATCACCACGGTGAAGATCAGCGCCAATGCCGTGGCCAGGCGCAGGGCCAGGGCATAGCTGGTCATCAACGACAGGCCGACCACCACCGCGCTGCAGGCCACCAGCGTCAATAGCAGGCGATCGAACCAGCGACTGTGACTGGAGGTTTGCAGGAAACTGCGGGCGAACTGGCTGCCGAACAGCGCCGCGCAGCCGATGAAAAACGGTGTCGAGGCGTTGGCCCACCAAGGGTTGTTCGGCCAGAAGTACTCCACCGCCGCACCGTTCACCGAGAGCTGGTACAGGCCGAACGAGGCGATATAGAAGATGTAATAGAGGTAGCTGGTGTCGCGCACGCTGAGGTAGATGAACAGGTTATAGACCAGCATCCCCAGCAGGACCCCGTAAATCAGCCCGAGGATATACAGGCGCACCGGCTGGTCTTCCAGATAGGCCGTACTCGACCACAGTGCCAGCGGCGCCTGGATCGAACCCTGGCTTTGCAGGCGCAGGTAGACGGTCTTCTGTTCATTGGCCACGAAGGGCAAGTCAAACAGGTAGTTGTTCTGGCGAATTTCCCGGGTGGCGAACGGCAAGGCGTCACCGGTGCGCTGCTTGAGCTGATAATTCCCAGTGCCATCGGGCAGGTACAGGTCGACGTGATCCAGGGGTGGGTACGCCAACTCCAGCAGCCAGGTACGCAGGACCTCGGGATTGCTCGGGCGGTAATGCAGGTCGATCTTCAGCCAGAACACCGAACGGGAGTAACCGGCATTCAGGGTGGCTTTGTGGTGGGGGCTGAAATGACCGGCCGCCGCTTGGGCCTGGACGTCTTTGATGCTCGCAGTGCCGGCGACATCCTCGTACACCTGCATGATCCGACCCAAGGGGAGCTTTTGGGTGAACTCATCAAAGTCCGCTGCGCTCGCCAACATGGGCAAACTCAACAGCAACATCAGCAAATAGCGCATAAAGCCCCAGCATGGCCTGTCCGGTGCGTCAGGAAGCCCCCCCATTTCCTTTTGAGCAGACGTCGAACCGATACAACCTGTTATTGGTTTGGATCCACTCTAGCATAGCCGCTGGCGGCGTTTGAACACCATTGAAATTTTTAGTTTGAAGGCTCTAGAACGGGCCTTTCGGCGGAACAGAGCGGTCAATACCTGAAGATCCAGTCAGATTATGAGGATCATCCCTAACCGCCCGCCGCTGCCACGAGCCCACGCGGCTGGCAGCAAGTCCTGGCGTGCTGCCAGGCGCACCGAAAAAACGTGTTTGGTGGTAAGCTCGCGCACCATGAATATCTACAGCTCTCGCCCCGTTGTCCTCTGTCTCTCCGGCCACGACCCAAGTGGTGGCGCCGGCTTGCAGGCAGATATCGAAGCCCTGCTGGCTCAGGGTTGTCATGCGGCCCCGGCCGTCACTGCCCTGACCGTGCAAGACACCGTCAATGTCAGTGATTTCCGCGTCCTCGATCGTGAGTGGGTACTGGCCCAGGCCAATGCCGTCCTCAACGACTCGCAGGTTGCGGCGGTCAAGCTGGGCATGCTCGGCTCACTGGAAATGGTCGACACCGTGGTCGAACTGCTCCAGGCGCATCCGCACCTGCCCGTGGTCTGCGACCCGGTGCTGCGCGCCGGCGGCGGCGGACGCCTGGGCAAGGACGAAGTCGGCTACGCCATGCGCGAGCGCCTGCTGCCATTGGCGATCATCGCCACCCCTAACCTTCCTGAAGCCCGGATCCTGGCTGAACTGCCAGACGGCAGCGCCGACCAGTGCGCAGAAAAACTCCTGCCCTACGTCAAACACTTGCTGATTACCGGTGGGCATGGCGACGAACATCAAGTACACAATCGCCTCTACAGCCGCGACGGTCACCGCGAAACCTTTACCTGCCAGCGCCTGCCCGGCAGCTACCACGGATCCGGATGCACCCTGGCCAGCGCCCTGGCCGGTCGCCTGGCCCAGGGCGAACACCTCGCCAGCGCGGTGAAGTCGGCACTGGACTACACGTGGCGCACCCTGCGTGACGCCGAACAACTGGGTAAAGGCCAGTTTGTTCCGCGCCGCCTGCCGCTGGATTTTTGCTCGTAACGCCATGAGGCTTGCCCGATGAAATTACGTGGTCTGTACGCCATTACCGACAGTCAGTTACTGGCCGGCAAGTTCCTGCCCTATGTGCAAGCGGCACTGGAGGGTGGCGTGACCTTGCTGCAGTACCGCGACAAAAGCACCGACGAGGCGCGCCGCCTGCGCGAAGCCGAAGCCCTGCGCGGCCTGTGCGAGCGCTACAAGACCCAGTTGATCATCAACGACGACGCCGAACTGGCCGCACGCCTGGGCGTCGGCGTGCACCTGGGGCAAACCGATGGCCCGCTGACCCCGGCCCGGGCACTGCTGGGTCGCCAGGCGATCATCGGCTCGACCTGTCACGCGCAGATCGAGCTGGCCGAACAAGCGGCCAAGGAAGGCGCCAGTTATGTCGCCTTCGGCCGCTTTTTCAACTCCAACACCAAACCCGGCGCACCGACCTGCAGCCTCGAACTGCTCGACCAGGCCCGCGCCCGGCTGCACCTGCCGATCTGTGCGATCGGCGGTATCACCCTGGACAACGCCGCCCCGCTGGTGGCCCATGGGGTCGACCTGCTGGCCGTAGTGCATGGCCTGTTCGGCGCCGACAGCACGAGCGAAGTGACCCGCCGCGCGCGCGCCTTCAACGCATTGTTCAATTCCTGAATTTTTGAGAGCCCTACCATGTCTCGTTCCGAAACCCTGTTTGCCAACGCCCAGAAACACATTCCCGGCGGCGTGAATTCGCCCGTACGTGCATTCAAGAGCGTGGGCGGCACCCCGCTGTTCTTCAAGCACGCTGAAGGCGCCTACGTGACGGACGAAGACGACAAGCGCTATGTCGACTACGTCGGCTCCTGGGGCCCGATGATTCTCGGCCACAGCCACCCAGAAGTGCTGGACGCTGTGCGCAAGCAACTGGAACACGGCCTGTCCTACGGCGCCCCAACGGCGATGGAAACCGAAATGGCCGACCTGGTCTGCTCGATCGTGCCGTCGATGGAAATGGTGCGCATGGTCAGCTCCGGCACCGAAGCGACCATGAGCGCAATTCGCCTGGCCCGTGGTTTCACCGGCCGTGACAGCATCATCAAGTTCGAAGGCTGCTACCACGGCCACTCCGACAGCCTGCTGGTCAAGGCCGGCTCGGGCCTGCTGACCCAAGGCGTGCCAAGTTCCGCTGGTGTACCCGCCGCCTTTGCCAAGCACACGCTGACCCTGCCGTTCAACGACATCGATGCGGTGGCCAAGATGCTCGGCGAAGTCGGCCAGGAAGTGGCGTGCATCATCGTCGAGCCGGTAGCCGGCAACATGAACTGCGTACCGCCGGCTCCGGGTTTCCTCGAAGGCCTGCGCAGCCTGTGCGACCAGCACGGCGTGGTGCTGATTTTCGACGAAGTGATGACCGGTTTCCGCGTGGCATTGGGTGGCGCCCAAGCGCACTACGGCGTGACTCCAGACCTGAGCACCTTCGGCAAGATCATCGGCGGCGGCATGCCGGTGGGTTGCTTCGGCGGCAAGCGCGAAATCATGTCGCACATTGCCCCGCTGGGTCCGGTCTACCAGGCTGGCACCCTGTCGGGTAACCCGCTGGCCATGGCGGCCGGCCTGACCACCCTGCGCCTCATCAGCCGTCCGGGCTTCCACGCCGAACTCAGCGACTACACCAGCCGCCTGCTCGATGGCCTGCAACAGCGTGCCGATGCCGCGGGCATCCCATTCGTCACGACCCAGGCGGGTGGCATGTTCGGCCTGTACTTCAGTGGCGCCGACGACATCGTGACCTTTGACGACGTCATGGCCAGCGATGCCAACCTGTTCAAGCGTTTCTTCCACCTGATGCTCGAAGGCGGCGTGTACCTGGCGCCAAGCGCCTTCGAGGCAGGCTTCACCTCGATCGCCCACGGCGACGCCGAGTTGCAGTTGACCCTGGACGCGGCCGAGCGAGCATTTGCCGCGCTGAAGTAAGCCAAAACCGCTGACGTCGACCTCGGTCGACGTCAGCTTTATCCTACATTGCTGTCTTTTTGCTGCTACGACTATCCAAGTTGCCGCTAAAAGCGGTAGATATAGTTCCCGCGCGGCAGAAAAACGAGTAAAGACTTTGTAAGGAAGGTCCTGCTTATTTCATAATGCGCGCTTATTGGATCCCTCGATGGGTCCGCGCGCCCTTCAGAGGTAAGTCGATTCCCATGAACCGCACCGGCCGCACCCTTGCATTGGGCTGCCTGTTGCTCCTTCAGCCGCTGCTCGCGCACGCACAAGCAGGCGGCAACTCGTTGTTGATCCCGGCAATGGGTCGTTGCACCCTCAATACCCAGCCTGAAGACCTGAAGGAGGCCCTTGAAGCCTGCCAGAAAGCGTCGGACGCCGGGGATGCGGAAGCGCAATACGAGTTGGGCGAGTTCTACTACGACGGTAAAAATGCACCGCGCGACCTCAATCAAGCCCTGAGCTACTTCGAAAAGGCCTCCCTGCAAGGCCACGCCCAGGCGCAATTCAAACTCGGCACCATGTTCTTCCACGGCGAAGGCGTGCCCGCCAATAACGTCCAGGCCTATATCGTGCTGAAAATGGCTGCGGTCAACGGCGCCGAAGATGCGCTGGACACTGCCGACGAAGTCGCCGAGCACATGCAACGCGATGAACTGGAAGTCGCCACCCAGGTGCTGGGGCAGATTTTCCGCAAATACCTGATGGAGCTGCAAAGCGCGGATGGGCGTACGCCGTTCTCGCCGCTGCCGTAAGCCTTCACTGACCTGTCTGGCCCATCGCGAGCAGGCTCGCTCTCACAAACAGTGTGTTCACAGAAGACCCACTGTGGGAGCTAGCCTGCTAGCGATGAAGACGACGCGGTGTTAAGGCTTACTTCTCAGGCATCGGCATCGGAAACGGCATGACATTGCCGACCGCGCCACGGGCTTCGCTGATTTTTGGCGTGCCCAGGCGCTCGACCTCGTCGATGCGCACAATCGAATGCATCGGCACAAAACTGCGCACCACGCCTTCGAACTGCGCCTTGAGCTTCTCTTCGCTCGGATCGACGACCACTTGCGTGCGCTCGCCAAAGACGAACTCTTCCACTTCCAGGAAGCCCCACAGATCGCTTTGATAGATCTGCTTGGCGTACATTTCGAACACCTGGCCCTGGTTGAGGAAAATCACCTTGTAGATTGGAGCTTCACGTTTGGTCATGGTGGGCGGGTAACACATCGAGGGATAAAAATGAGGGCGCGAACTATAGCATAGCCGCTGGACGCACGACGGTAGGAACCTGAGGACTTGTTCCCTATAATGCGCGGTTCTTTGAATCACGTGATGACCCCGTCCATGGCCAAGAAGCTTTACATCGAAACCCACGGTTGCCAGATGAACGAGTACGACAGCTCGCGCATGGTTGATCTGCTGGGTGAACACCAGGCCCTGGAAGTGACTGCCCGCGCCGAAGACGCGGACGTGATTCTGCTCAACACCTGCTCGATCCGCGAACGTGCCCAGGACCGGGTGTACTCCCAGTTGGGCCGCTGGCGTGAGCTGAAGCTGGCCAACCCGGAGATGGTGATCGCCGTCGGCGGCTGCGTGGCCAGCCAGGAAGGCGCCGCCATCCGCGACCGCGCGCCCTATGTCGACGTGGTCTTCGGCCCGCAGACCCTGCACCGCCTGCCGGAAATGATCGACGCCGCGCGGATCACCAAACTGCCGCAGGTCGATGTCTCGTTCCCGGAAATCGAAAAATTCGATCACCTGCCCGAACCGCGCATCGACGGCCCGAGCGCCTATGTCTCGGTGATGGAAGGCTGCAGCAAGTACTGCACATTCTGCGTGGTGCCCTATACCCGTGGCGAAGAAGTCAGCCGGCCGTTCGATGACGTGATCGCCGAGATCATTCACCTGGCCGAGAACGGCGTGCGTGAAGTGACCCTGCTGGGGCAGAACGTCAACGGTTATCGCGGCACCACCCACGATGGGCGCCTGGCAGACCTGGCCGAGTTGATCCGGGTGGTTGCCGCGGTCGATGGCATCGACCGCATCCGCTACACCACGTCCCATCCGCTGGAATTTTCCGACAGCCTGATCCAGGCCCACGCCGACGTGCCGGAGTTGGTCAAGCACCTGCACCTGCCGGTGCAATCGGGTTCGGACCGGATCCTCTCGGCCATGAAGCGCAACCACACTGCGCTTGAGTACAAGTCCAAGCTGCGCAAGTTACGCGCCGCCGTACCGGGCATCTGCATCAGCTCGGACTTCATCGTCGGCTTCCCGGGCGAAACCGAGAAAGACTTCGAACAGACCATGAAGCTGATCGAAGACGTTGGCTTCGATTTCTCCTACTCGTTCGTCTACAGCCAGCGCCCAGGCACCCCGGCCGCCGACCTCGCCGACGAGACGCCGGAAGAGCTGAAAAAACAGCGCCTGAACGCCCTGCAGCATCGCCTCAACCAGCAAGGCTTCGAAATTAGCCGACAAATGGTCGGATCGATCCAGCGGATCCTGGTCACCGATTACTCGAAAAAAGACCCTGGCGAACTGCAGGGGCGCACCGAGAACAACCGTATCGTCAACTTCCGCTGCGACACGCCAACCCTGATCGGCCAGTTCGCCGACGTGCACATCGACGCCGCACAGCCGCACTCGCTGCGGGGTTCGCTGATCCAATAACACCGCAGATCACTGTAGGAGCCGAGCTTGCTCCGGGCGGCGTTCCGACGATGGCGCCCGGTCAGACAACTTAGATGTTGAATGCCAGACCGCCATCGCGAGCAAGCTCGGCTCCTACAAGGTCCGGTGTTCGACATTGGGATATTTAAGAGCTTTCGCACCCAGGCCACTGGCGTTATCCTTGATTTCATCTTAATTGCCCAAGGGCGGCTGAAAACAACCTTGAACGCACCCATAGAACCGCATCGTTTCATCCTCGAGCCCTTTGAGGCTCACCGCTTCGCCAATCTGTGCGGGCAATTCGACGAGCATTTGCGCTTGATCGAACAGCGCCTGGCGATCGTGATCCGCAACCGCGGCAATCAGTTCGAACTGATCGGCGAGCTCAAGCACACCACCTGGGCGGAAAACCTGCTGCGCCGCCTCTACCGTGAAACCAAGGGTAGTGAGCTGTCGCCGGACATGGTTCACCTGTTCCTGCAGGAATCGGCCGTCGAAGAGCTGGAAAACCACGCCCCTGCCGAACCCGCCGTAGCCTTGCGCACCAAAAAAGGCATGATTCGCCCTCGCGGCTTGAATCAGCAGCGCTACGTGAAGGAAATCCTCGGTAACGATATCAACTTCGGGATCGGCCCAGCCGGTACCGGCAAGACCTACCTGGCTGTCGCCTGCGCGGTAGATGCCCTGGAGCGCGAGCAGATTCGCCGCATCCTGTTGGTGCGCCCGGCGGTCGAAGCTGGCGAGAAACTTGGTTTCCTGCCGGGTGACCTGTCGCAAAAGATCGACCCGTACCTGCGCCCCCTGTACGACGCCCTGTATGAAATGCTCGGCTTCGAATACGTGGCCAAGCTGATCGAACGCCAGGTCATCGAGGTCGCACCGCTGGCCTACATGCGTGGTCGCACCCTGAACAACAGCTTCATCATCCTCGACGAAAGCCAGAACACCACCGTGGAACAGATGAAGATGTTCCTGACCCGGATCGGCTTCGGCTCCACGGCGGTCATCACCGGTGACATCACCCAGGTCGACCTGCCCAAGGGCACCAAGTCCGGGCTCAACCACGTGATTGAAGTGCTCGAGGACGTACCGGGTATCAGCTTTACCCACTTCAAGCCCAAAGACGTCGTGCGCCATCCGCTGGTGCAGCGCATAGTCGAAGCCTATGAGCGCTTCGAGAATCGCGTTGCACCCGACTCCCCGAAGGACAACCGCCGCGATGCTTGAGCTTGACCTGCAGCTTGCCACCGAGGGCAACGCCCCCAGCGAAGCCCAATTCCGCCAATGGTGCGAGCTGGCCCTGCGCCAGCGCACGGCCGACTCGGAAATGACCATTCGCCTGGTCGATGAAGCCGAAGGCCGTGAGCTCAATCACACCTGGCGTCAGAAAGATTACGCAACCAACGTCCTGTCGTTCCCGGCCGACGTGCCCGACGAGTTTCTCGACATCCCACTGCTGGGCGATCTGGTGATCTGCGTGGCCGTGGTCGAGCGTGAAGCCGCCGAGCAAGGCAAGGCGCTGGACGCCCATTGGGCTCACCTGGTGATTCACGGCTGCTTGCATCTGCTTGGTTACGACCATATAGATGACGAGGAAGCCGAGGAAATGGAAGCACTGGAACGAACGTTGCTTGCCGAACTGGGTCATCCGGACCCTTACGCAGACGACGAAACCGAACTATCCCCTACTGTTACAACAAAGGATTCAGAGTAATCGCTATGAGCGAAGATCGATCGAGCAACGGGCAGAAGTCATGGCTGGGTAAGCTCACCCAGGCTTTTGCCCACGAGCCGAAGAACCGTCAGGAGCTCCTGGAGCTGCTGCGCGATGCCCATCAGAACAAGTTGCTGGACAGCGAAGCGCTGGCCATCGTCGAAGGCGCCATCCAGGTGGCTGACCTGCAAGTGCGCGACATCATGGTGCCGCGCTCGCAGATGGTCAGCATCAAGGCGACCCAGACTCCCCGTGAGTTCCTGCCAGCCGTGGTCGACTCGGCTCACTCGCGCTATCCGGTGATCGGCGAAAGCCACGATGACGTGATGGGCGTATTGCTGGCCAAGGACTTGCTGCCGTTGATCCTCAAGGAAAACGGCGACAGCTTCAACATCAAGGACCTGCTGCGCCCGGCCACTTTCGTGCCGGAGTCCAAGCGCCTGAATGTGCTGCTGCGTGAGTTCCGCGCCAACCATAACCACATGGCCATCGTCATCGACGAATACGGCGGAGTGGCGGGCCTGGTGACCATCGAAGACGTGCTGGAACAGATCGTCGGCGATATCGAGGACGAGCACGATGTCGAAGAAGACAGCTACATCAAGCCCCTGCCCAGCGGCGACTTCCTGATCAAGGCCCTGACGCCGATCGAGAACTTCAATGAGTTCTTCGACAGCGAATTCTCCGACGATGAGTTCGATACCGTGGGCGGCCTGGTGATGAGCGCGTTCGGGCATCTGCCAAAACGCAACGAAATCACGGAAATCGGCGCCTATCGCTTTCGCATCCTCAATGCCGACAGCCGTCGTATCCACTTGCTGCGCCTGACACCTATCGCCCGGTAACCCCTAAGGATCGAAATGCGCTGGATAACCCGCCCCGGCTGGCCCGGTAACCTGCTGGCCGTGGCGGCCGGTGCAATCACCACCCTGGCGCTGGCGCCGTTCGATATCTGGCCGCTGGCACTGCTGGCGGCTGGGTTGTTTTATGCCGGCCTGCGCCATCTGACCCCGCGCCAGGCACTGGGGCGCGGCTGGTGCTTCGGTTTCGGCCTGTTCGGCGCCGGTACCAGTTGGATCTACTACAGCATCCACCACTTCGGCGGCGCCTCGATGCTGCTCGCCGGCTTCCTGATGCTGCTGTTCACCGCGGCGATCGCCTGGTTCTTCGCCCTGCCCGCCTGGGTCTGGGCGCGCTGGCTACGCCGTAACGAAGCGCCGCTGGCCGATGCCCTGGCCTTTGCTGCCTTGTGGGTGGCCCAGGAAGCATTCCGCGGCTGGTTCCTTACCGGTTTCCCCTGGCTCTATTCCGGCTACAGCCAGCTCGATGGCCCGCTGTCCGGCCTGGCGCCAGTGGGTGGGATGTGGCTGGTGTCGTTCACCATCGCCCTGACCGCAGCGCTGCTGTGCAACGCGCCACGCCTGCTACGCAACCGCCGCCCAGGTTTCATCGCCGCCGGCGTGGTGCTGCTGTTCGGCCCATGGGCCGCGGGCATCGCACTCAAGGGCCACGCCTGGACCAGCCCGTCCGGCGAGCCGCTGAGCGTGGCGGCCATTCAAGGCAATGTCGAACAAAGCATGAAGTGGGACCCGGCGCAGCTCAACTCGCAGTTGGCGCTGTACCGCGACATGAGTCTGAGCTCCAAGCGCGTCGACCTGCTGATCTGGCCGGAAACCGCGGTGCCGGTACTCAAGGAGTCCGCCGAGGGCTACCTGAGCATGATGGGCACCTTTGCTGCCGAGCGGAATTCGGCGCTGATCACCGGTGTGCCGATTCGCCAGGTGGTGCACCAGGAAAAACGCTTCTACAACGGCATTACCGTGGTCGGTGAAGGTGACGGCACCTACCTCAAGCAAAAGCTGGTGCCGTTTGGTGAATACGTGCCTCTGCAGGACGTGCTGCGTGGCCTGATCGCCTTCTTCGACCTGCCGATGTCGGACTTTGCCCGTGGCCCGGCCGACCAGCCGATGCTGCAAGCCAAGGGCTACCAGATAGCCCCGTTCATCTGCTACGAAGTGGTCTACCCGGAGTTTGCCGCGAGCCTGTCAGCGCGCAGCGACCTGCTGCTGACCATCAGCAACGACACCTGGTTCGGCACCTCCATCGGCCCGCTGCAGCACCTGCAGATGGCGCAGATGCGCGCGCTGGAAGCCGGGCGCTGGATGATTCGGGCGACCAACAATGGCGTCACCGGGCTGATCGACCCATTCGGCAAGATCACCGTGCAGATCCCGCAATTCGAGCGCGGCATCCTCTACGGCGAGGTGGTGCCGATGCACAACCTGACACCGTACCTGCAATGGCGCTCGTGGCCGCTGATCGTCCTCTGCCTGTTGCTGTTTGGCTGGGCACTGCTGGCCAGCCGAATGGCCAAGACCGTCTAGAACCGAACCCGCCCCTTGTAGGTGCTGGCTTGCCAGCGAACGCCTGCAAGGGGTGCAACGGGTCATCGATAAAACAACGCATACCCCGCCTGCCCCGCCGCCTCATTCAACAACTGCCCGGAGCGCCAGATCGACTTGAAGGTCGGTAGCCAGCCACCCAGTGGCTCGGCATTGGCGTTATCGCTGCCCAAAAAGCCCATTGGCGCCGGCACCACGCTCAATCCCGCGGCCTCAAAACTCCAGACACTGCGCGGCATGTGCCAGGCCTGGGTCACCACCACTACGCGCTTCAAGCCCAGCGGTTGCAGCAGTTCGGCGGTGAACTGGGCGTTTTCCCAGGTCGTGCGGCTGCGCCCTTCCTGCCAGCGCACCGTGACCCCGAAATCTTCCTGCAGCGAATCGGCCATCAGCTTGGCCTCGGTCGGCGGCGTGCCGTAATGCAGGCCGCCACTGGTCAGTACCGGCAAACCCGAAGCCTTGGCCAGGCGCGCCGCATAGCGTTCACGCTCCAACGCCACGCCCGTGGGCTGGTCGGAACCCCAGGCCGGGTCGCCCCGCTCACGGCCAGCGCCCAACACCACGATCACATCCGCGCGCTCGGCCAGGCTCGCCCACTCACTGCGCGCCAGCGCCGGTTCACGCTCAAGAGCCTTGGCGCCCCATTGCACCATTACCGGCAAGCTCATCAGCCAGAATCCACCGGCACCCAGGACAAAACACAGGGTTGCCAGACGCGGCCGGGAACGGCGAAACCACCAGGCTAGCGCCAGCAGCAGCAAAAGAATGCCGGGCGGCATGAGCAGTTGTTTGACCAAGTAACGAAAAGGCATCGAGCATCTCCAAAGATGCCCGAAGCCTAAGTGGGTTGAAGTAAAGCGACAACCAAGGTGACGGACCTTTTCATCAAAAAACCATCACCGGTGACTTCATGTGCCCGCTCGGGGCGACAAACACGTACCTGATCACTTACTTGACCTGCAGGGACCGGACCTTTACCGCGTCGCTGCCAGGTGCCTTGTCTTTCAACCAGATGACTTTGGCCGAACGAGGGGCATCGTTGTGCTTCACTGCTGTTGACAAGATTCCATGCGCCTCGCGTTCACTACGGTCCAGATAAGCCTTGATCAGATCGAACTCTGCGCGGCTCAACCCGCGAAGTTCCAGTTCCAGCGGACGCTCATCACGCAACCGCCCGGCGGTCTTTACCGCGTCCAGGGCCATCCCCAGACGATCTATCAGTTTTTCGTACAACTCGGGTTGCGTAACTTTTGTTTGCGACTCAACCATCCCTCACCTCATTGAAGATAAGACCTACTCCCCAACTAGAGCTTAGCTTCGTCGCACAAACCGGCTGTGCGCCGCGACCAACGGCCCCAGCTGTGGTTAACGCGGCGCAATCAGGGTTTCCCTAGGCCGAGTACGGTCATGTATGCTACGGCGCTTCCTGTAACTCCACTTCCAGCTCGGCTGGGCATCGAAAACGCCACATGTGGCGCAATCCAGGTCCAGCGTTGCATTGAAGAGGATTAGGCCACCCCTAGTCAGTTAAAAAGTAGCCATGCACGAACAATATCAGCCCCGTGAAATCGAAGCCGCCGCCCAATCATTCTGGGACGAGCAAAAGTCCTTTGAAGTCAGTGAACAGCCAGGCAAGGAGACTTTCTATTGCCTATCGATGTTCCCTTACCCCAGCGGCAAGCTACACATGGGGCACGTGCGCAACTACACCATCGGCGATGTGATCTCCCGCTACCAGCGCATGCTCGGCAAGAACGTCCTGCAACCCATGGGTTGGGACGCCTTCGGCATGCCGGCGGAAAACGCCGCGATGAAGAACAACGTCGCACCGGCCAAGTGGACCTACGAAAACATCGCCTACATGAAGACCCAGCTGCGCAGCCTGGGCCTGGCGGTGGACTGGTCGCGCGAAGTGACCACCTGCAAGCCCGATTACTACCGCTGGGAACAATGGCTGTTCACTCGCCTGTTCGAAAAAGGCGTGATCTATCGTAAAAACGGCACCGTGAACTGGGACCCGATCGACCAGACCGTCCTGGCCAACGAACAGGTAATCGACGGGCGCGGCTGGCGTTCCGGCGCGCTGATCGAAAAGCGCGAAATCCCGATGTACTACTTCAAGATCACTGCCTACGCGGATGAGCTGCTGGAGAGCCTCGACGAACTGACTGGCTGGCCGGAACAGGTCAAGACCATGCAGCGCAACTGGATCGGCAAATCCCGCGGGATGGAAGTGCAGTTCCCGTACAACGTCGACTCGATCGGCGAAGCCGGCACCCTGAAAGTGTTCACCACCCGTCCGGACACTTTGATGGGAGCGACTTACGTCGCCGTGGCCGCCGAGCACCACCTGGCTTCGCTGGCTGCAAAAAACAATCCTGAGCTGCAAGCGTTCATCGCTGAATGCAAAGGCGGCAGCGTGGCCGAAGCCGACGTCGCCACCCAGGAGAAAAAGGGCCTGCCGACCGGCCTGTTCGTCGAGCACCCGCTGACCGGTGAAAAACTCCCGGTTTGGGTCGCCAACTATGTGCTGATGCACTACGGCGATGGCGCGGTAATGGCGGTGCCGGCCCACGACGAGCGTGATTTCGAATTCGCCCACAAGTACAACCTGCCGGTCAAATCGGTGGTGCGTACCAGCGCCGGCGAAACCAACCCGGCCCCGTGGCAAGACGCCTACGGCGAGCACGGTACGCTGATCAACTCTGGCGAATTCGACGGCCTGGATTTCCAGGGCGCGTTCGACGCCATGGAAGTGGCCCTGATCAAGAAAGAACTGGGCGCCTCGCGCACCCAGTTCCGCCTGCGCGACTGGGGCATCAGCCGCCAGCGCTACTGGGGCTGCCCGATCCCGATCATCCACTGCGAAACCTGCGGTGACGTGCCAGTGCCGCAAGATCAACTGCCGGTCGTACTGCCCGAAGACGTGGTACCGGACGGCGCCGGTTCGCCATTGGCGCGCATGCCTGAGTTCTACGAGTGCAGCTGCCCGAAATGCGGCGCACCGGCCAAGCGCGAAACCGACACCATGGACACCTTCGTCGAGTCGTCGTGGTACTACGCCCGCTACGCCTCGCCGCACTTTGAAGGCGGCCTGGTAGAAAAATCCGCGGCCGACCACTGGTTGCCGGTTGACCAGTACATCGGCGGTATCGAACACGCCATTCTGCACCTGCTGTACGCGCGCTTCTTCCACAAGCTGATGCGTGACGAAGGCCTGGTGAGCTCCAACGAGCCGTTCAAGAACCTGCTGACCCAGGGCATGGTGATCGCCGAGACGTACTACCGTCGCGAAGCCAACGGCGCCTACACCTGGTTCAACCCGGCGGACGTCGAGCTGGAACGCGACAGCAAGGCCAAAGTGATCAGCGCCAAGCTGATTGCCGACGGCCTGCCGGTGGAAATCGGTGGCACCGAGAAGATGGCCAAGTCGAAGAACAACGGCGTTGACCCACAGTCGATGATTGACCAGTTCGGCGCAGACACCTGCCGCCTGTTCATGATGTTTGCCTCGCCACCGGACATGAGCGCGGAATGGTCCGACTCCGGCGTCGAAGGTTCGCACCGCTTCCTCAAGCGCGTCTGGCGCCTGGCGCAAGCGCACATCACCCAGGGTCTGCCGGGCAAAGTGGACGTCGCCAGCCTGAACGACGAGCAGAAAGCCATTCGCCGCTCGATCCACCTGGCCATCAAGCAGGCCAGCCACGACGTCGGCCAGAACCACAAATTCAACACTGCCATTGCCCAGGTGATGACGCTGATGAACGTGCTGGAAAAAGCCCCGCAAGGCACCGCACAAGATCGCGCCCTGGTTCACGAAGGCCTGGAAACCGTGACCTTGCTGTTGGCTCCGATCACCCCGCATATCAGCCACGAGCTGTGGCATCAACTGGGCCACGCCGATCCTGTGATCGACGCCGGCTGGCCAGTGCAGGATGACAGCGCTCTGGTCCAGGACAGCTTGACCCTGGTTATCCAGGTCAACGGCAAGCTGCGTGGCCAGATCGAAATGCCGGCCAGCGCCACCCGCGAAGAGGTCGAAGCTGCGGCGCGCGCCAACGAAAACGTACTGCGTTTCGTCGACGGCCTGACCATTCGTAAAGTGATCGTGGTACCCGGGAAACTGGTCAACATCGTCGCCAGCTAATTGGAGCAGGTGCCAGGCCCGGCCTGGCACCGAACAAAACCTTTCGGGCGCCATAGCGGCCCACATGGTTTCAAGGGGAGCAACAAGATGATCAAACGCAATCTGCTGGTGATGGGCCTCGCTGTCCTGCTGAGCGCCTGCGGTTTCCAGCTGCGCGGCACCGGTACTACCGCACTGGCAATCAAGGAACTCGACCTGAGCGCACGTAACGCCTATGGCGAAACCGTGGTCATGATGCGCCAGGTATTGCAAAGCAGCGGCGTCAACGTGGTTGCCGGCGCACCGTACAAACTGGTGTTCACCGACGAACAGACCACCCAGCGCAGCCTGAGCTACTCCGGTGCCGGGCGGACCGCCGAGAACGAACTGACCACGGTGCTGAACTACCAGATCGTTGGCCAGAACAACCTGTCGCTGATCAGCGACAAACTGCAGGTGCAGAAGGTTGTCATGCACGATGGCAGCAACATCACCGGCTCCGTCCAGGAAGAAGACGAAGCCCGCAAGGAAATACGTCGCGACCTGGTGCAGCGCATGATGTTGCGCCTGCAGCAACTGACCCCGGCCCAGCTGGATCAACTGCAGCAGACCGCAGACGCCCGCGCCAAGGCCGAAGCCGATGCGCTGGAAGCGGCGCAACAGACTGAAGCGAACACCCCGCGCCAGTCGCCGCTGCAAGTCCCTGCCGAGTAAGTCTTACGGGGCGCCTGTGCGCCCCGTTTGCCCCGCCCTATGAAACTCGCCCCCGCCCAACTCGCCAAACACCTGCAAGGCGCCCTCGCGCCGGTCTACATCATCAGCGGCGATGACCCGCTGCTCTGCCAGGAAGCCGCCGACGCCATTCGCTCGTCTGCCCGCCAGCAAGGTTTTGATGAACGCCAAGTCTTCAGCGCCGATGCCAGCTTTGACTGGGGCACGCTGCTGCAAGCCGGCGCCAGCATGTCGTTGTTCGCCGAAAAACGCCTGCTGGAGCTGCGCTTGCCGTCCGGCAAACCGGGGGACAAGGGTGCCGCGGCCCTGATGGAGTACTGCTCGCGTCCGGCCGAAGACACCTTGCTGCTGATCAGCCTACCCAAGCTCGACGGCAGTGCGCAGAAAACCAAATGGGGCAAGGCCCTGGTCGAAGGCGCGCAGACCCAGTTCGTGCAGATCTGGCCGGTGGACGCCAACCAGTTGCCGCAGTGGATTCGTCAACGCCTGTCCCAGGCCGGACTCAGCGCCAGCCAGGATGCCGTTGAACTGATTGCCGCCCGCGTCGAAGGCAACCTGCTGGCAGCCGCCCAAGAGATCGAAAAGCTCAAGCTGATGGCTGAGGGCGGGCAGATCACGGTCGAAACGGTGCAAGCGGCCGTGGCCGATAGCGCGCGCTTCGATGTGTTCGGGCTCACCGATGCGATTCTCAACGGTGAAGCCGCCCACGCCCTGCGCATGCTCGAAGGCTTGCGTGGTGAGGGCGTGGAACCACCGGTGATTCTCTGGGCCCTGGCCCGCGAGCTACGCCTGCTGGCCAACCTGTCGCTGCAATACAGCCAGGGCGTGCCGCTGGACAAAGCCTTCAGCCAGGCCCGACCACCGGTCTGGGACAAACGCAAACCGCTGATGAGCAAGGCCCTGCAACGCTACTCGGCGCCCCGTTGGGCGCAACTGCTGCTCGAAGCGCAACGCATCGACGCGCAGATCAAGGGCCAGGCCGCGGGCTCACCATGGATGAGCCTCAGCCGCCTGTCCTTGCTGATGGCCGGCCAGCGCCTGATGCTACCCGCCGAGTAATCTTGTAGTAGCTGCCGCAGGCTTCGCCAGCGGCTACAAATCGTCCGGGCGCGAAAGGTCCTACATAATGTAGGGGCTAGACAGCTCCCTCACTTCAGCCGATGATTCGCCCCGCACCACCCACCCCAGGAGTACACCACCTATGAGCAGAAAACAGCGGCCCAACAAGGCCAAATCCATCGTCGCCCAGCCATTGTTCCGCAGCCGCCAGGAACAACCGGCCAAGGGCAAAGGCAGCTACCGCCGCGAAGCCTTCCAGTCTAAAAGCTGGGAGGCTTCTTACTTTCTGGCCGCTTGAAGCGCAGCACCCCCTCGACATGTTAAGGTCGGCACCTGATTCGTATTCTCTGGACCTGTGCATGCCCTTTAGTATTTCCCGTCGTTGGCACCTGCGCCAACTGATCGCTGCCACAAGCCTCGTTCTGCTTGTCGCCTGCGCGGAAAAACCAACCGCCGCCGACGCCCAACCGCTTCAGACCGTTCCTGTCCCGACTGCCCCGGCCATTGTCCCGCCCGTGGTACCGACCGGCGACAATCTCGAGATCCAGCCGACCCAGACCTTCGAGCAATGGCAGGCCAACTTCCGCAAGGACGCGCTCGCCGCCGGTGTCAGCCCGAGCCTGTTCGACCGCGCCTTTGCCGGCGTCACCCCGGACATGAGCGTGATCCGCGCCGACCGCAGCCAGCCAGAGTTCTCTCGCCCGGTGTGGGAATACCTCGATGGCGCGCTGTCAGCCTTGCGCGTGCGCCGCGGCCAGGCGCTGCTGGAGCAATACGCCGAGACCCTGGGCGCGATCGAACAGCGCTACGGCGTCGATCGCCAGGTACTGGTTTCCGTCTGGGGTATGGAAAGCAACTTCGGCAGCTTCCAGGGCGACAAGTCGGTAATCCGCTCGCTCGCGACCCTGGCCTACGAAGGCCGGCGCCCGGGCTTTGCCCACGCGCAATTGCTGGCCGCGCTGCAGATTCTGCAACAAGGTGATATCGCCCCCGAGAAGATGCTCGGTTCCTGGGCCGGCGCCATGGGCCAGACCCAGTTCATCCCGACCACCTACAACACCCACGCCGTGGACTTCGATGGCGACGGGCGCCGCGACATCTGGGGTAGCCCGGCCGATGCGCTGGCCTCCACCGCTCACTACCTGCAAAGCTCTGGCTGGCAGAAAGGCCAGCCGTGGGGCTTTGAAGTCGAGGTGCCGAGCAGCTTCAACTACTCGCTGGCTGACGGAGCGATTCGCAAAACCGTCGCCGAATGGACACAGCTGGGCGTCAAGTTGCCCACCGGCGCCAGCGTGCCAGCCGGCTCCGAGCAACTGTCCGCCGCCTTGCTGCTGCCGGCCGGTTACCGTGGCCCGGCGTTCCTGATCCTCGATAACTTCCGCGCAGTGCTCAAGTACAACAACTCGTCGTCCTACGCCCTGGCGGTCAACCTGTTGTCCCAGCGCTTCAGCGGTGGCGGCCGGATCAATGGCGAATGGCCCAAGGATGACCTGCCGCTGAGCCGTTCCGAGCGCATTGAATTGCAGAATCTACTGAGCACCCACAACTACGACGCCGGCAACCCCGACGGCATCATCGGCGCCAATACCCGCAAGGCTATCCGCGCGGCACAACAGTCGTTTGGCTGGCCGGCTGATGGCTACCCGACGCACAAGCTGCTGGACGCCTTGCGCAGCCGTTAAGAACATCGCGAGCAAGCCGCAAGCGGGCCGGGCGGCGCTCCGCTTGCCAGGGATAGCGGTGGGTCAGGCGCCAGCGATGCTGAATGTACCGGCCCCATCGCGAGCAAGCTCGCTCCTACAACCTGAACACCACATCCTGTTCCAGCACCAGGCTCTTGCCCCCCGCATCCAGCGTCACCAGGGCGCCCATCGGCAAGCTCAGATTCGGGTCGCAATGGCCGCTGCGCCAGCCGGCCAGTACCGGAATCGCGAACGGCGCGAAAGTCTGCTTGACCAGGCGTGCCAGGGCATCGCTTTCAACTCCCGCCACATCCCCCACCAGCACCCCGCGCAAGCGGCTGAGTTTGCCGGCCAGGCGCAGGTGCGTCAGCAACCGATCGATGCGATACAGCGGCTCGTTGATGTCTTCGATGAACAGAATGATCCCGTCGGCGTCGATTTCGAACGGCGTACCCATGGTGGCGGCGATCATCGACAGGTTACCGCCCAGCAGTCGCCCCTGGGCGATGCCTGGCTCGATGGTCGTCAATGGGTAGGCCACCGGGTGCGCCAGCCGACTGCCGGCCGTCAGTTGCCCTCGGAGCAGGCTGAACAACGACGCCTCGGTCGGCGCTTGTTTGCCCCCCAGCAGGTCGGCATTGAGCATTGGCCCGTGAAAGGTGACGAACCCGGCATAGCGGCTGATCGCCAGGTGCAAGGCGGTGATGTCGCTGTAGCCGACAAACGGCTTGGCATGCCGGCGCAGCAGCTCGTAGTCGATCCGGTCGAGCAGGCGCGGGCTGCCATAACCGCCGCGCAGGCACAGGATCGCGTCGATGTCCGGGTCACTGAACGCCTGGTGCAGGTCATTGAGGCGCACCTCATCGCTGCCGGCCAGGTAACCGTCCTTCTCCAGGACCCCGGGGTAGATCTTCAGCGAGTAGCCGCGCGTGCGCATCCAGAGCAGCGCCTGTTCGGTATCCAGGGCCGCCGGACCTGCTGGCGCAATCACTGCGATGCGGCCCGCAGCGGGTAACGCCGGTACGGCGGTATGTGGCGCAACAATGGCGGTAGAGCGAGTGGTCATCCGTGATTCCTCCCTATGACCCGATTAAAAAAAAGCCCGCAAAGCGCTAAACCTTGCGGGCCCTTGGTCTTTCACACAGCGATCAGGACGACATCAGCTCGGCCTTGACCAACTTGGCCTGCTCGTCCGCGTGGTACGAGGAACGCACCAGCGGGCCGGAAGCGACGTTCTTGAAGCCCATCTTGTAACCTTCCTCGGCGAACCAGGCGAAGGTGTCCGGGTGCACAAAACGCTGCACCGGCAAGTGGCTGCGCGACGGTTGCAGGTACTGGCCCAGGGTCAGCATGTCGATGTCGTGTTCGCGCATGCGCTTCATGACTTCGATGACTTCTTCGTCGGTTTCGCCCAGGCCCAGCATCAAGCCGGACTTGGTCGGAATGTGCGGCATCATCTGCTTGAATTTCTGCAGCAGGGTCAACGACCACTGGTAGTCCGAACCCGGGCGCGCGGCCTTGTACAGGCGCGGCACGGTTTCCAGGTTGTGGTTGAACACATCTGGCGGCTCGGCGGCAGTGATGGCCAGCGCCACGTCCATGCGCCCACGGTAGTCGGGGACCAGGGTTTCGAGCTGCACGTTCGGCGACAGCTTGCGGATCTCGCGGATGCAGTCGGCAAAGTGCTGGGCACCGCCGTCGCGCAAGTCGTCGCGGTCGACCGAGGTGATCACCACGTACTTGAGTTTCAGGTCGGCGATGGCGATGGCCAGGCTTTCCGGCTCATTGACGTCCAGTGGTTTCGGACGGCCGTGACCGACGTCGCAGAACGGGCAACGACGGGTGCAGATGTCGCCCATGATCATGAAGGTCGCGGTACCACCCGAGAAGCACTCGCCCAGGTTCGGGCAGGAGGCCTCTTCACAGACACTGTGCAGCTTGTGTTTGCGCAGCAGGGCCTTGATGCGGTCGACTTCCGGGGAAACCGGGATACGCACGCGAATCCAGTCTGGCTTCTTGGGCAGTTCGGTGGTCGGAATGATCTTTACCGGGATGCGTGCAACCTTCTCGGCGCCGCGCAGCTTAACGCCGGCTTCAACCTTGGCACGCGGGGCCGGACGCTCGGTGACATCCAGCGTCGGGATCATGGTTTGCACTGCATCAGTAGTCATATCAGTCGATTCCGCCCGTTAGGGTCGTCTGCTCAGCATAGTCGAGGTGTTTGACGAGCTGCGCGCGCAGCCGGGCACTTACCTCGGCAAATTCTATCGGCCCTGTATGGTCACGCAGCTGAGTCATTGCCAGCCCGGCGTAGCCACAGGGGTTAATCCGTCGGAACGGCTCAAGGTCCATATCCACGTTCAGGGCCAGGCCATGAAAGGAACAACCGTGGCGGATCCGCAGTCCCAGCGAGGCGATCTTTGCACCGTTGACGTAGACCCCCGGTGCATCCGGCTTGGCCACGGCGCTAACACCATAGCTGGCCAGCAACTCGATCAGGCAGCGCTCCATCCGGCTGACCAGGTCCCGCACGCCAAACCCCAGCTTGCGCACATCCAGCAGCAGGTACGCGACCAACTGCCCCGGGCCGTGGTAGGTAACCTGGCCACCGCGGTCGACCTGCACTACCGGGATTTCCCCCGGCAGCAGCAGGTGTTCGGCCTTGCCGGCCTGGCCCTGGGTGAACACCGGCGGATGCTCGACCAGCCAGATCTCGTCGGCACGCTCGCTGCCACGCTCGTTGGTGAAACGCTGCATGGCCTGCCAGACCGGCTCGTAAGCCAGCTGGCCGAGCTCGCGAAAGCCCAGCGGTGCGGTCATCACAGCACCATGTGCACGAAACCGGTAGCCCGCAGCTCGCTATTGATGTCGTAGAGCTGTTCCTGACCGGTGGCAATGATGTGCAGCTGGATGGTCGTGTACTTGCCATTGGTACTCTGGCGCTCGGCCAGGGTCTTGTGGTCTACGGTGGCGTGCTTTTCCAGGATCGCAATGATCTTGTCCTTGAAGCCCACTCCGGTATCGCCGATCACCTTAATCGGGTAATCCGCGCAAGGGAATTCGATCTTTGGCGCCTTTACTTCTGTATCTGTCATGGCGTAACGGCCTCGTAAGCCGTGGCAACGGACATGGCCCCGCTCCAGGTCGGAACGGGGCCATGCAGGTCCACACTAAATCAGTTGAACAAGCCGAAGAAGAATAGACGGATGCTATCCCACATGCGGCGCAAGATACCACCCTCCTCGACGGCGTCCAGCGCGATCAGGTCGGCGCTGTGCACCACCTTGTCGTCCAGCTTGACTTCGACTTTACCGATCACGTCGCCCTTGGCGATTGGCGCGATCAGTTGTGGGTTCATGGTCATGCTGGCAGCGAGCTTCTTCAGCTGGCCTTTCGGCAGAGTCATGGTCAGGTCTTGGGCCAGGCCAGCCTTGACCTGGTTGGTGGTGCCCTTCCAGACAGGAGCCTGGGCCAGCTCGGCGCCTTTTTGGTAGAACGTCTGGGTTTCGAAGAAGCGGAAGCCGTAGGTCAGCAGCTTCTGGGTTTCGGCTGCACGCGCGGTGTCGCTGTTGGTGCCGAACACCACGGAGACCAGGCGCATTCCATCACGTACCGCCGAGGACACCAGGCAGTAGCCGGCTTCGTCGGTGTGACCGGTCTTCAGACCGTCGACGGTCTTGTCGCGCCACAGCAGCAGGTTGCGGTTAGGTTGCTTGATGCCGTTCCAGAAGAACTCTTTCTGCGAGTAGATCGCGTAGTGAGCCGGGTCTTCGTGGATGATCGCGCGTGCCAGGATGGCCATGTCATGAGCCGACGAGTAGTGCTCTGGGTTTGGCAGGCCGGTCGGGTTCATGAAGTGGCTGTTGGTCATGCCCAGGTCAGCGGCAGTCTTGTTCATCATGTCGGCGAACGCGTCTTCGCTGCCGGCGATGTGCTCGGCGAGCGCAACACTGGCGTCGTTGCCCGACTGGATGATGATGCCGTGCAGCAGGTCGCTGACCGACACCTGCGAACCGACCTTGATGAACATCCGCGAACCGCCGGTACGCCAGGCGTTTTCGCTGACGGTCACCGGATCGTTTTCACCGATCTGGCCACGACGGATTTCCAGGGTCGCGATGTACGCGGTCATCAGCTTGGTCAGGCTGGCTGGCGGCAGACGCTGGTCACCGTTGTTCTCGACCAGCACGTTGCCGCTGCTGGCGTCCATGAGCACGTAGGCCTTGGCGGCCAGTTGTGGTGACGACGGCATCATCTCGGCCGCGAAAGCGGACGGCGAGAGGAGCAGCGGGACTAGCAGGCACAGGCGTTTGGCAAAGGTGGTGATGTTCATCCGTCTCTCGAAATCGCTAATGGAAACTGCCCTCGCGGGCAAAACTAATCTGACAACCTTCGCGGCACGGGCCTTGGGGTTGTCGCGTGTTCAGTTGTTCACTCACTGACCCTTGCCGGGCTTTTGTTGTACTACGAGCCAACAACTCAGGTTCACCCCCCAATACCGCAAGCGAACCTTGAATCAGGTGTTACTTACTCGGCCGTGACCAGGCTCGGCGAACCGAGATTGGCCAGGCGCACGCTGTTTTGCACTTGCGTAATCTCACCCGGCGAACCGATAGGCCCCAGGCGAACCCGGTGCAGGGTCTGCTGATTGCGCACGATAGAGCTGATGAACACCGGAGCGCTCACCATCCCGCTGAGCTTCGATCTCAGGAGCTCTGCAGCGTCCGGGTTGGCGAACGCGCCCACCTGCAGATACTGGCCAGAGGCTGGTACAGAAGCGTTTTTTTTAGCGTTGATCTGCATCGGCACGACCGCTGCCGCGTGCTGCTGTGGCGGCGGGGTCCATTGCTCGACCTTGCCGGTCGATGCGGTGATCACCGGCCCGCTGTTTTGCGCGACCTGTGGCTCATTGAGCATCAACGGTGCTGGCCGGCCCTTGGCCGCCCACCACTCTTGCGGGTCGATGCCTTCGACCTTGACCCGCGCGGTACCGGTTTCGGCATAACCGAGTTTCTTCGCGGCGGCGTAGGACAGGTCGATGATGCGGTCGGAATAGAACGGCCCACGGTCGTTGACCCGCAGCACCACCGTGCGCTTGTTGTCCAGGTTGGTCACGCGAACGTAGGCAGGCAACGGCAGGGTCTTATGCGCGGCACTCATGCCGTACAGGTCATAGACCTCGCCATTGGCGGTGTTCTGGCCATGGAACTTGGTGCCGTACCAGGACGCCGTCCCTGTCTCGACATAACGCTTGGACTCGGGCATCGGGTAGTAAGTCTTGCCCAGCACTGTGTAGGGGTTGGCCTTGTAGGACCCGGTGTGCAGGGTTGGCGTGGCGTCGGGAATGCGCGACACATCGACATCCCACCACGGCGCGCCGTCCTTGTGAGCCCGGTTGATGTCCAGTCCCGGCGTGGCGCGGACAGCGGGCGGGGCTTTCTGCGGTTGCGGCGCACGGCTGGTCGAACAACTGACCATGAGCATCGACAACGCGGTGAAGGCCACCAGCTTCAGGGGTTTGCGGATTGGCAATGCCGGCATTACTTGACGCCCCGTGCTTGGACCAGCTGTTCAGACAACTGATGTACGGCCATGGCGTACATCACGCTGCGGTTATAACGCGTGATCGCGTAAAAATTCTTCAGGCCCATCCAGTATTCAGGGCCATTGTCGCCTTCCAGACGAAACGCGGTGACCGGCATATCGTCGCGCAGCGCATCATGACTCGACCAGCCCAGCGCTCGCAACTCCCCGACGGTTTTCGTCGGTTCGATCCCGGTGGTCAGGCCCTGGTCGACCTGATCGCCCCGCACTTCGGCGAGACTGACCACCGGCTGCCCGGCTTCCCAGCCGTGACGCTTGAAATAGCTGGCGACGCTGCCGATGGCATCGTCGGCGTTGGTCCAGATATTGATGTGGCCGTCGCCGTCGAAATCCACCGCATAAGCCCGAAAGCTGCTTGGCATGAATTGCGGCAAGCCCATGGCGCCGGCGTATGAGCCTTTGAGCGTCAGTGGATCGACCTGCTCTTCGCGCGCCAGCAACAAGAACTCACGCAACTCCTTGCGGAAGAATTCGGCACGTGGAGGGTAGTCGAAACCCAAGGTCGACAAGGCATCGATTACCCGATAGTTGCCGGTATTGCGGCCAAAGAAGGTTTCGACCCCAATGATCGAGACAATCACCTGGGCCGGCACGCCGTATTCCTGCTCGGCACGGGCCAGCACTGCCTCATGCTGACGCCAGAAGTCCACGCCGCGGGCAATTCGTGCATCGGTGAGGAACATCGGGCGATATTCCTTCCATTGCTTGACCCGCTCGGCAGGCCGCGAGATGGCATCGAGAATCGCCTGCTTGCGCTGGGCTTCACGGAACACTCCCATCAGCTGTTCGCCGGCAAAACCATAGTCGCGGGTCATCTCACCGACAAATTCGGCCACTTGGGGCGAGCCTTCATATTCGCCGGCCAACGCCATGGGCGCCGTGCCAAGGATGCTTACCAGGCCGACCCACGGAGCGTATCGAGTCGCCCAGCCACGCATTACTTGCATTGAACTCTTCACCTTATTCAAACCTGCGCGATCCACTTACGATGGGTATGGATCGACATCAAAACCCCAAACGCTGACAGCAGCGTCACCAGCGAAGTTCCGCCGTAGCTAATGAACGGCAACGGCACCCCCACCACCGGCAACAGGCCACTGACCATACCGATGTTGACGAAAACGTAAACAAAAAACGTCATGGTCAGCGCGCCAGCCAGCAATTTGCCAAACAGTGTCTGGGCCTGGGCGGTAATCACCAGGCCGCGGCCAATCAGTAGCAGATAGATCAGCAACAGGGCGCAAATGCCCACCAGGCCGAACTCTTCGCCCATCACCGCGATGATGAAGTCGGTGTGGCTTTCCGGCAGGAAGTCCAGGTGCGACTGGGTGCCCAGCAGCCAACCCTTGCCAAATACTCCGCCGGAGCCGATGGCGGCCTTGGACTGGATGATGTTCCAGCCAGTGCCCAGCGGATCGCTCTCCGGGTCGAGGAAGGTCAGCACGCGCTGCTTCTGGTAGTCGTGCATGACAAAGAACCACATGGCGATCGCCACCGGGACCGTGGCCGCCAGCACGCTGATGATCCAGCGCCAGCGCAGGCCACCCATGAACAGTACGAAGGCGCCACCGGCAAGGATCAGCAGCGAGGTACCAAGGTCCGGCTGGCGCACGATCAGGATGAACGGGATGCCGATCAGGATCAGGCTGACCCCGACGTGCTTGAGCTGCGGCGGCAGTGTGCGCTTGGCCAGGTACCAGGCGATGGTCGCCGGCATGATGATCTTCATGAACTCCGAGGGCTGGAAGCGAATCACCCCGGGAATGTTGATCCAGCGCGTCGCCCCCATGGCGTTGTGGCCCATGATGTCGACCACGATCAACAGCACCACGCCGAGCACATAGCCCAGCGGCACCCAGCGCGCCATGAAACGTGGCTCGAACTGGGCGATGATGACCATCGACACCAGGCCGATGCCGAACGAGGTGGCCTGCTTGGCCAGCAGGTCCCAGCTCTTGCCGCTGGCCGAATACAGTACGAACAGGCTGCCGGCCGCGAGAATCAGCAGCAGGATCAGCAGCGGACCGTCGATGTGCATGCGTTGCAACAGCGTCGCGCGGCGACGCATCACATCCTCGCTGGAGAGAATGCGATCAAAATTACTCTTCACGGGCCGTAGCCTCCGCGGTATTGGGGCTGGCGAACTCGGATTTGAGCCGGCCGTCCTGGTCCAGGAGCCAGGCGTCCATGATTTGACGGACCACCGGCGCAGCGACGCCGGAGCCGGACTCGCCGTTCTCGACCATCACCGACACGGTGATTTTCGGGTTGTCGGCTGGCGCGAACCCGACAAACAAGGCGTGGTCGCGGTGGCGCTCCTGCACCTTGGAGCGGTCGTACTTCTCACCCTGCTTGATCGCGACCACCTGGGCGGTACCCGACTTGCCGGCGATCCGGTATTGCGCGCCGATCGCTGCTTTGCGCGCCGTGCCGCGAGCACCGTGCATCACCTGCTGCATGCCATGGTTGACCCGGTTCCAGTCCAGCGGATCACGCAGGATGATGTCCGGCATCGGGTTGTCGTCCACCGGCTTTTCGCCTTCGATGGTCTTGGCCAGGTGCGGACGAATCCACTTGCCCTTGCTGGCTACCAGTGCCGTGGCCTGGGCCAGCTGCAACGGGGTGGACTGCATATAACCCTGGCCAATCCCCAGGATCAGGGTTTCCCCCGGGAACCAGGCCTGGCGGCGGGTGGCGCGTTTCCACTCGCGGGACGGCATCAGCCCCGGCGATTCTTCAAACATGTCCAGCGAGACCTTCTGGCCGATGCCGAACTTGCCCATGTAGGTCGACAACCGATCGATCCCCAGCTTGTGGGCCAGGTCATAGAAATAGGTGTCGTTGGAACGCATGATCGCCGTGTCGAGGTCGACAAAACCGTCGCCGGAGCGGTTCCAGTTACGGTATTTGTGATCGTAGTTGGGCAACTGGTAATAGCCCGGGTCGAACACCCGCGAGGAGGCCGTCACCACCCCGGAGTCCAGGCCGGCAATCGCCACCGCCGGCTTGATGGTCGAACCCGGTGGATACAGGCCACGCAGCACGCGGTTGAACAGCGGCCGGTCGATGGAGTCACGCAACTCGGCATAGGCCTTGAAGCTGATACCGGTGACGAACAGGTTCGGGTCGAAACTCGGCTGACTGACCATCGCCAGTACTTCGCCAGTGTTCGGGTCCAGCGCCACCACCGCACCACGACGGCCACCCAACGCCGCTTCCGCCGCCTCTTGCAGCTTGATGTCCAGGCTCAGGACGATGTCCTTGCCGGGAATCGGATCGGTGCGCTTGAGCACCCGCAGCACCCGGCCTCGAGCGTTGGTCTCGACTTCTTCGTAGCCGACCTGGCCGTGCAACTGGGGTTCGTAGAAACGTTCGATACCGGTCTTGCCGATATGATGGGTGCCGCTGTAGTTCACCGGATCGAGGGTCTTGAGCTCTTTTTCGTTGATCCGCCCCATGTAGCCCACCGAGTGCGCAAAGTGCGCGCCCTGGGGGTAATGGCGCACCAACTGCGCAACCACTTCGACGCCTGGCAGGCGGAACTGATTGACCGCAATACGGGCAATCTGCTCCTCCGTCAGTTCGAAGAGGATCGGCACCGGCTCGAACGGCCGACGTCCCTGGCGCATGCGTTTTTCAAAGATCACCCGGTCCTCGGGCGTCAGCTGCAGCACCTCGACGATTACATCGAGTACCTGCTGCCAGTCGCCGGAACGTTCGCGGGTCATGCTCAGGCTGAAGCTGGGCCGGTTGTCGGCAATCACCACGCCATTACGGTCGAAGATCAGGCCGCGCGTCGGCGGAATCGGCTGAACGTGGACACGGTTGTTTTCCGACAGGGTCGAGTGGTACTCGTACTGGATCACCTGCAGGAAATACAGCCGCGCAATCAGCACGCCGATCAGCACCACCACTGCAATTGCCCCGAACACGACGCGGCCACGCACCAGACGGGCGTCTTTTTCGTGGTCCTTGATGCGGATCGGCTGGGACATGAGGGCAGAGCTACTTGTGGTAAGGGTGGCCGGACAGAACAGTCCAGGCACGGTACAGCTGTTCGCCGATCAGGATCCGCACCAGCGGGTGCGGCAAGGTCAAGGGCGATAACGACCAGCGCTGGTCGGCCCGCGCACAGACTTCCGGCGCCAGCCCCTCGGGGCCGCCGACCATGAAGTTCACCGTGCGCGAATCCAGGCGCCAGCGATCGAGCTCTACCGCCAGTTGCTCAGTGCTCCACGGCTTGCCATGGACTTCGAGGGTGACGATGCGCTCGTTCGGCCCGACCTTGGCCAGCATGGCTTCGCCTTCCTGGCGAATGAAACGCGCCACGTCAGCATTCTTGCCCCGGGTGTTGAGCGGTATTTCCACCAGTTCCAGCGCCAGCTCGGACGGAAGACGCTTGGCATATTCATGCCAACCTTCTTCCACCCATTTGGGCATGCGTGAACCGACGGCGATCAGTCGCAGTCGCACAGCGATCCCTTATAGCTGGTCTTTGTTGAGCTTGGTGAAGTGCTCATGGGTGTTTTCCGGGCTGTGGTGCGCGGCGCTGGCCGAACGGCTTTGCTCGGCACCGGCCCACAGGCGCTCCAGGTCGTAGAACTGGCGTGCCGAGGCGGTCATCATGTGCACGATGACATCGTCCATGTCCAGCAGGACCCAGTCGCTGTCGCCCTTGCCTTCTTCGCCCAGCGGCTTGACGCCCTGTGCCTTGACCGCTTCGCGGACCTTGTCCAGCATCGCGCCGATCTGGCGGTTGGAGGTACCGGTGGCGATGATCATGAAGTCGGTGATGCTCTGCTTTTCACGAACGTCGATCACCTGGATGTCCTGGGCCTTGACGTCTTCCAGGGCAGCTACGGCAACCTTGACCAGCTCTTCGCCGGCCAGGATCACGCCAGTGTGTGCCTCTACTGGCAGCGGGGCGCTCTTGAACGTGCCTTTACGCTTTACTTTGGTTTGGTCTTTGTCAGTCATATAAAACTCGTTTTGCTCGTATGTTCGGGCGCATCAATACACGTTGTTGCCACGTGCCTTGAGGCACTCCTATTCAGTTCGGCGCACGGTAAAGTCCATGCGCATCGATGTAGGCCAGGACCGCGTCGGGCACCAGGAAACGTACCGACTTACCGCTGGCCAGCAGTTGACGGATCTGGGTGGCGGATACCGCGAGCGGTGTCTGCCAGACGAATGCAATCTGTCCACTCGGCCCTTTGAGGGCCAGCGGGTCGCTCACCGAGCGCGCGGCCAGCAGGTTGCGCAAGGCATCCGGCGGTTCGCTGTCGGCATCCGGGCGTTGCAGCACCAGGATGTGGCAATGCTGGAGCAACTCTTCCCAGCGATGCCAAGTGGGCAGGCCGCAAAATGCGTCCCAGCCCAAAAGTAAAAATACCTGGTCATCGGCGGCGAGTTCCGCGCGCATCAGCTCCAGGGTGTCAATAGTGTAGGACGGCTTGTCGCGTTTGAGTTCGCGGTCGTCCACCACCAGGGGTGCAACTCCAGCCACCGCGCACTCAACCATCGCCAGACGGTCGAGCGCCGACACCTGCGGCGTACCCCGATGGGGTGGCCTGGCGCTGGGCGTCAGGCGCAACTCATCGAGGTCCAGCGACTCGGCCACTTCCAGCGCACCGCGCAAATGGCCGATGTGCACCGGGTCGAAGGTCCCGCCCAGTACGCCAATGCGCCGGGGACAGGGTTCCTGGCGGGTCACTGTAGCTGACGGCTCGAGGTCGCCCAAGTCAGACCGGCTCCTGACCGCGCAACTGGCCATCACCGACCACGATGTACTTCTCGCAGGTCAGACCTTCGAGACCCACCGGGCCGCGGGCGTGCAGCTTATCAGTAGAAATGCCGATCTCGGCACCCAATCCGTATTCGAAGCCATCGGCAAAGCAGGTCGGGGTGTTGATCATCACCGACGCCGAGTCGACTTCAGCCACAAAACGCCGGGCGTCGCCCTGGTGTTCGCTGACGATCGAGTCGGTATGGTGCGAGCCGTAATGATTGATGTGTTCGATGGCCTGGTCCAGGCCATCGACCACCAGGATCGACAGGATCGGCGCCAGGTACTCGGTGCTCCAGTCTTGCTCGGTGGCCGCTTCGGCCTCGATGATTGCGCGGGTCCGCTCGCAGCCACGCAGTTCGACGCCTTTTTCGCGGAACTGGGCAGCCATGGCCGGCAGGAAGTCCTTGGCGACCGCCTGGTCGACCAACAGGGTTTCCATCGCGCCACAGATGCCGTAGCGGTAGGTCTTGGCGTTGAACGCAATCCGCTGCGCCTTGGCCAAATCGGCGTGGGCACTGACGTAGACGTGGCAAATGCCGTCCAGGTGCTTGATGACTGGCACCCGGGCGTCGCGACTGACCCGTTCGATCAGGCCTTTGCCGCCACGCGGCACGATCACGTCGACGTATTCCGGCATGGTGATCAGCGCGCCCACTGCGGCACGGTCCGTCGTCTCGACCACTTGCACCACGGCAGCCGGCAGACCGGCCTCGGCCAGGCCGCGCTGGATGCAGGCGGCAATGGCACGGTTGGAATGAATCGCCTCCGAGCCACCGCGCAGGATGGTCGCATTGCCCGACTTCAGGCACAGGCTGGCGGCGTCGATGGTCACGTTGGGCCGCGATTCGTAGATGATCCCGACCACGCCCAGGGGGACGCGCATCTTGCCCACCTGGATACCCGACGGCCGATAACTCATGTCGCGGATCGCGCCTACCGGGTCCGGCAGCGCCGCCACCTGACGCAAACCGACGATCATGCCATCGATGCGTGCGGGGGTCAGGGCCAGACGCTCGAGCATTGCCGGCTCCAGGCCATTGGCCCGGCCAGCGGCCAGGTCCAGCTCATTGGCGGCAGTCAACTCGGCACGCGCGGCATCCAGGGCGTTGGCGGCGGCCAGCAGGGCGCGGTTTTTCTGCCCAGTGCTGGCACGGCCGATCACGCGGGAAGCATCGCGCGCAGCGCGACCCAAGCGGGTCATGTAGTCAAGAACGGACTCAGTCATAGTCTGGAGTGGTCTTTGCTATGGTCGTGGTAAAGAGTAAAGCGGCAGATTATAGCTGTCGCGTCACTCGACTAACAGCGGTGACGGGCGGATGGTCGAAATGGACAGCAAATAGTCAGTCTTCAGCCTGGATTAAGGCCCTGGTTGTTATCATAACGTCACATTTGCTCTCTGAATGCTGCCGCCCATGACCATTGTGACCCATCCCACGCAGCCAAAGGCCCTGCCTGACAGCTTTTTCAACCGCGACGCACAATTGCTCGCGTGCGAATTGCTGGGCAAGGTGATCCGCCATCGGATCGGAGATTTGTGGCTTTCGGCGCGGATTATTGAAACAGAAGCCTATTACTGCGACGAAAAAGGCAGTCACGCCTCCCTCGGCTACACAGAAAAGCGTAAGGCTTTGTTTCTGGATGGCGGGCACATCTATATGTATTACGCCCGTGGTGGCGACTCCCTGAACTTCAGCGCCCACGGGCCCGGCAATGCGGTACTGATCAAGTCCGCCTATCCTTGGGTCGACGAGGTCTCGGGGCCAGCGAGCCTGGCCCAGATGCTGCTCAACAACCCCGATGCGAATGGCCGGCCGCGCCCCTCGCAGAAGCTCTGCGCCGGCCAAACCCTACTGTGCAAGGCCCTGGGGCTGAAAGTACCGACCTGGGACGCCAAGCGCTTTGACCATGAGGTGCTGTTTGTCGAAGACCTTGGCCGACCGCCCACCCATGTGATCCAGACCACCCGCCTGGGCATCCCCCACGGCCGCGATGAGCACCTGATGTACCGCTTTGTCGACAGTGCCTACGCACCCTATTGCACACGGAACCCTCTACGCCGCGGCCAGGTCGAAGGCCGCGACTATTTACTGATCTGATCCCTGCCCTCGATGGGCCAACAGCAATCCTGGAGTTGTACCTATGGGCCCATGGCTCGATAGCCTGACCGCTTGGTTAACGGCAAACCCGCAATGGCTGGCGGCCGCCGTATTTATCGTGGCCTGCATTGAGTGCCTGGCGATTGCCGGCCTGATTGTCCCCGGCACCGTCCTGTTGTTTGCCGTTGCGGTACTGGCGGGCAGCGGCGCCCTGTCGCTGGGGGAAACCCTACTGCTGGGCTTTCTCGGCGGTGTGCTGGGGGACGTGGTGTCGTATTTCGTCGGCCGGCACTTCCATCAGAACATCCGGCGCTTGCCGGGCTTGCGCCACCACCCAGAGTGGATCGGCAGTGCCGAAGCCTATTTCCAGCGCTATGGCATCGCCAGCTTGCTGGTGGGGCGTTTTATCGGTCCGTTGCGCCCGATGCTGCCAATGGTCGCCGGGATGTTCGACATGCCCTTCCCGCGCTTTTTTGCCGTCAGCCTGCTGGCAGGTGCCGGCTGGGCCGTAGCCTATCTGCTGCCGGGCTGGGCCACCGGGGCGGCTATCCGCTTGCCATTGCCCGAGGGTTTCTGGCCCCAGGCCGGGCTGGTAGTGGGCAGCATCGCGGTGCTGGTAGGCCTGGGTATCAACAGCGGCCTGCGCGGACATCGGCGCTCTACCCTGCTGATCGCCGGCCTGAGCCTGTTGATACTGGGCGGGCTGTTTATCGGCTACTCGCACCTCGGCGCCTTCGATCAAGGCCTGATGACCCTGGTGCAGGAACACCGCAAACCGCTGCTCGACGAGTTCGCGGTGATGCTGACCCAACTCGGTGAGTTCAAGCACATGCTGGTGATCAGCGCGGCGCTGACCCTGGTGCTGCTGGCCACGCGACAATGGCGGCACTTGCTGTTCGCCGGCGGCACCTTGCTGGTGACTGCGCTGGCCAATACCGCCACCAAGCAGTTGTTCGCGCGGATGCGCCCGGAAGTCCTGACCGACCCACTGACCAGCTACAGCATGCCCAGCGGTCATGCCTCAGGTTCGTTTGCGCTGTTCCTAACCCTGGCCGTGCTGGCGGGTCGCGGACAACCCCAGCGCATGCGCCTGACCTGGCTGCTGCTCGGTTGCCTGCCGGCCCTGGCCATTGCCCTGTCGCGGGTTTACCTGGGGGCTCACTGGCCGACCGATGTGGTGGCCGGAGCCATGCTCGCAGCCTGCGTGTGTGCCGCCAGCCTGTGGCTGAGCCAGCGCCAGGCGCCGCTCAATCCGCTACCGGCGAAAATCTGGTGGTTGATCCTACCCGTGATGGTGGCGCTGTTCGGCTTCTACGCCCTGCAGAATCTGCCGCACGCGATGATGCGTTACGCGTACTGAGGCAATATCAGGCGAACAACTCACCCTGCAGCTCATCCAACAACGCCTGGATCGCATCCAGGCGTTGTTGCGGATCATCGACCTGCAGCAGCCCGATCTTGTCCAGCTCGGAAAATGGCAACAAGTAGGCCAACTGGTTGGCCAGTGACTGCTGGCCTGCGGCGTCGGTGCCCATGTTCAACGCCTCGACCATCGGGTGCTCGGCCAGCGCCTTGAGCAAGGCCATCAAGTCGGCGTCTTCTTCCTGCAGGGGCTGCTCGGGCAACTCGTCCAGCCACTCGACTTCGGCGACAGTCAGCTGATCGCGCTGCACTTCGCTGCGCAACACATTGAAGCGGCGTGCGCCCTGCACTCGAATTCCCAGCAGGCCGTTGTCCTGCTGCTTGAAATCGGTGATCCGCGCTTCGCAGCCGACCAGTGCATACCCCTGCGGGGCCAGGCCGACCTCTTCGCCCTCAAGAATGCACACCACGCCAAACCCTGCCCCCTGCTTCATGCAGCGGCTGATCATGTCCAGGTAGCGCGCCTCGAAAATCTGCAGATCAAGGAAACAGCCGGGAAACAGCACCGTATTCAGCGGGAAAAGCGCCAGACTCATAGACATGTCCTTACACCACCATCGACACCGCCAACGGCAACAACACCGCCGTGGCCACACCCATCAGGCTCATCGCCAACGCGGCAAACGCACCGCACTCTTCACTTTCCTGCAGGGCTACTGAAGTGCCCACCGCATGAGCGGTCATGCCCAGGGCCATGCCGCGGGCCTCGGGGCCATGGACGCCGAGACGATCGAGCAGCGCCGGGCCGAAAATCGCCCCGATCACCCCGGTGATCAGCACAAACACCGCCGCCAACGCCGCCACGCCACCGATCTGCTCGGCCACCAGCATGGCAATGGGCGAGGTCACCGACTTCGGTGCCATAGTCATCAGAATCATGTGTTCGGCGCCAAACCACCAGCCCAGCAACACGCACAGGCCGGTAGCGACCACCCCACCTACCACCAGCGTAGTAAAAATCGGCCAGAACAGTTGGCGAATGCGCCGCAGGTTGAGGTACAGCGGCACCGCCAGGGCCACCGTCGCCGGCCCCAGCAGGATGCTGAGGATTTCCGTGCTTTTACGGTACTCGGCATAGGTCAGGCCACAGGTGAGCAATACGCCAATCACCAGCAGCATGGACACCAGCACCGGCTGCAGGAAGATCCAGCGGGTTTTCTCGAACGCCGCCAGCACCAACTGATAAGCCCCCAGGGTAATGCCGATCCCGAACAACGGGTGATGGATCACTGCCGCCACCGCGCCCTGCCAGTCAAACATCATGAGCGCTCCTCCCGTCGAGCCTGGCGCTTGACCAGCCATTGCATCAGCACCCCGGCAAAGGCCATGGACAGCAGCAACGACAGCACCAATGCGCCGGCGATCGCCCAGAAGTCAGCCGCGATATCCGCGGCATACACCATCACCCCCACCGCAGGCGGGACCAGCAGCAACGGTAGATAGCGCAACAAGCTGCCGGCAGCCAGGCTCAGTGGCTCGCCGACTTCGCCGCGCATGATCAGGTACACCAGCAACAGCAGCAGGCCGATAATCGGCCCCGGCAGTACCGGCAACAACAAATGGTTGATGGCCGTGCCGAGCAATTGAAACAGCACCAGCCAGGTCAGGCCGCGAAGCAACATGAATCATCCCCCCACAAAACTCGCCCCCCAAAACGGGCCTGCCATTATAAGCATGGCATCTGCTATGCATGGGTATTCGCCAATGGTATGCAAGCTTGACCGGCACCCGTGGCCATGATGATCTAAGGTGGTTCCTGATCCCTCAAAAAAACTATAAAACCGATGAACCCAAGGAGAGTCTCAATGCCCTATGTACCCGTTGCAGAGCTCAAGAATTATGTCGGCAAGGAACTCGGACGTTCCGAATGGCTCACCATCGACCAGGAGCGCATCAACCTGTTCGCTGAAGCCACGGGCGACTTTCAGTTCATCCACGTTGACCCGGTAAAAGCCGCACAGACACCATTCGGTAGCACCATCGCCCACGGTTTCCTGTCGCTGTCGCTGATTCCCAAACTGATGGAAGACATCATGGTCCTGCCCCAGGACTTGAAAATGGTCGTCAACTACGGCCTCGACAGCGTGCGCTTCATCCAGCCGGTGAAAGTCGATTCGCGGGTCCGGCTCAAGGTCGAACTGACCGACGTCACCGAGAAAAAACCCGGCCAATGGCTGCTCAAGGCCACCGCCACCCTGGAAATCGAAGGCCAGGAAAAACCGGCCTATATCGCCGAACCCCTGTCACTGGCGTTCGTGTAACCCCTGCCGGATGCGGAACAGTTACTGCTGTTTCGCACCGCGTCTCTATTTATCAGGCACATAGCTGCGGCATACTCGGTCGCCTAATCACCCGGATCCTGCTATGCGCTTACTTGCACCCCTCGCATTGACCCTGTTGCTCACCGCCTGTGGCGACGGCGAATCGCTGTTGCCGCCGGACGCGCGCCTGCCCGACGGCGGACGCTATCGGGGCGACCTGGTCGACGGGCTGCTGCAAGGCCAGGGTCGCATCGACTACCCGAACGGCAGTTGGTACGCCGGCCAGTTCGACAAAGGCCAATGGCATGGGCAGGGCGAGTGGCACGGCAGCAATGGCGAGGTCTACCGCGGCGCCTTCCAGCAAGGGCTGTTCCATGGCCAGGGCGCCCTGACCACCAGCGACAGCAGCTACACCGGCGGCTTCAAGCTGGGGCGGCGCGACGGCGAGGGCACGCTCAAGGAAAACGGCATGACCTACCGGGGCGAATTCAAGGCCGACCAGTACTCCGGACTCGGTCGCCTGGAACTCGAAGACGGCAGCCAATACCAGGGCCAGTTCGCCCACGGCAAACCCAATGGCCAAGGCCAGCGCAGCGATGTCAGCGGCAATCAGTTCAGCGGCCACTTCATCAACAGCCAACTGGACGGCATTGGCAGCTTCAACAGCGCCGAAGGCGACAGCTATGTCGGCGGCTTCAAACAGAATCAACTGCACGGCAAGGGCCGCTACGAAAACGCCGACGGCGACGTGTGGATCGGCCAGTTCAAGGAAGGCGCGCTCAGCGGCAAGGGCGAACTGATCGGCGCTGACAACAGTCACTACCTCGGGCACTTCAGCGACTGGCGCTTCACCGGCCAGGGGCGCCTGAACCTGCCCGATGGCAGCTTCTACGTCGGCCAGTTCGACAACGACAGCTATCAGGGCCACGGCACGCTGGTACTGACCGACGGCACGGTGCAGAGCGGCGACTGGATCAATGGCCAGCGCGTGCGTGATGCCGACGGCAAATTGCTGCCCGACACCCTGGAGCTGGGCCTGCTGGCCCAGGGCCGCCTGCTCGATGAAGCGCTGGCCAATGTGCCTGCCTCAACTCCCGCGATCGAGCTGTACAGCCTGACGCTCGGCGGCGACGGCAAGCAGAGCGTATTCCTGCGCGAGTCCGACTACGTCAGCAACATGCTGGCCAGCCGTTTCGGCGCCTATGGCCAGATCCGCCTGGTCAACCACCGCGACCACCTCGGCGACCGGCCCATGGCCACCCGCGAAAACCTGCGCCGCGCCGCCCTGACCCTGGCCGAGCGCAGCGGTCCGGAAGACTTGCTGTTCATCTACCTGACCAGCCACGGCACCCACGAACACGAACTGGTACTCGATCAGCCGCGCATGGAGCTGGCCGACCTGCCCGCCGATGAGTTGGCCGCCGTCTTGGCACCGCTGAAAAACCGCGACAAGATCATCGTGATTTCCGCCTGCTACTCCGGAGGTTTCCTACCTGCCCTCAAAGACGAGCGCACGCTCGTCATGACCGCCTCGCGGGCTGACCGGGTGTCGTTCGGCTGCTCCGAGGAAGCGGACTTCACTTACTTCGGCGATGCCCTGTTCGCCCAGGCACTGAACCAGACCGACGACCTCGAGCAAGCCTTCAAGCTGGCCAAGGCCACGGTTGCCGAACGGGAACTGGCAGACAACTTCGAAGCTTCTGAACCACAGATCTGGGCACCCAAGGGGGTTCTGGCGCGCTGGCAGGCACTGCGCAAGCAGCAAGCACGAAAAGCGCTGCAAAATGCGGCGTTGAACAACACGGATGCAAAGAGCAACTAAGCTGAACAGTATCAAGGGAGAAACACTATGTACTTGACGCCTCAGCACGTACTGCTCGCTGGAGCCACCGGCCTGACCGGTGAACATTTGCTCGACCGGTTGCTCAACGAGCCCACCATCAGTCGCGTACTGGCGCCCTCTCGCCGACCGCTGGCGGAACACCCGCACCTGGAAAACCCAGTCGGCGACCCTACCGTGTTCCTGCCTCAACTCAATGGCCGGGTAGACATCGCCTACTGCTGCCTGGGCACCACGATCAAGCAGGCCGGTTCGGAACCGGCATTTCGCGCGGTCGACCTGGACATGGTGGTGGCCTTCGCCAAACGGGCGCGCGAAATGGGTGCACGGCACCTGATCGTAATCAGCGCCATCGGCGCGGACCCAAAATCCTCGGTGTTCTACAACCGCGTCAAAGGGGAAATGGAGCAGGCCCTGCGCGCGCAAGACTGGCCGCAGCTGACCATCTGCCGGCCCTCCCTGCTGCTGGGCGAACGTCTTGAGCCACGCCTGGCCGAGCAACTCGCCGGCCCGCTGTCCAGGCTGATCCCGGGTAAATACCGCGGCATCGAAGCCTGCCAACTGGCCCGCGCCATGTGGCGCCTGGCGTTGGAGGAGCAGGACGGGATACGGGTGGTGGAATCGGACGAACTGCGCAAGCTGGGCAAGTAGCCCTGCGCTACAACCCGCCCGTCGCCTGAAACCCGACCCCAAGCACCGTCAACACCGACAACGGCAGCAACAGCGTGTCGAGCAAGGCACTGGCCGGCAGGTCGAGGCCTGGATAACTCGGGGCTTCGGCACCAAATCGATCCTTGGCACAACAACCACCCTGTAGCGCATACCAGTCCAGGCGCGCCCCGGAATACACCACCGGAGCGCCCGGTTGCGCCGCATCCAGGGTGCGCACACTGGCGCAACCGACCAGTTGCAAGGCCAGCAGCACCAGCAGCAGCTTACTCATCACTGCTCAGATGGTGTTCGCCCCAGCGCGGCAGCATGTCCTGCGGGATGTTCAACACATTGAGAATCCGCGCCACGACAAAATCCACCAGGTCATCGATGGTCTGCGGCTGATGATAGAAACCCGGCGACGCCGGCAGGATAGTCACGCCCATGTTCGACAGCTTGAGCATGTTTTCCAGGTGAATGCTCGAATACGGCGCCTCGCGCGGCACCACAATCAACTGCCGGCGCTCTTTCAACGTCACGTCGGCGGCACGTTCGATCAGGTTGTTGCAGGCGCCCATGGCGATGGCGGACAAGGTCCCGGTCGAACAGGGCACCACCACCATCGCGGCCGGTGAGCCGGAGCCCGAGGCCACCGGCGACATCCAGTCTTCCTTGCCATACACCCGAATCTGCCCGGCGACCGCACCGGTGTATTCGGTGAGAAAGGCCTGCATCATCTGCGGCTTGGGCGGCAGCGTGACGTCAGTCTCGGTGGCCAGCACCAACTGCGCGGCCTTGGAGATCAGGAAATGCACCTCACGGTCTTCGCGCACCAGGCAATCGAGCAGGCGCAAGCCATACTGGGCGCCTGAAGCGCCCGTCATGGCCAGCGTGATGCGATCCGGACCGTTGTTCATTTAAGCGCCTCGGCCAGCTTGCCGTGCAGGCCGCCGAAGCCGCCATTGCTCATGATCACCACGTGCGTGCCCGGTTGAGCCTGGCTCTGGACCCGCGCAATGATGCCGTCCAGCGAATCGCTGACGATCGACGGCACCGTACACAGCGCCACGGTGCCCGCCAGGTCCCAGCCCAGGTTGGCCGGAGCGTACCAGATCACCTGGTCGGCATCGACCACGCTTTCCGGCAGTCCGTCACGGTGCGCGCCGAGCTTCATGGAGTTGGAACGCGGCTCGATGATGGCAATCAGCGGTGCGTCGCCAATGCGCTTGCGCAGGCCGTCCAGGGTGGTAGCGATCGCCGTCGGATGGTGGGCAAAGTCGTCGTAGATGGTGATGCCGTTGACCTGGGCCACGACTTCCATGCGCCGTTTGACACTCTTGAACGCGCTCAGCGCCGCAATGCCCATGGCCGGGACCACGCCGACATGGCGTGCTGCCGCCAGGGTCGCCAAGGCGTTGGCGACGTTGTGCTGACCGGTCATGTCCCAGTCGACCACGCCCTGCGCGACGCCCTCGAACAGCACTTCGAACTTCGAACCGTCTTCGCTGAGCAATTTGACCTGCCATTGCCCGCCGGCACCGGTGGTTTGCACCGGGGTCCAGCAGCCCATCTCGACGACCCGCTGCAACGCCGGCTCAGTGGTCGGATGAATCACCAGGCCTTCGCTCGGGATGGTGCGCACCAAGTGGTGGAACTGGCGCTCGATCGCTGGCAGATCGGGGAAGATGTCTGCGTGATCAAACTCAAGGTTGTTGAGGATCGCAGTGCGCGGGCGGTAGTGGACGAACTTCGAACGCTTGTCGAAGAAGGCGCTGTCGTATTCGTCAGCCTCGATCACAAAAAACGGCGTGTCGCCCAGGCGCGCCGAGACCGAGAAATTCTGCGGCACGCCGCCGATCAGGAAGCCCGGGCTCATGCCCGCGTGCTCCAGCACCCAGGCGAGCATGCTGCTGGTGGTAGTCTTGCCATGGGTGCCGGCAACCGCCAGCACCCAGCGCCCTTGCAGCACATGGTCGGCCAGCCACTGCGGGCCCGAGACGTACGGCAAACCTTTGTTCAAGACGTACTCGACCGCCGGGTTACCGCGGGACATGGCATTGCCGATCACCACCAGGTCCGGGGCCGGGTCGAGCTGGGCCGGGTCATAACCCTGCGTCAGTTCAATGCCCTGAGCCTCCAGTTGGGTGCTCATCGGCGGATAGACATTCGCGTCGGAGCCGGTCACGCGATGGCCCAGCTCTTTGGCCAGAACCGCCATCGAGCCCATGAAAGTGCCGCAGATACCCAGGATATGAATGTGCATAGTCAACCTCGTAAAACATCGAGGCAGGTTAGCCTAGGGTGGGAAAAATCGCACCTGATGTTTAAACGGGCGAGTCACTGCACCCTATTAAACGACTGAACATTCAGAATCTGCCTGCGACCCTGTACAACACCGATGCCGCTGATAACCTTGGCATCCCTCACGCTTGAGTGATCGCCGGAGACCGCCCATGAGCAAAACCACCTACGACCTGAGTATCTCCCCAGACAAAGGTCCCAAAAAATTGTCTGCCGGGCAGCGAAAATTCAATGAGCTGGTGAAAAAAATCGACAAACAACGGCAGATCCTGCAAGCGTGGGAAGCGGCCACCGCGCTGTATGAGCAGCGCTGGCACAGTGAGTTCGTGCCCCAGCTCGACATCCTGCATCAACACACGGTCGGGTTCGTGCAACTTCTGAGCGACCTGGGCGAGCGAATCAAACTCTCGAAAACTGATCGCAAGACGCTGACGCAGGAAGTTTGCGGCCAAGCCTACACCCTGCTTGATAGCGGCAATTGCAGCGAAGAGGAGCAAGTGCGCTTGAAAGCGCTGTACAACCAGCACAGTGGCCGCGACTTCGATACCGATGAGGAAGAAGACAACGAGTTTCTCAAACTGGGACTGCAGGAGATGTTCGGGGTCGAGCTCGACGACGATATCCAGGGGCTATCTCCCGACGACATCGCGCAAAAAATAAATGAGCGCTTGCAGAGCGAACAACCTGAGCCAAACAAACCTGGCAAGAAAAACGCCCACCAGCTACGCCAGGAAGCAGCCGCCGCCGAGGCCAGCCAGTCCGTGCGCGAGGTGTACCGCAAACTGGCCAGCGCCCTGCACCCAGACCGAGAAACCGACCCCGACGAGCGCGAGCGCAAAACCGTGTTGATGCAGCGCGTCAACCATGCCTATGGCCAGCGCAATCTGCTTGAGCTGCTGCAACTACAGCTGGAGTTGGAGCACATCGATGCAAGCACCCTCAACACGCTGACTGCTGATCGACTGAAACATTACAACCGCGTATTGACCGAGCAACTCGATGAACTAAAACAGGAAGTATTCGATCAGGAGCAAGGATTCAAACTGCAGCTTAATCTCGACCCGTTCGACAAACTGACACTGGCGAACCTGCCTGGTTTTTACCAGCAGCAACTCGACTCGGTCCTGGGTGATATTCAGGAACTTATTCTGCTCGGCGAAGAGCTGAATGATCCCAAGAACCTGAAAGCCTGGCTCAAGGCACAGAGGGACTATGAGCGCGAAATGGAAAAATCACTCAACGACGACCTGTTTTTCGACGACCCGTTCTTTCGCTGAACAGCCGTCACTTCAGCCAACACCTAACGGGTTATCCCGTGCTTGCGCAGCTTTCTATAGAGGGTATTGCGACTGACCCCCAACTGTTCGGCCGCATGGGTCATGTGCCAGCGCTGTTGTTCCAGGGCATTGAGCAAGGCCAGGCGCTCGGCATCGTCGAGTGGAAACTCGACCGGCGCCGGTGCACTGCTCGATGCCGGACGAGCCTGGCGAATCATCGCAGGCAAGTCTTCGACACCAATACGCCCCTCTTCACACAAGGCTGCCAAGGTCCGCAGCACCGTGCGCAACTGCCGCACGTTGCCTGGCCAGGCAAACCCGAGCAACGCCTGGCGCGCCGGAGCATCAATCAACACCGCCTCGCCACCCGCCTCTTCGGCCAACAAAAAGTCCAGCAACTGGGATTTATCACTGCGCTCACGCAGGGGCGGCAAGCCTACCTCCAGGCCATTGAGCCGGTAATACAGGTCTTCGCGAAAGCTGCCATCCTGCACCCGCTCCAGCAAGTCACGGTGGGTGGCGCTGATGATCCGCACGTTGACCGCCTGCGGCTCGCCACCAATCGGCACCACCAGCCGGTCCTCAAGTACCCGTAACAAGCGGGTTTGCAGGGCCAGGGGCATGTCGCCGATTTCATCCAGGAACAAGGTCCCGCCATCGGCCTGCTGCAGCTTGCCGCGCATGCCTTCCTTGCGCGCGCCGGTGAAACTGCCGCCGCGATAGCCGAACAGCTCGCTCTCGATCAGGCTCTCAGGAATGGCCGCGCAATTGAGCGCGACAAAGGCTTTGTCGGCACGCTGGCTGGCCTGGTGCACGGCCTTGGCAAAGGCCTCTTTGCCTGAACCGGTCTCGCCATTGATCAACAGCGGCACATCACGTTCGAACACCCGCAGGGCTTTGCGAAAATCCGCCTGCAAACCTTCATCGCCCAGGCAAATACCGGCCAACCGCGGCCGCTCGGCAACCCTCTGCGCCTGCGCAACCGGGGCGGGCACACTGCGCGGCTGACCGCGCAACAGGGCAAACAAGGCCCGGCCGTCGCGGGTGCGCAGTGGCCAACTGGCGCTGGCGTTGACGCTGGCGCGAGACATCAGTTGATCCAGCGAACAGTCGAAAAAGGCCTCCACCGGCTTGCCCACCAGGCCGCCGCGAATATGCCCCAGCAGGTTCAACGCGCTCTGGTTGACCGCACTGATGCGCCCTTCCCCGTCAAATGCCAACAGCCCTTCGCTGAACAACCCGACCGACTCGGCCTGCAGGTGAAAGCGCAGCAACCACTGGTTGTCGAAGTGGCGCAGGAAGTAGCAGCTCTCGATCATTTTCGCCGAGAGATTGACCAGCGCCATGGTGTGGAACTGGCTCTGGCGCGAAACGTCATGGCGCGCCGAGGAAACGTCGAGCACCGCCAGCAACTCGCCATGGGGGTCGAACACCGGGCTGGCCGAACAGGTCAGGCCCGTGTGGCGGCCGCGAAAGTGTTCATCCTGGTGGATGGTCAGCGCCTGGCGTTCCACTAAACAAGTGCCGATTCCGTTGGTGCCTTCGCAGGCCTCACTCCAATCGGCGCCGAGCCACAGGCCGGCGCGCTCGAAGATCTTGCGCTCGGTGGACGCCGTGACACAGTTGAGAATCACCCCACGGGCGTCGGTCAACAACACCGCATGCCCGGCACCGCTGAGTTGCTGATGCAGGCTGTTCATTTCTCCGCCGGCAATCTGCAGCACCTGCTGCAGGCGCTCGCGACTTTCCAGCACCCGACCATGCTCCAGCACCGTGGGCGCGATGGCCAATGCCGGATCGAGATGATAGTCCTCCAGGCATCGCAGCCAGGAACGGGCGATGGACGGATCGCTGCCCGGACCGTGCAACTGGTTCTTGCCCTGGGTGACGGTCAAGACCTGTTGGGCATGGCGACTTAAATGGTTGCTGTGCATTTCTTATTGTTCTCCCCGAGGGCCAGGTCCGCAGAACGGTCGTAACCCCCGTGTCCCCTATCTTGTGCCTGGTTCAGGCGAGTGCTTCGCCCTCTCATGCAGCCGAGCATCCTCCAGCCCGGCGCGCATTGCAATGCCAGCGAGACCGACCGGTCACGCGCTGTGCCACAAACGGTACAAAGTGTCACACGACCCGTATCGAATCTGGCACAGCCTGCAAGCAAGGCCCCGCCGCCGACTGCGCAAACCCTTGATTTACAGGCACCAAAAGGCACTGGCCCGACCTTTGCTCTAGGCTTGTACCAGCGCTTATTGCGCGTACTCCCCTATAAGCACAAAAGCCAAGGAGACACTCATCATGCGTTACGCTCACCCCGGTACTGAAGGCGCTATCGTTTCGTTCAAAAGCAAATACGGTAACTACATCGGCGGCGAGTTCGTCGCGCCTGTCAAAGGCCAGTACTTCACCAACACCTCCCCGGTCAACGGCCAACCGATTGCCGAATTCCCCCGCTCCACGGCCGAAGACATCGAAAAAGCCCTGGACGCTGCCCACGCCGCGGCCGATGCCTGGGGCAAGACCTCGGTCCAGGACCGCTCCCTGGTGCTGTTGAAAATCGCCGATCGCATCGAGCAAAACCTCGAAGTCCTGGCAATCACCGAATCCTGGGACAACGGCAAGGCCGTGCGCGAAACCCTGAACGCCGACATCCCGCTGGCGGCTGATCACTTCCGCTACTACGCCGGCTGCATCCGCGCGCAGGAAGGCAGCTCTGCGGAAATCAACGAACACACCGCGGCCTATCACTTCCACGAACCGCTGGGCGTGGTCGGCCAGATCATCCCGTGGAACTTCCCGATCCTGATGGCCGCCTGGAAACTCGCGCCGGCCCTGGCTGCCGGTAACTGCGTGGTGCTCAAGCCGGCCGAACAAACGCCGCTGGGCATCAGCGTGCTGCTGGAACTGATCGGCGACCTGCTGCCACCGGGCGTGCTGAACGTGGTGCAAGGGTTCGGCAAAGAAGCCGGCGAAGCCCTGGCCACCAGCAAACGCATCGCCAAGATCGCATTCACCGGCTCGACCCCGGTCGGCTCGCACATCATGAAATGCGCCGCCGAAAACATCATTCCGTCGACCGTGGAACTGGGCGGCAAGTCGCCGAACATCTTCTTCGCCGACATCATGCAAGCTGAAGAATCGTTCATCGAAAAAGCCGCCGAAGGCCTGGTGCTGGCGTTCTTCAACCAGGGTGAAGTCTGCACCTGCCCGTCTCGCGCCCTGGTGCAAGAGTCGATCTACGACGACTTCATGAAAGTCGTGATGAAGAAGGTCCTGCAAATCAAGCGCGGCGACCCGCTCGACACCGACACCATGGTCGGCGCCCAGGCGTCCGAGCAGCAATTCGACAAGATTCTCTCCTACCTGGAAATCGCCAAGGGTGAAGGGGCCGAGCTGCTGACCGGTGGCAAGGTGGAAAAACTCGAGGGCAACCTGGCGACCGGCTATTACATCCAGCCGACCCTGCTCAAGGGCACCAACAAAATGCGCGTGTTCCAGGAAGAAATTTTCGGTCCAGTGGTGAGCATCACCACCTTCAAGGATGAAGCCGAAGCCCTGGCCATTGCCAACGACACCGAGTTCGGCCTCGGCGCCGGTCTCTGGACCCGCGACATCAACCGCGCCTACCGCATGGGCCGGGCGATCAAGGCCGGTCGCGTCTGGACCAACTGCTACCACCTGTACCCGGCACACGCCGCGTTCGGTGGCTACAAGAAGTCCGGCGTCGGCCGTGAAACCCACAAGATGATGCTCGATCACTACCAACAGACCAAAAACCTGCTGGTGAGCTACGACATCAACCCGCTGGGCTTCTTCTGATCCAACCTCCCGGCGACTTCGGTCGCCGGGACTCACCTGTACCGGCAAGACTCTTTTTTCATGCAGTGCATTCGGCCCCCCTCGGCGGCCGGACGCACAGCTGCAAGCAGAAAATCGCAAAAGCCCGCGCGCCTTTGGTGAAACACAGCGTCCGCGCTGGAAAACAACAATAAGAAAGGAAACCGCAATGGATCAGATCGGCAACTACGTGCTCTATCTCATCATGTTCTGCGCCGTACTCGGCGCCTTCGCGGCGATCTACAACAGCGATGAAGGACTTGGTAAAGAATTCATGGAAGGCATCCACGCCACCGGGCACATCTTCGTGCCGGCGGCGGGGATCATGGCTTCCATCCCCTACCTGACAGTGGTCATCGAAAAAGCCTTCGGCCCGTTCTTCAGCTCCCTGGGCGCTGACCCGGCACTGGCGGCGACCATGATCATCGCCTCGGACATGGGCGGTTATCACCTGGCCTCGGCCCTGGCGGCCAGTAAAGAAGCACTGGTCATGGCGCTGATCACCGGTTTCATGGGCGGCGCGACCATCGTGTTCTCCATTCCCATGGGCCTGGCGATGCTCGACAAGCGCGACCACAAGTACATGGCCCTGGGCATCATGTCGGGCATCCTGACTATCCCGCTGGGCGTGCTGATTGCCAGTGTCATCCTCGCGTTCAGCAACCCGCTGGTGCGCGACCTGGTGTCGACCAACGGCGAAGCCACCTATCAATTGGCCCTGGGCCTGGGCAGCATCTTCGCCAACCTGCTGCCGATCCTGATCTTCGTCGTGGCCCTGGCCCTGGGCCTGCGTTTTCTGCCCGACCTGATGATCAAGGGCTTCATCATCTTCGGGCGCACCCTGGATGCAGCGATCAAGCTGGTCCTGGTGTTCTCCATCGTCGAGTACTTCACCGGTGTATTCACCCTGGTGTTCGGCAGTTGGGGGTTCCACCCGATCATCGCCGACGCTGAAGACCAGACCCGCGCCCTGGAAACCGCTGGCTACATCGGCATCATGCTGGCCGGTGCCTTCCCGATGGTCTATCTGCTGCGCAAGTACCTGGGCAAGCCACTGGAAAGCCTGGGCAGCAAGATCGGCCTGAGCGCCGTTGGCAGTGCCGGCATGCTGGCGACCATCGCCAACATCCTGGCCATGTTCCGCCTGGTGCGTTTCATGCCGCCGAAGGACAAAGTGATCAACATTGCCTTTGGCGTGTGCGCGGCCTTCCTGCTGGGCGACCACCTGTCCTTCACTGCCAACTTCCAGCCCACCATTATTCTTCCGGTGCTGATTGGCAAGATAAGTGCAGGTTTCATTGCCGTGGGCTTGGCGTATTGGCTGTCGGTACCCAAGGCCTTGCAACTGGAAGCCGAGGACCGCGCCGCCGGGATCATTGCCAAGGGCGAATACCTGGGCCTGCCGCTGCCGGAAACCCTGCACCCCGATGGCACCAAGGCAACGGCCTGAGTCTGCTGCATTGAAGTGCGCTGCCCACGCCGAGCGTGGCATGCTCAGCCACGGCCGGCCCCGGGCAGCGCACTGTCCTATTTGAAACGGAGACTGAAATGGCAAGTTTTTCCCATAGCGTGGGCGCCCAGACCTACCGCTTCGACGACCTCAAGGACGTCATGGCCAAAGCCAGCCCGGCACGCTCCGGAGACTTCCTGGCCGGTGTCGCCGCGCAGAACGACGGTGAGCGGGTAGCGGCGCAAATGGCCCTGGCGGATATCCCGCTCAAGCACTTTCTGCAAGAAGCGCTGATCCCCTACGAGACCGATGAAGTCACCCGGTTGATCATCGACACCCACGACGCCAACGCCTTTGCCACCGTCAGCCACCTGACCGTCGGCGGCTTTCGCGACTGGCTGCTCAGCGACGCCGCCGACGAACACAGTCTGCGTGCGCTGGCCCCCGGCCTGACGCCAGAAATGGCCGCGGCCGTGTCGAAAATCATGCGCGTGCAAGACCTGGTGCTGGTGGCGCAGAAAATTCGCGTAGTCACCCGCTTTCGCGGGACCCTGGGCCTACGCGGTCGCTTGTCGACCCGGCTGCAACCCAACCACCCCACCGACGAGCCGGCCGGTATCGCGGCGAGCATTCTCGACGGCCTGCTGTACGGCAATGGCGACGCGATGATCGGCATCAACCCGGCCACGGACAGCATCGCCTCGATCTGCGCCATGCTGGAAATGCTCGACGCGGTGATCCAGCGCTACGAAATACCGACCCAGGCCTGCGTCCTGACCCACGTCACCACCTCCATCGAGGCGATCAACCGTGGCGTGCCCCTGGACCTGGTGTTCCAGTCGATTGCCGGCACCGAAGCCGCCAATGCCAGCTTTGGCATTAGCCTGAGCGTGCTCCAGGAAGGCTACGACGCCGGACTGAGCCTCAACCGCGGCACGCTGGGGCAAAACCTGATGTATTTCGAGACCGGCCAGGGCAGCGCGCTGTCGGCCAACGCCCACTTCGGCCTCGACCAGCAAACCTGCGAGACCCGGGCCTATGCCGTGGCACGGCATTTCAAGCCATTCCTGGTCAACACCGTGGTCGGCTTCATCGGCCCGGAGTACCTGTACAACGGCAAGCAGATCATCCGCGCCGGCCTGGAAGACCACTTCTGCGGCAAGTTGCTCGGCGTGCCCATGGGCTGCGACATCTGCTACACCAACCACGCCGAAGCCGACCAGGACGACATGGACACCCTGCTGACCCTGCTGGGCGTGGCCGGGATCAACTTCATCATGGGCATCCCCGGCTCCGACGACATCATGCTCAACTACCAGACCACCTCATTCCATGACGCCCTCTACGCGCGCCAGACCCTAGGCCTGAAACCGGCTCCGGAATTCGAGGCATGGTTGGCGAACATGGGTATTTTCACGCAGGGTGACGGCAAGGTCCGGTTCGGCAACAACCTGCCGCCGGCCTTCCGCCAGGCCCTGGCGCAACTGGGATGAAAGAGGTGCTCATGGAACAACCACCGATCGACCCGCAGAACCCCTGGCTGGAACTGCGCCGCCTGACCCCCGCGCGCATCGCCCTGGGCCGCTCCGGCACCAGCATGCCGACCGGTGCCCAACTGGATTTCCAGTACGCCCACGCCCAGGCCCGTGACGCCGTGCACCTGCCCTTCGATCACGCCGGGCTGAGCACGCAGTTGGCCACAGCCGGACGCGCCAGCCTGCTGCTGCACAGCGCCGCCAGCGATCGGCATAGCTACCTGCAGCGCCCGGACCTGGGGCGTAAACTCTCCGAGCACTCGGCGCAAACCCTGCGTGAATATGCCGAGGCCCACCCAGGCGGGGTCGACCTGGCCGTGGTGGTGGCAGACGGCCTGTCGGCACTGGCGGTACATCGGCACACCCTGCCCTTCCTGGCGCGCATGGAAGAACAGACCGAGGCCGAGGGTTGGTCCCTGTCGCCGGTGATTCTGGTGGAACAAGGTCGGGTCGCCGTGGCCGACGAAATCGGCCAGTTGCTGGGAGCCAAAATGGTGGTGATCCTGATCGGCGAACGCCCCGGCCTCAGCTCGCCCGACAGCCTCGGCCTGTATTTCACCTACAACCCCAAGGTCGGCCTGACGGACGCCTACCGCAACTGCATCTCCAATGTCCGCCTCGAGGGCCTGAGCTACGGCATGGCCGCCCACCGCCTGCTGTACCTGATGCGCGAGGCCTGTCGCCGGCAGCTATCGGGCGTCAACCTGAAAGATGAGGCGCAACTGCAGACTATCGAGTCAGAAAACGACGCACAAACCAGCTCCAATTTCCTGCTCGGTCCGCAGAAACCCTGAGTCTACTGCGCATTGCGTTTTAGTCGCGCTTTGAGGCAGAGTCGACGAACGGCTGCCCGAGTGATGGATCAATTGCCGTCAAATCCACTGGAAACTGCCGTCATATCTACTTGAAGTTGAGGCCTCTAGCATGCGGATTATTCAAGCTACTCTCGAGCACCTGGACCTGCTGACGCCTCTGTTCGTCAAGTACCGCGAGTTTTACGGCTCGCTGCCTTATCCGGATTCCTCCCGCGCGTTCCTGGAAAAACGCCTGCGCCGCAAGGAGTCGGTGATTTACCTGGCCTTGCCAGATGACGACGATGGCCGACTGCTGGGCTTTTGCCAGCTGTACCCGAGCTTCTCGTCCCTGTCGCTCAAGCGGGTATGGATCCTCAACGACATCTACGTCGCCGAAGACGCCCGCCGCCAACTGGTCGCCGACAACCTGATGCGCACCGCGAAAAAAATGGCCAAGGAAACCCAGGCCGTGCGCATGCGCGTGTCCACCAGCAGCGACAACCTGGTGGCGCAAAAAACCTACGAGTCCATGGGCTTTCGTGAAGACAGCGAGTTCAAGAACTACATTTTGCCGATCAGCGACGAACTCTGACATTTGTGACGTTTCCAGGTGGCGCGGGCGCAAGCTCCCGCCGGGGGGTGCGTTGCGCCCCTGAAACCTGAACCCAGGCTGAACCCGATGCACTTAATTCCCCCGGCAATCCTCACACCATCGCCTTCGTAATCCCTCGCTACAAAACCCACACGCTTTTCACTTTGCTGTCCGTATAATCGCGATCTTTATCGGCCGTAAGAAATAGCCCGCGGCCTTGTAGTCATATTTTTCAGACTTTCCGCACAGGCTTGCCGAGTCGAGCCGCCACACAGGTGCCCTCCATGGATTTCAACCCGATCGACCTTGTCCTGCATCTCGACGTGTACCTCGATATGCTGGTCACCAACTACGGGCCATGGATCTACGCCATTCTTTTCCTGGTGATCTTCTGCGAGACCGGCCTGGTGGTCATGCCCTTCCTGCCGGGCGACTCGCTGCTGTTCATCGCCGGTGCCGTCGCCGCCGGTGGCGGCATGGACCCGGTGCTGCTGGGAGGCCTGCTGATGCTGGCGGCGATACTCGGAGACAGTACCAACTATGTGGTCGGTCGAACGGCCGGGGAAAAACTGTTCAGTAATCCCAACTCGAAAATCTTCCGCCGCGACTACCTGCAACAAACCCACGACTTCTATGAAAAGCACGGCGGCAAGACCGTGACGCTGGCGCGCTTCCTGCCGATCATCCGGACCTTTGCGCCCTTCGTCGCCGGTGTCGCCAAGATGCCCTATCCGCGTTTTTTCGCCTTCAGTGTGTTCGGCACCATCCTCTGGGTCGGCGGCCTGGTGACCCTGGGTTACTTCTTCGGCAACGTGCCCTTCATCAAGAAGAACCTGTCGCTGCTGGTGGTAGGCATCATCCTGTTGTCGCTGGTGCCGATGATCATTGGCTTGGTCCGCAGCCGCTTCGGTGGCTCGAGCTCCAAAGCCCAGTCGCGCTGATCGCCCATGGGCCTACTCAGCACCTGGCGTCGCCAACGCACCTTGGCCAAGCACCCCGTTGCCGATGAAACCTGGCAGCGGGTCCGTCAGCACCTGAGTTTTCTCGACGGCCTGAGCGAGGCCGAGGACCAATGGCTGCGCGAGTCGGCCGTGCTGTTCCTGCAGGACAAACACCTGACCTGCCTGCCCGGCGTCGAACTGCACCAGGAACAACGCCTGCTGCTTGCCGCCCAGGCCCAGTTGCCACTGCTGCACCTGGGCGATCTGAACTGGTACCAGGGTTTCCATGAGATCGTGCTGTACCCCGACGACTTCCTCAGCCCGCAGCGCCATCGCGATGCCAGTGGCGTGGAGCATGAGTGGGACGGCGAACACAGCGGTGAAGCCTGGCAGCAAGGGCCGATCATCCTGGCCTGGCCGGGAGTGATGGCCAGTGGTGGCTGGGAAGGTTACAACCTGGTGATCCACGAACTGGCGCACAAGCTCGACATGCTCAACGGTGACGCCAACGGCCTGCCGCCGCTGCACAGTGACATGCGGGTCTCGGACTGGGCGCAGGTGATGCAACACGCCTACGACGACCTCAACCGCCAGCTCGACCACAATCCCGATGCCGACACGCCGATCGACCCCTACGCCGCGGAAAACCCCGCCGAGTTCTTCGCCGTCACCAGCGAATACTTCTTCAGCGCCCCGGATTTGCTGCACGGCAGTTATCCACAGGTCTATCAGCAACTGCAGCTGTTCTACCGCCAGGATCCCCTGGCAAGGCTTGCGCATTTGCAAGCCGAACATCCGGCGTATCAACCACACGACTAAGGTCTACGCGACTTCTGGTACGTGGCACAGGCTCAGGAATATGCCTATAATCGCCGCCACTTTTTGGTCAATCCGGCCAAGTCATTTGGCCACTAACGGGGGCACCGCCCAATGAGCTACAGCAAGATTCCGGCTGGCAAAGACCTGCCGAACGACATCTACGTCGCGATCGAGATCCCGGCTAACCACGCGCCGATCAAATACGAAATCGACAAAGACAGCGATTGCCTGTTCGTTGACCGTTTCATGGCCACCCCAATGTTCTACCCGGCCAACTACGGTTTCATCCCCAACACCCTGGCTGACGATGGCGACCCCCTCGACGTGCTGGTTGTAACCCCTTATCCGGTTGCTCCAGGCTCGGTCATCCGCGCACGTCCAGTTGGCATCCTGCACATGACCGACGACGGCGGCGGCGATGCCAAAGTTATCGCGGTGCCACACGACAAGCTGTCCCAGCTGTATGTCGACATCAAAGAATACACCGACCTGCCAGCCCTGCTGCTGGAACAGATCAAGCACTTCTTCGAGAACTACAAGGATCTCGAAAAAGGCAAATGGGTGAAGATCGACGGTTGGGGCGACGCCGAAGCTGCGCGCGCTGAAATCATGAAGTCGGTTGCCGCCTACAAAGGCTGAGACGGCATTGGCCTGGCGCCACTGACGGCTTGAAAAACCCCGGTTATCCGGGGTTTTTTTATATCTATAGAAACTTCAAATAACAGTCCAATCAATACAATTTGGAAGGTTGTTTAGTTGCGTTTAGCGCTCACTTACAAGCTCTTGCAAAACAAGCAGATATTCCTGCGTAAATTGATCGGTTTGTTTATTCAATACCGTTAGTTGACTGAGTAAAATCCGCGTTTATGAAAAAACACAAATGCGGCCCACGCTTCAAGGCACTCCTCAAGGAGGTGAAAATCACCCCCTCGGAGTTTGCTACCTTCTGCAACGTCGAGCCCCAGCACATCAACAACTGGTACATCCGCGGCGTGCCCTACCCCCGCGTCGAAGAAATCGCCCGCCTGCTGAGCGTCAACAGCCAATGGCTGATCAACGGCGAAGGCCCCAAGCATCCCGTCATCGGCCAAGCCTGCGAACCGATTGCCACCCAACTGGACACCCAAGAGTCGCGCGGGCAGTACCACGTCTGTGCCGACTCCCCAGACATCGAACTCCCGCTCTACAAAGAACTGCCCAAAACCCTCGGCTCCAGCGACACCCATGTCGTCGCAATCCCCGGCGAAGCCGTTCGCCTGCCCCGCCACTACCTGGAGAACCTGGAAGTCAAACCCATCCACGCCATCTGCGTGCCCATGGTCGGCGACAGCATGTCGGAGAGAATCGAAGACGGCTCGACCCTGGCCATCGACCGCAGCCTGACCCAGATCATCGACGGCCAGATCTACGCCCTCCAGCACGCCGGCATGCTGCGCATCAAATACCTGCACCGCCTCCCCGGCGGCGCCCTGCGCTTGCGCAGCCACAACAGCAGCGGCTATCCGGACGAAATCTTCAGCGCCGAACAAATCAAAAAACAGGATATCGACGTCCTCGGCTGGGTGTTCTGGTGGTCCACCCTCAACAAACAGCGCCCGCCAGTACCCTTTGCATGACCACCGCAACGCCCTGCAATACACATCGCACTGGGAATTCCCCAAAAAAATCAGTATGCTGCGCCCCACATTTGTATCGACCCGCCCCGCGCCGGTCCGATCGCACCGACAAGGCAGATGACTTTCTCGCCAAGTCCCACAGCCGGACGCAAGATCCGGGTGTACGTTTTGAAGGCTGGTACGGTTTACCAAAAATAAACCAAGCCAGTCCCCGAGAAGCCGGCCACAAGCCGGCTTTTTAATGTCTTTTTGAAAGCCATTCTCATCTACTGAGAACCGCGAGAGCCTTGCTAGATCAAGGGTTTAAGCCTATTTTCGTTCCTGTGACTTCCGTTTTTATCCGAGGCGTTCCACGCGTAAGCGGGGGAATTAGTTAGCGAGCTACTGACCAAATCAACATTCCATACATGCGTGAAACTCGAGTACGAATACGAGGAACTAGGTTGCCTCAGCTCACTCGCTCAGAAGGCATAACCCGTGCAAGGTCGAGAATCGCCTTGGCAAAAGCCTCTCCCACACCATTTCGCGAGATTTGTACGACCTCATTCAGACCCGTGGTGCTAGACAACTTCAATTCATCGTAAAGACAAACAGGGAGTTCACGATTGTTTTTGAATCTACGATCAGGGCCGCCCTTCTTGTTAACAAATTGCCACGTCCTGTCGACTACCGTGGCATCCTTGGGAAGCGAAGCACTTTCAATAAACCGCTTCGCATTGACCTGCAACTGCAGCTCTCGATAGCTAACCGCGCCCACACTTTTCTCGTCATAAATCAATACACGGTCAGGGAAGAAATGCAGCGTTTGGCGCCCAACAACCATGGAGATAGTTTCTATATTGGTTTTTACATAAGGTGGTGAAGACCGAGCAATAGTCGTTTTTTTCCGACGTACAAGATTGCTCGCACCAGCGTGATACTTACGATCATGAACGGCGCCTTCGGCCTCGATATGCCAGGCCGCATCTGCTGCCGAAACCTGCTGGCCACTGCTGTGCAGTGCTTCGTAAGCTTCTTCCAACTCGGCGTCAAAATCGTAAAACAGTACAACCGTCTTAGCCATCGTATCGCGTACTGCAGAGGCAATTGTTAGGGCTGAACCGAGGATAAGCGCACCCCACATAGTCCCAATGGACCAACCATTACGCAGGCCAAGAAATACTACGAAGATTCCTAGGACACCAACCCATGGCCAAAGCCGCCATCTTGCCTGCTTCGCATTCATTTCATCGAGCAAATCACGTGAGGATGAATCCACGATTTGCGAAGCATCCGCGGACTCGATCTCGACTAAAGGGGCGTGAGTGCCCTCAGGTATTACCGTAGTTTCAACGTGAGGCAAAAAAGGCGGCTTATCGTTGGTCCTTGGTACGGTAGCCCGGTAGTACAGGCCTCCCCTCCCCATATGAACGTAATTGCCTCGAGGTCCGGTCCCAATGCGTAGGCCCTTCAATCCCACCGAAACGCCCACACCCTGCTGGGACAGATTGAAACGAAACAGCCCTACTCTGACGCTCTTACGAATATAGAATCCCATCACCATTCCTTGATACAGCTTGAACATCCACTGTTAGGCGCTGACTCACTGCTCGCCAATCACAAGCAATACATCGTCGATGTACCGCCCTTCCGCACCATGGGTACCATTACGCAAATACCCAGGAATCATCTGCTGAAATTCGATACGGTCTGCAGGAAGAAACTCAAGCAATGCTTCCAACATTGCTGGTCTCAATAGCCGCTGGTTAACAGGAACCTCTGGCAAATTCGGCCGGATCACATTCTCTTCAAGCCAGACCAACTTCTCTCGCAGGCTGTAGTTACCCTCAAGGGTAATACGCTCAGCGTGCTCGCTCTGCTCATCTGCCACTTGCTGGATCGAAACCTCTTCAGATTCCGTACTCCCCCCCTCGACCTCTAAAGCTGGCTCGGTTCGCAACCGCGCAAGCTCCTGAAGGATGGGTTCGATTTGCACACGGGCATTACGGAACCAGTCCACCGACCAAATGCGGCGAATATTCCAGCCCAATTGCTCCAACACGCTTTGACGCAGACGATCACGGTCACGCGCTGACTTAGCCGAATGATATGCCGCTCCGTCGCATTCAATCCCCATCAGGTAGCGACCGGGCTGCCCTGGATCACGTACCGCCAGATCAATGAAGAAACCAGCAACACCAACCTGGGGCTCGCATTGATAGCCATTACGAGACAGCATCTCAATGACAGCCACTTCGAAATCACTGTCGGGAGCACGTTCAGACTCTTTGATGTGCGGCATGCGACCGGACTCAGCGAAATGCAGAAAATCACGCAGTGCCTGCACGCCTCTGCTGGAAGTACCGGTCACCACTACATCGGTCGAGCTAAACGAGGAGAACACCTGCATGCGCTTCTTGGAGCGGGTATACAGCACGTTCAAACGTCGCCATCCGCTGGCACCGTTAATCGGGCCAAAGCGCTGAGGGACGGTTCCGCCTACCTCCAAAGGGCCGTAGGTGCCGGAGATGTAAATAACATCTCGCTCATCACCCTGGACGTTTTCCAGGTTCTTGATAAACAGTGGCTCATCCTGACTTTGATTACGGTCCAATGCGACTTGCAGTTGCGGGCTTTGTTTGGCCAGATGCTCAAGCATCCGCTCGATTTGATCAGCCTGTTTGACGTTCATAGCCACCACACCTAACGACTCATCGGGGCGGTGAATAACGTGGTGCTCGATGGCTTTGGCGACAACCTCGGCCTCTTCGATATTGCGTTGCTCGACAAAACGCCCGCGAGGCACTCTGACAAACTTGACGCCAAATTCGGTTGATTCACGGTGCGGTGATGGGTACACCACCAAATTGCTTTCATAGAAGGCTTTGTTGGAGAAAGCAATCAGGCTCTCGTGACGGGAACGGTAGTGCCAACGTAGACGTCGCAGCTTGAACAGCGGCATGGCTGCTTCCAAAATGCTTTCCGAGTCCTCGGCCAATGATGCATCTGTTTCATCGGTATCAGAATCGCCACCATTGCGGGAAAAGAAATTCGTCGGTGGCAGCTGTTTCGGGTCACCCACGACCACTAGCTGTTTACCTCGGGCGATGCTACCCAATGCTTCCTCCGGGCGCATTTGAGAGGCTTCATCCATGACAACCAAATCGAACTCGACGTGCCCAGCTGGTAAATACTGAGCAACGGCCATTGGCGACATCATGAAGCAGGGTTTGAGGCCTTGTAGCGCTTCAGCTGCACGGTTCATCAGGCTGCGGATCGGAACATGCCGTGTCTTTTTCTCAGCCTCGCGCTGCAGCAAAGCCAGTTGCGTAAAGTCTCTGACCGCTCCATGACTATTTCCGGCAGGAATATTGTTCTGACTAATACGTGAAGAAACCTGCTCACGTTGAAGATGCTTGAGCTGCTCATCGATATCAGCAAACCGAGCGCGGATGGCCTCCTGTTCTTTGCCCGAAAACTGACCCAAAGAGGGGTCAAGCTCAAGGATTTTCAATGCCCAGCTGTCAAGAAGCCCGAGCAGACAGGCATCAATGCAACGCTCAGAAACCAGCTTTTGCGTCTCGATTGCTTCGACGACGCTCTCAAACCCTACCTCGACCAGGTGCATACGCAAGCGGCGGTACTCGAACCAATGGTCGAGCAGATCGGGGTTCTGAGCGGCCCAGGACAGACGACTGGCCATGGGCTCGAAATCTGCTTTCTCAATGGACTGCCACCACTGATCAGCAATAACCGCAGCGCTTTGGAAAAACGCTTCCAGTGCCTGCTCCCAGATATCTACAGTTTGCGCGAGCGCTGTACCTTGTTGATGCCAATGGAGTATCAGCTCCTCGGCTTCCTTTGGTGTGCACGCAGTCAACTGCGGAACGAGAATATCCCGAATCGGCAACGCCAAAATGGGCTGAACGAAGGCAACTGTATGCCGCCAGGTCGTCAAGCGAGGTCGAGCCGCTGAAAGGTTGTCTACCCGAGGGAGCTCTTCACCTAGCAAGCAGGTTTGTAACACTGTGTCGCTTTGCAGTGCCGCCGAGCGGGCCTGCCAACTTTCCACGGCCTGAATCAACTGCAGCAGTTGCCCCATTGTGGGCTTCTCTTCGCTGACTACGGGTAATAAAGAGCGTAGAGGGGTTCCGATATCCTTGATAAGGCGAACATACAGTCCCTGTGGAGCGAGCAAATCCTCCGAACGCAAATCATGCCTGTCAAAAGGCAACAGCTCTTCCAGGTCCAGCCGATGATCCAGAACATCCATCAGGTAGGTTTCGAGTTCCGCGCTATCGCCGGAAACACCGGCCAGTAGTTCCCCTTCGACCTTAAGCAGGTACTCCGCAACCCATACCTTTGCACCGAATCCACGTCCGCATTCAGCCCGCAAGAGCTTGTACCAACCCCGCAAGCGCTTGAGTGCGTCGATCGGAGTATCAAGTCCTTGGAAATGCTCACCCAGCTTTTCGGTGAACGCTTTGTTTTCATTCAGTTGACTGTGCTTTTTCAAATAGGCAATGACATCAGGCAAGACCACCAGAAGCTGGTTCAGCTTGAGCCCTGGTCGCGCCATGGCCAAGATTTCGGCTTTAGCAGAGCGCCATTGCCCCTTGAACCAGCGGAAAAGTGATTTATCTGCCAGAACGCGACTCAAATCTTCCAGTCGCGTATGACCAGGCAATCGTTCCAGCGTGAAATGACTCGCAGCCTGCTCCTGCAACTGCTTGATGACCGGGATGTCACTGTCCAACTCTACGAGCAACCCGTCCAAGGTCTCGTCTTCGAAGCGTTTGTGGCGAAGAGGTGCCAAATCCTCGGGCATCGCCGCGAGCATTTGTAGAAAGAGCACCACTTGTTCAATGCCGATAAAATCGCTTCGCAAGCCTTGAACCGCAGCCCCTTCCGCCAACAACTGAATCAGCCTTTGAACGCGTGGAGCCTGCTCCAGTAAATCCTCAGCCTCTTCGATCACATCCAGCAAGACATTAAGTGACAGGGTCTCATCACCGTTATGCAGACGTATGGCCGCGCAGGCTTTTTTGATAGCAGCTATCGCTTGCCCAGAGCCAATAACATCAGCGCGCAATGATCGAGCTAGTACACCCTGCTCGTCCAACAAGGAGTCCATACCTTGCAGCCAAAGCTTCAATGCCTCGCAGGACTCGATATCCAGTCGTCCTAACAGATCCCAATCCTCATCACCTTTAGGTAATGCAAGTACCGGAATTGAAGCGGCTAAATCTCGCAACTGATCTGGGCTGTAGGTTTCCAGCACAGCTACCTGTAGCTGTTCTGCTAATTGAGGACGAAGAGTCGCTAGACGACTCAGCGCCTGCTGAGCCAGGGAGAGATTTTCTAGAAGTGCCGAGCGCTCAGCACCAGTCACACGCGTTTTTGTGCTGCCAAACCACGGGTGCGTTTCAAGTTTGCCCGCGTGGCCAGATTCCTCAGCTGTCTGGCGATAGATGTGTGCATAAAAGCCGGCCTGCTCTTGCAAATGCATTTTATCGATTCGCGCCTCCGACTCCGGGTGCAGGTCGGAAGGTTTAATCGACAACGCCTCACGCAAGCGCGTTGCCTGCATTAGCACCTCATGAACACTCATTCCCGACTCTTCGAACTGAGCATGGAGATGATGTACGTGCTTGTTGAGCTGCTGCTTCAATCGCTCATAGTTGGCAATCAGATCCGCCAGCTGCTTGGGCGAGCGAAAGCCACCGCTGTTCTGAATACGTTGCCGGATGCTATCGATAACAGCGCTCTTTTGACTCTTATGACTATGCAGCTCCAGACAAAAATCGCCTAACCCTGCCCTTGTCAGACGGGTTTTGACCACCTCAAGCGCTGCGCGCTTCTCCGCAACAAACAACACTTTTTTGCCTTGGGCCAGTGCCGCAGCAATCATGTTGGTGATGGTCTGAGACTTCCCTGTACCGGGTGGCCCCTCGATCACAAGATCATCCCCGCGAATCACGTCTATCAATGCGCTGTGCTGAGAGCTGTCAGCGTCATCAATTAGAGGAAACTGCAGGTGAATCTGCTCAATGTCGTCTATTGAATGCTCGACGCAAAATGCGCCTTGCTTTCCTGTCGAATCGGCCGGTAAACCGTCCATCCCTGTTAGCCGCTTAACCAGGCCATGATCCAGCAACGATTGGTCTTTCCAACGACCTGGATCAAGGTCGAGATACATCATCAACTTGCCAAACTCGAACAAGCCAAGCGATGCGTAACGATGAACCTTCCAGTCAGGTTTAACCTTCAGCACCGTTTCAACAATGCGCTCGAAGTATTCCTCGGGCGTGCTGTCGTCGGTTATCCGCGGTAGCGCGATACCAAAATCGACGCGAAGCTTTTCCCGTAATGAAAGGTTGGTAAGAATGTCTTCGCCAGTAGGATGTACGCGGTATTCGAACGTCGCGGTTTGAGGATTGAGTTTGCCTTTCTCCAGATTCACTGGCACCAGCATCAGCGGCGCTAGGCGGGTGCTGTCTTTACCTGCGACTGAGTCATCCCACTCCAGGAACCCGAGCGCGAGATAAAGAATGTTCGCACCCGTTTCCTCGAGTGCCGATCGCGACTGGGTATACAGAATCTGTAGCCGCGACTCCATCTCCACGGGGTAATAAAGCGTCTGAATCGCGTCGTCAGAATGCTTACCTGTTTGCCCGGTTTCAGGGGGCAGTGGTAGCTCATAGCTGGTCGCTATACCGAGGATCTGCGCCCAGACTTCTGCCGTGGGCTGTTTCTTTAACTCAACAACTGCGCCTGTCTTTTCGTCCAGCTTCAAAAAGCCGTGGGTAAGTAGCTGCCTTTCCGTTGGTTCAGGAACAGCAGCAAATCGCATGGATTTTTCATCTGCCAAGGTATCGAACAGGTGATCCGGCAACTCATCAATAATCCGTACGAAACGTTTGGAGCGCGCATGTGAAAAGTTCAGCAGCCGATTGCGAGCGCTGAGGTCGAGAAGCCTGCTTCTCAGCTTCTCCAGGCTTTCCGGTATCTCGCTTGGAGGCGTATCAAGGTCATCCCAATCGGTAAGAGGCGCTGGATCAATGGACTTTGAATGACCCTTGGACTCGGTATCGAACCGATAAACCGACCCTCCCCGGCCGCTACCTTTATTGAGCAGTCCCTTGGAAATGAGCTCGTCGCGAAGACTCCAGTATTCTTCCTCAGAGACAGCGAAATTCAGAAGCTCAGCTCGCCGATCGATCCGGTCCCTGAGTGACTTGTTGCCAACGGCCGTCCCGTCTGCGGGGACCAGTTCCAGTATCCATTGCAGAACAAGTTCATACCGTTGGACAGCCAATGATTCAGGGCCTGAGTTCACGTCGATCACCGCTAATTTTTGGGGCAACTGCCTGATAGGTTTTTTCCGGGCACGGTAAACCGATGCTCAGCTTCAGCTGGCCGCGATAACAAGAGAGGCTTTGTAGGGGCGCTGCCGATTTCTCGGTGCGCTCAAGATGCCATCCTTGGGAAACAGCGGTCTGCTTGGAGTTTGATGGATGTCACAATATCCAGCACTCGGAGCAAGGTAAAGGCAAAGCGCCTTCACGCCGCACAAATCCCCGTCTCCTCGACGATTGGTCAGTAAATCCCCCTACACTTATAGAAAAACTCGGTCTAGGGATGATTCTCATTTCCAAACCCTTGATCTTACGGCTCCGTCAGAGGCGGAATGCAAAACTCGAGTTAAGCACGAAAGTACGTTTCTCAATTCGACCTCCTCGACCGTTTTCTCGATGCTCGATCAAAGCTCAATTCGGGCAACAATCAAACAAAAAAAACCGACCAAAAAGGCCGGTCTTTACCGGAAAAAAATCAAAATAAATCTTCAAAAAGTGGGTGAACAAATGGGGGAACAATAGATTTTATACAAAATATAATTTATTAATTTTCAATTAACTACATAAGAAGCTAACCACAAGCCGGCTTTTTAATGCCCGTTACCCCCCTCTCTTCACAAATCACCCCTTCCCCAAACACCACCGCCTGCATCGGCGCTGTATTCACCTTCAACTGAAACACCTCCGGCCGCGAATAGTGCCCGCACACATCAAAATCAAGATTACTGGCCCGGCCAATGGACAAATCGATGTCCGCATACAGGATGGTTTCCTGGTCAAACACTGGCCCTGCCAGCACTTCGCCGGTCGGGCTGACGATCATGCTGCCGCCGTGCATGATGTAGTCGGCGTCCTGGGCCTGGAGGTTGAAGTCTTCGCGGTAGCTGGCCGGGTATTCGGCCAAGGTGATGGCCTGGCAGGCGGACAGGACGTGGACCCGGCCTTCGAGGGCGATGTGCACCATCGATGAGGCCCAGGTTGGGCGGTCGTCGGCGGTGGGCGCGCAGTAGATTTCAGTGCCTTGGGCGTACATGGCCTGGCGCAGGGCGGGCATGTAGTTTTCCCAGCAGATGACGCTGCCCAGGCGGCCGAAGGGGGTGTCCACCGGGGCGATGGTCGAGCCATCGCCGAAGCCCCAGATGATCCGCTCCTGGCCGGTCGGCATCAGTTTGCGGTGATACCCGGCAATGCCTTGGCCCGGGGCCAGGGTCACGGCGGTGCAATACAACGTGCGGCCCAGGCGCTCGATGATGCCCATGACCACATGCAGGCCGGTTTCATTCGCCACTTCGCTGAGACGGGCCAGTTCCGGGCCGTCGAGGGTGACTGCGCCGTCCATGTAGCGCTCGAAGTGCGCGCGGCCGGTGGCATTGCGGCTGCCGATGACGGTGCCGAAGGCGGCGCCCTTGGGGTAGCCGCCGAGGAAGGCCTCGGGGAACACCGCAAGCGTGGCGCCCTGGGCGGCGGCCTGGCGGATCAGGCCGGCCGCTTTTTCGGCGCTCAGTTGCGGCTCGAACGGAATGGAAGACGCTTGCACTACAGCTGCTTTAAACATGAGCCTTGCCTTGTGTCAGAAGAAGATGGGATTAACCACGAGTGATGTCGCGGTCCTTGGTTTCCGGCAGCAGGAACCAGAGCACGATGAAGCAGGCCAGCGACACGGCGGCCAGGTACACGGCAGGAATGTTCGGGTTGTGGGTGGCCTGGATCAGTGCCACCGCAATGAACGGGCCCGGGCCAGCCAGCAGGGCCAACGCCACGTTGTGCCCGACTGCGGCACCGGTAGAGCGGATCGACGCTGGGAACACTTCCACCAGCAGCACCACGTCCATTACCGCCGTGATCGCCACCAGCAGCGCCATGATCAGCAATCCCAGGAGGATTGCCCCGTAGTGGCCGGTGTTCATCAACAGAAACACCGGGTAGGCCAGCACGGTCAGGCCGAATGCAGCGCCGAGGACAAAGGGACGACGACCAAAACGATCGCTGAGGCGCCCGACAATCGGGTTGAGCAAGGTGTAGATCACCAGGGTCAGGCTGCACAGCCACAGGGCCGTGGATTTGCTCAGGCCGACGGTTTGCGTCAGGTGGGTGTTGGCGTAGGTGATGAAGTAGTACAGCGACACGCCGAACAAGGCAGAGAATGCGAAGGAAATCACGAACGCGCGCCATTTGGCCCGGCTGGATACGGTTTCCAGGGTGTTGTTGGCCCGCTTGCGTTCAAGCTCCTCGTAGACCGGGGTGTCACCCAGTTTGCGGCGGATGTACATGGCCACGCCCGCCATGACGATGGAGGCAACGAACGGTACTCGCCATCCCCACTGAGCCACTGCCTCCTCGGACATTGAACTGGTGATGATCGCCGCAATCGCCGTACCGCAAAGAAATGCTGCGCCGGCCGTACCGGTAATCACGCTGGCAGCGGTGGCGCGGCGATTGGCCGGGGCACTTTCGACGATGTAGATCCCGGCGCTGGACCACTCACCTCCGACCATCATTCCCTGCAAGAAGCGCAGGGCCACCAGCAATATCGGCGCGGCAATGCCGATGCTCGCGTAGTCCGGCAGCAGGCCGATCAGCGTGGTCGCCAGCCCCATGCCGAACACCGTGATGATCAGCACCGCGCGTCGCCCCAGCTTGTCGCCAATCGGCCCCAGCACCACGGCGCCCAATGGCCGGGCGAGAAACCCCACGGCGAACACCGCCAGCGACGACAGCAGCGAGACGCCGGGCTGGGTGGATGGGAAGAAGATCTGGCCGATCACCGCGGCGAAGTAGCCGTAGATGGCAAAGTCGAACCACTCCATGAAGTTGCCGATACCGACGGCCACTGCGCGTTTGCGCAGTTCCGTCGCGGCGCTGGATGACGCTATGCCATCAGGTTGATCCGTTCGCGCTATCGTCTGTTGCATGCTGAGGTTCTCGATTGTTGTTGTGTTTGCCTGGGTTGAGATTAAGAATCCGCAGGTAAATTAATCAAACGAATACTAGAGATACCCATGATTAGAATTTCTAATATCAGTAGGGTCGACCTCAATCTGTTAATCATCTTCCAGTGCCTGATGACCGAGCGCAGCGTGACCCGCACGGCTGCCGTGCTGCACGTGACTCAAGGGGCGGTGAGCTCTTCGCTCAAGCGGTTGCGCGAACAGTTTCACGACGAACTGTTTCTGCGCACCGGCACCGGCATGGTGCCGACACCTCGGGCACTGGAGATCGCACCCAAGGTGATGGAAGCGCTGACAGCCGTCAGCGCGATTGTCGATCGCCAGCCGCAGTTTGCCGCCGAGTCATCCAACCGGGTGTTCAACATCGCCCTGTCGGACGACATCGAAAGTTACCTGTCGCCCAGGCTGGTCAACGAGGCCAAGGCCCGCGGCCTGTCAGTGAGTTTCGCCTTTCACCAGACCAACAGCTCACTGTGGAAAAACGCCCTGGCGGACCCGGCCATCGACATGGTCTTGTGTTCCGAACCCAAGGAAGTCACCTCGCACTACTCCTCTCAAGTGCTGTTCTCTTCGTCCTACTCCTGCCTGTATGACGGACCACGTCTCAACCTGCAGAGTCCTATCAGTCGCGACGAATACCTGCGCCATGAACATGTGCGAGTGTCCTTCGATGGCCGCCGTGGATTCGTCGATGACCTGCTGGAAAGTGAAGGCATCCCGCGCCGGGTTTCAGCGTCCTTTACCCACTTTTCCGGGGCCCTGGCGACGCTGGTCAACAGCGATGTGATCGCCACCCTGCCGACCTTTGCGGCGCTGTCCTACGCCCGGATTGCCCGACTGACGGTCAGCCCGGTGCCGATTTTTGTCCCGGCCTTTCGTGTGTTCATGGTCTGGGACGTGGAACACAACGACGACCCGCACAACCGCTGGCTGCGTAATTTCATTATCGATACCACCCAGGAGTTGCAGCGGGGGTCGTTGACGCCGGTTTAGAATTGGCGACAACCGCTCCTTCCCCCCCACTGCCACGCGAACACTCAACGAGAACCCCACACATGCCCTTGCACATCCCGACTCTCTTAGTGGTCTCGGTGTTTGTATTCATCCTGATGGGGCTGTTGACCGTGCACGCCTGGTTGCGCGAGACCCGCGATCGCTCGCTGGCCTACCTGGGGTCCATGATGCTGCTGGCGGCCCTGGGCATGGTGCTGGTCAGCCTGCGGGACCTGGGCTTCGATGCTGTGCCCATCGTGCTGGGCAATGTGGTGCTGTTGCTGAGCGCAGCGATGAGCTGGACCGCCATGCGAGTGTTCACCGGGCGTTCGCCTTCTGTGCCGGGGATACTCGCCGGGGCGGGCATCTGGCTGAGCCTGTGCCTGGTGCCGGTGTTCTATGCCTCCCTGCCCGTTCGGGTGTTCGCCTACTCGGTGCTGGCGGCCGGCTACGGGGTATTGACCATCCTGGAGTTTGTGCACGGCCGCAAGACCCTTGAAGTCGCCTACCTGCCAGCGCTGATCCTCACCGTTCTGCACACCCTGTTCTATGCCGTGCGCAGCCTGACCGATCTGGGCCTGCCCCTGGATCAGGCACTGCGTGGGGCCGGCACCGGGGTGGGATTTTTCTCGTTCATGCTGTTCGAGTCGATGCTGTATGTGATCGGCATCGGCTACGTGACCCTGGCAATGGTCAAGGAGCGCGCCGAACTGCGCTTCAAGGCTGCCGCCCTGTGCGATGCCCTCACCGGTGCCGGCAACCGCCGCGCCTTCATGTTGCATGGCGGGCAACTGCTCAAGGACTGCGCTCAACGCGAGCAGCCTGCGGCCCTGCTGCTGTGCGACCTGGACTACTTCAAGCGCCTGAACGACACCTTCGGCCACCACATCGGCGACCAGGCCCTGATTGCGTTCGCCCGGGTCATCCAATCCAACCTGCGCAAACCAGATGTCTTCGCCCGCATCGGCGGCGAAGAGTTTGCCTGTGTGCTGCGCGACTCAGACTTGCAGCACGCCGTACTGGTCGCCGAACGCATTCGCCAGGCATTTGCCGAGCTCACGCTACTTGAACCGGGCCTGCTCAGCGTCAGTATTGGCGTCGTGACCAGCGTTGAGGCTGGCTACAACTTGGTGCGCCTGCTTTCACAGGCCGATGAAGCGCTGTACGTGGCCAAGGCCAAGGGCCGCAACCGAGTGCAGGTCGCGGGGCCGGCGGCCGTGGCGCGAGTGCAGGGTGGAAGTGTCGCCGGATGAAGAACCGCAGCAGGCATGTTAGAGGTGAAGGCGACAATGCCTGCTCTCGGCCGGCATCAAGCCATTCCAATGGCCTCCGCGTTGCTGATCCCCCCCCTATCTGCTAGTGTCGCGCCGGTTCAAATGTCACCTGGATAGCCGCCATGGCCCGCAAAAAAGCTGCACTGGATTTCGAACAATCCCTCGCCGACCTGCAAACGCTGGTTGAGCGTCTGGAGAACGGCGAGCTGTCGCTGGAAGACTCGCTGACCGCCTTCGAACAAGGCATCGGCCTGACCCGCGATTGCCAGGCCGCACTGGCACAGGCCGAGCAGAAGGTCCAGGTGCTGCTGGAGCGCGATGGCGAACTGGCCGAGGCGCCTTTCGACGCGGATCAACCAGAATGATCGCGGCGTATTCGGCCAGCAGTCAGGCCCGGGTCAACGCCGCGTTGGAAAGCCTGTTCGTCGCGCCGAGCCCGGAGCTCGCGCGCTTGTACGAAGCCATGCGCTACAGCGTGATGAACGGTGGCAAGCGCGTGCGTCCGCTACTGGCTTACGCCGCCTGCCAGGCCTTGGGCGGCGAGGCTGAGCAAGCCAATGGCGCGGCCTGTGCGGTCGAATTGATCCACGCTTACTCGCTGGTGCATGACGATTTGCCGGCCATGGACGACGACGACCTGCGTCGCGGCCAGCCCACCACGCACAAGAAGTTCGATGAAGCCTGCGCGATTCTCGCCGGTGACGGCCTGCAGAGCCTGGCTTTCAGCGCCCTGCTCGACCCGCGCTTGAATAACGCCGATGCCGAGATCCGCCTGCAAATGGTCAGCGCCCTGGCGTTGGCGGCAGGCCCGGCCGGCATGGTCGGCGGCCAGGCCATCGACCTCGGTTCGGTGGGCATCAAGCTCGACCAGCAAGCCCTGGAATACATGCATCGGCACAAGACCGGCGCGCTGATCGAGGCCAGCGTCAAGCTCGGCGCCCTGGCCAGTGGTCGGGCCGAGAAGAGCGAGCTCAAGGCGCTGCAGACCTATGCCCAGGCCATCGGCCTGGCGTTCCAGGTGCAGGACGACATTCTCGACGTCGAAAGCGATACCCAGACCCTGGGCAAACGCCAGGGCGCCGATATTGCCCGGGACAAACCGACCTACCCGGCCCTGCTCGGCCTCGAAGCAGCCAAGGCCTATGCCCTGGAACTGCGCGATCAGGCCCTGCACGCGCTGCGACCGTTTGACGCGTCGGCCGAGCCGCTGCGCGATCTGGCCCGCTATATCGTCGACCGTCGCAACTGATCCGGTGCACGCTGCCCAGCAAGTTCCGCGCTCTGCGTGGGCAGCGTGCGCTGCATCAGGTAAACTGCCGCATCTTTTATACCTATAACGATTCGCCTGATGCCCACGACGTTTCATGAGATTCCCCGCAAGCGCCCGACCACGCCCCTGCTCGACCGTGCCAACACGCCGGACGGCTTGCGCCGGTTAGGCGAAGCCGAGCTGGAAACCCTGGCCGATGAGTTGCGCCTGGAATTGCTCTACACGGTCGGTCAGACCGGTGGGCATTTTGGTGCTGGCCTGGGCGTGATCGAGCTGACCATCGCGCTGCATTACGTGTTCGACACCCCGGACGACCGGCTGGTGTGGGACGTGGGTCATCAGGCTTATCCGCACAAGATTCTCACCGGTCGTCGTGAGCGCATGGGCACCCTGCGCCAGAAAGACGGGATCGCCGCCTTCCCGCGCCGCTCCGAAAGCGAATACGACACCTTTGGCGTCGGCCACTCCAGCACCTCGATCAGCGCAGCGCTGGGCATGGCCATTGCCGCCCGCCTGCAGAACAGTGATCGCAAGGCCATCGCGGTGATCGGCGACGGCGCCCTGACCGCTGGCATGGCCTTCGAGGCGCTGAACCATGCGCCCGAAGTCGACGCCAACATGCTGGTGATCCTCAACGACAACGACATGTCGATCTCGCGCAATGTTGGCGGGCTGTCCAATTACCTGGCCAAGATCCTTTCCAGCCGCACTTACGCGAGCATGCGCGAGGGCAGCAAAAAGGTCCTGTCGCGCCTGCCTGGCGCCTGGGAAATCGCCCGTCGCACCGAAGAGTACGCCAAGGGCATGCTGGTCCCCGGCACCCTGTTCGAAGAGCTGGGCTGGAACTACATTGGGCCGATCGACGGCCACGACCTGCCGACCCTGATCGCCACGCTGCGCAACATGCGTGACCTCAAGGGGCCGCAGTTCCTGCATGTGGTGACCAAAAAAGGCAAAGGTTTCGCCCCGGCGGAAGTCGATCCGATCGGCTACCACGCCATCACCAAGCTCGAACCCCTGGATGCCCCGGCCGCCGCGCCGAAGAAAGCCAGCGGGCCGAAGTATTCCGGTGTGTTTGGCGAATGGCTGTGCGACATGGCCGCTGCCGACCCGCGCCTGGTGGGGATTACCCCGGCGATGAAGGAAGGCTCCGACCTGGTGGCGTTCAGCGAACGTTTCCCGCTGCGCTATTTCGACGTGGCGATCGCCGAGCAACACGCGGTAACCCTTGCCGCCGGCATGGCCTGCGAAGGCGCAAAACCGGTGGTGGCGATCTACTCGACCTTCCTGCAGCGTGGCTACGACCAACTGGTGCATGATGTGGCGGTGCAGAACCTCGATGTGCTGTTCGCCATCGACCGCGCCGGCCTGGTGGGCGAAGACGGTCCGACCCACGCCGGCAGCTTCGACCTGTCGTTCCTGCGCTGCATCCCCGGGATGCTGGTGATGACCCCAAGCGACGAGAACGAACTGCGCAAGATGCTCACCACCGGCCACCTGTACAACGGCCCGGCGGCAGTCCGGTATCCACGCGGCAACGGCCCGAACGCAACGATCGACAAAGACCTGGAGCCGATCGAGATCGGCAAGGGCATGGTGCGCCGCCAAGGCAGCACCGTCGCCCTGCTGGTGTTCGGCGTGCAACTGGCCGAAGCGCTGAAAGTCGCCGAGACCCTGGATGCGACCGTGGTCGACATGCGCTTCGTCAAGCCGCTGGATGAAGCGCTGGTGCGTGAGATTGCCGCCAGCCACGAGCTGCTGGTGACCATCGAAGAAAACGCAATCATGGGCGGCGCCGGTGGTGCGGTCAGCGAATTCCTCGCCCGCGAGAACATCCTCAAGTCGATGCTGCACCTGGGCTTGCCGGACAGCTACGTCGAACACGCCAAACCGGCGCAAATGCTGGCCGAGTGCGGGCTGGATGAGGCGGGAATCGAAGCTTCGATTCGCGAGCGCTTGCAACTGCTTAACATCTAAAGACACATACAAAACCCTGTGGGAGCGAGCTTGCTCGCGATGACGGTCTGACAGTCGACATATTCGTTGACTGACAGACCGTCATCGCGAGCAAGCTCGCTCCCACATTGGTTTCATGCTTTTCAAAACTATACTCGCTCCAACGCCGATGGACTGCCAATGAAACTCTCCCGCCTTGCCATGACGCTGACCCTGCTGCCGGCCGGCCCACTGCTGGCCGACACCTTCGAACGCGACCAGGCACTGAAGCTGCCCGAAGTCCTGATCAGCGCCAATCGCCAGGTCGAAGCCCGCAATGACAGCAGCGCAGCCAACACGGTGTTCACCCGCGAGGATATCGACCGCCTGCAACCCTCCAGCGTCACCGACCTGCTGAGCCGGGTGCCGGGGGTGCAAGTCACCCAGGCGGGCGGGCGCGGCAGCCTGCCGGGGATTTCCATTCGTGGCACCAAATCCGCGCAAAGCCTGGTGCTGGTCGACGGCCAGCGCATCGGCAATTCGACCTCGGGCGACAGCAACCTGCAGCACATCAACATCGAACAGGTCGAGCGCGTGGAAGTGTTGCGCGGCTCACGCTCGGTGATTTATGGCAGCGATGCGATTGGCGGGGTGATTCAGATCTTCACCCGGCGCAGTGCCGAGCCCGGCCTGCAGCCACGCCTGCACATGGGGTTGGGCAGCAACCAGACCTGGGAGCGTAGCCTCGGCCTGTCCGGTGGCGATGCCAACACTCGCTTCAACCTCGGCGCCAGCCTGGATGAAACCGCCGGGATCGACCGCACCCACCAGTCCTACCCCAGCGATGGCGATCACGACGCCTACCGCAACCAGGCGCTGAGCCTGAGCCTGAGCCATGGCTTCAGTGACGACCTGGAAGTCGGTTTCAACGTGCTGGATAACCGCGGCAAGAGCGAGTTCGATAGCCCGTTCGGTCGCTACGACTCAAGCACGGGGCAAAGCTACCAACAAAAGCCCTACAGCGATTTCAACGTCAGTAGCGTCAGCGGCTATTTCGATGCCCGCGTCAACCACGCCTGGAAGACGCGCGTCGAACTGGGCCACAGCGAGAACCGCGAACAAACCCGCGACAAGCTCAGCACTGAAGACTCGGTGTTCAACACCTACCGCGACTCCGTGAACTGGCAGAACGACCTGACCCTCAACGAGCAGAACAGCCTGATCCTGGGGGGTGACTGGTACGAAGATCGGGTCAACAGCGACTTTGACTACTACGGCGCGCGCGCCGCTTTAGGTGAAGACAGCCGCTGGAACCGCGCCGCGTTCATTCAGCATCATTTCACTGCCGAGCACTTCTCCACCGAACTGGGCCTGCGCCGCGACGACAATCAACAGTTCGGCAGCCAGAACAGCTGGAGCGGCACCTTCACCCTGCCGCTGAACGCCGACAATGACTTGCTGCTGACTTACAGCGAAGGTTTCCGGGCGCCGACCTTCAACGACCTTTACTACCCGGACTACAACAACCCGGGCCTGAAGCCTGAAACCTCAAAGAGCTACGAACTGCAATGGCGCAGCCAACTGACTGACAGCAGCCGACTGGAAGCCTCGCTCTACCGCACCGACCTCGAAGACGCGATCATCTATGGCAGCCGCCCGGAAAACGTCGCCTCGGCGCGGATCAACGGCTTCGAGGCCGCCCTCAAGCAGGAGCTGTTCGGCTGGCAGAGCAACCTGGGCGTCTCGATCATCGACCCACGGGACCGCGACAGCGGCCACACCCTCGCCCGCCGTGCCCGCCGCACCTTGAACCTGGACCTGGACCGGCAGTTCGACCAGCTCGGACTGGGGGCGACCTGGCAAGCGGTGAGCAGCAGCTACGACGACGAGAAGAACCTCCAGCCCCTGGGCGGCTATGGCCTGCTGAGCCTGCGCAGCAGTTGGGCGGTGAACCACCAAGTCACCCTGCAGATGAAAATCGACAACCTGCTGGACAAGGACTACAGCCGCGCGCTGTACCAGTACCAAGGCGAGCAGTACGGTTATCGCGAGGAAGGCCGGGCGTTGATGTTCGCAGTGACGTGGATGCCGCAGCTCTGAACTGAGATCAGCGGCGGTGCAGCCATAGGTGCACCTCGGTCTTACCGACCAGGCGCTATCAACCGGCACAACGCCGCCGTCGCTTCGATCATCTGCCCGCTCGGCCGCTCCAGGCCTTTGTCGGTCACCCGCAGTAATTGCCCACTACTCACCGCCGTGACCTGTGGCCAGGCTTTCCAGGCATCGAGCTGAGCCTGGCTGCTGGCGAGGATCACCTGCGGATTACGCGCCAGTACCGACTCGATGCTGACCTGCGGCGCCGGCAGGCGCAGGTCGGCGAACACATTCCGCGCGCCACACACCTCTAGCGCGTCGCTGATGATCTGCCCGCCGCCCACGGTGTATAGCGGCTGGTCCCAGACCTGATAGAACACCCGCAGCGGCACCTCGCGCCGGTAGCGCTGGCGCAAGCCATCCAATTGCCGACGCAGGTCGGCCGCCAGTGCTTGCCCACGTTCGGCTCGTCCCAGTTGCCGGGCAATGTCTTCGATCTGGGTAGTCAATTGGTTGAGGCTGTGGGGTTCGGCGACGTAGGTGGGGATGCCCAGCTGGCTCAGTTGTTCGCGCTGCGCCGGGCCGACACTACCGGGCCAGAGCAGCAACAGATCGGGCTTGAGGCTGAGCAGGCGTTCCATGTCCAACTGGCCATAACGGCCCACCGATGGCACGGACTCAAGGGCTGGCGGACGCTCGCCGGCATCGAGCACGCCGACCAGCAGGTCGGCCGAGTCCAGCTCGACAACGATTTCCGACAGGGACGGTGCCAGGCTGACTACTCGCTCCACGGCGGCCGCTGGGCCACTGAGGACCAACAGCAGCGCCAGCCAGCGCCCCATCAGCCGAGTTGACGCGGAATACGGTAGAGGTAGAACAGCACGCCAGTGGCCAACCCCAGCAGCACCAGAGGCACCGCCTCCAGGCCGACGAACACCGCCAGCGCGCCGATCCAGGCCGGCAGGGAGGCGACCAGCATGGCGCTGCGGCGCTGAGCGGCCAGGACGATCCAGGCCGCCGGTTCATCGGCGGTGTCCAGGGCTTTTTGGGTGGCGATCAAGCCGTGCTTGTAGGCACCGAAAAATTTCAGGCTGACGAACATCGAGGCCATGCCGGCGATGAAGAACGGCATCGCCAGGATCGGAGCCAGGGCTTCACCCTCGCCAAACAGGCCATTGATCACCAGCAACGGCAGCAGGGCCAGCGCGAAGTATTGCCACCAATTGACGGACAGGCGCCGCCGAACCTGGCCGCGGGTCACGCCCGGTCCGCCTCGCCCTGGTGCTCGTTGCCCATCATGTGGTCGAGCTTGCTGGCCTTGGTCGCCAGGTAGAGTTTGTTGTGCGGATTGTGGCCGGTGTGCAACGGCACGCGCTCGGCAACCACGATGCCCATGTCGGTCAATGCCTTGACCTTGCGCGGGTTGTTGGTCATCAGGCGCAGGGATTTGACGCCCAGGTGCTCGAGCATCGGCAGGCACATGGCGTAGTCACGCTGGTCAGCGGCAAAACCCAGGCGCTCGTTGGCTTCAACGGTATCGGCACCGCCATCTTGCAACTCATAGGCGCGGATTTTGTTCAGCAGGCCAATACCCCGGCCTTCCTGGCGCAAGTACAGCAACACGCCACGGCCTTCGCGGGCGATGGCCTGCAAGGCGGCTTCCAATTGTGAGCCGCAGTCGCAACGCTGGCTGAACAAGGCATCGCCGGTCAGGCACTCGGAGTGCAGCCGGCCGAGTACCGGGGCACCATCGGCCACATCACCCAAGCTCAACACGACGTGCTCGCGGCCAGTGGACTCATCGAGAAAGCCATGCATGGTGAATTGCGCAAAAGGCGTTGGCAGCTTGGAAGCGGCAACAAAAACGACAGGCACCGGTGTGCTCCTGATCTATGTACTGGAGATTCGCAGAGGCGGCATTGTAACAGCAGGTTCCGAACCACGCTTAGGCTGAATTATCGGCCATAACGATCAAATAGTTTGATCACTGGCCGGCGGGCATCAGGTTACCCTCAAACGGATACGGTTGTTTCCAGCGTTCGAAAATCGGTTTCAGCCCGCCATTGCCGACCAGCAGGGTCATGCGCTGATCATACAGCTTCATCAGCGACCTGGCCTGGGAGGTATCGGCAAACCCGAGGAACAGCGGCAGCTCGGCCAGATGGGTATAGCGAAACTGCTGCGAATCGACGGCGCCTTTGAGCACCGCCTCGACCTCGGTCTGGGCGTCGATGTAATAGTCCGCACGACCCTGCTGGAGCATCGGCAGAATGCCGGTGCGGCGCTCGATCTGGTTATAGCGGCGCACATTGGGCAGGTAGTTTTCGTAGCGATAGCCGCGAACCCAGGCCAGGCGGTACTTGCCCAGCGTGGCCTGGGTCGGTGCCGGACTGCTCGCCAGGCCGAGGGCATAGATGTGGTCGGAGTCAAAATTCCAGTGCGGGTACAGCACGCCCTTGGCCTCGTCCCGGTAGGACCCGACCAGGGCATCGACTTCCTTGAGTTGCACCAGGCCGATCGAGCGGGTGTAGGGCACCGTGCGGATATCCAGCTTGACCCCGGCCGGCTCGAACACCTCACGCAAGATGTCCCAGGCCAGGCCGTGCCCGTCGGCAGCGGTGTAGTCTTCCCAGTCTTCGCTCGCCAGATGGATTACCGCAGGTACAGCGGGCACTTCCACCGCACGGGCGACCGAGCAGACCATAGCCAACAGCAGGATCCAGCAACCGCGCCGCACCATTCCCTAGCCCCTCGAACAGTCCCTCAGGTGAAATACCAGACCAGCCCCTGCATCCCCAGCCAGGCAAAGACCCCCGCCAGCACGTCATCGAGCATGATCCCGATGCCGCCGTGCACATGCCGGTCGATCCAGCGAATCGGCCATGGCTTGAGGATGTCGAAAAAGCGGAACATCAGGAACCCCGCCAACAACCAGTACCATCCCTCCGGCACCAGCCACAGGGTGATCCACATCCCGACCATTTCGTCCCAGACAATGCCCTCGTGGTCGTGCACGCGCAAGTCGTCGGCAACCTTGCCGCAGAGCCAGAAGCCGAACAGCATGGTGATGCCCAGCATCAGCCAGTAGCCCCAGTCGGGCAGCATCTGCCACAGCGGGATGAAGGGTAGCGCAACTAACGAGCCCCAGGTGCCGGGTGCCTTGGGCAAGGTGCCCGAGCCAAAGCCGAAGGCCAGGAAATGCCAGGGATTGCGCCAGACCGATGGCGGCACAAACTCTGCCGGAACCTGTTTGGGATGATCTGTCACGGTGTCTCCTGGAAATGTTGATAACCCCGGATGTTCGGGGTGATGTCCTGCCCATTGGCGTCCAGCAGCGTTACGCCCTGCCCGGCCACGACCCGGCCGACCACGTGGATCGGCCAGCCCTCGGCCAACAGGGTCGGCAGATGAGCCGGCGGCAAGGTAAACGCCAGTACGTAGTCGTCACCGCCGCTGACCGCTGCCACCCGGGCCGCATTCTCGCCGAGAAACCCCAGCAGTGCCGCCGACAGCGGCAGTTTCTGATTCTCCACCAGCAAGCCGACAGCCGACGCCTTGGCAATATGCCCGCAGTCGGCGAGCAAGCCATCGGAGATATCCAGCGCCGCGCTGGCCTTGCCGCGCAACGCCTGGCCCAACGCCAGCTGCGGTTGTGGCGACCAGTAATGCGCCAGCAACGGTTCGGCGATAGCGGCCGGCGCTGTACGCTGGCCGAGCACCAGGGGCAAGGCCCCGGCGGCGTTGCCCAGCTCGCCGCCAACACACAGCAGGTCGCCGACCTGCGCACCGCTGCGGGTCAGGGCCTGGCCGGCCGGGACGCGGCCGAACACGGTCATGGTCAGGCTCAGCGGGCCGCGCGTGGTATCGCCACCCACCAGCCGCACGCCGCAGCTCTGCGCCATCTGGTTCAAACCACGGGCATAGGCATCCAGCCAATCGGCGGTTACCGTCGGCAAGGTCAGGGCAAGGGTAAAGGCTACGGGGGTGGCGCCCATGGCAGCCAGGTCACTGACGGCCACCGCCAGCGAACGCTGACCGAGCAAAAACGGGTCGCAGGGATCTGCGAAATGCACACCGGTCACCAGCGTGTCGGTGGAGATCGCCAGCTGTTCCCCTGCGGGAACAGCGAGCAAGGCGCAGTCGTCGCCGATCCCCAGCGCAACGCCATCGCCCGCCTGCGCACAGGGCGCAGCGGCGAAGTAGTTGCGGATCAGCTCAAACTCGCCCATCAGGTATCCTGTCTCAAGCGCGTATCAGCGCTTGAACGCCTTCACTTCAGCTTCACGCAGGCGCGGGGCCAGCTTGTCGAGGACACCGTTGACGAACTTGTGGCCATCGGTGGAACCGAAGACTTTAGCCAGCTCGATGCCTTCGTTGATCACCACGCGGTACGGCACGTCGACGCGCTTGAGCAGTTCCCAGGTGGACAGGCGCAATACCGCCAGTTCAACCGGGTCGAGCTCGTCGATGGTCAGGTCCAGGCAAGGCGTGAGAGCGGTGTCGATTTCGGTCTTGAACTGCGGAACCCCGTGGAGGATTTCGCGGAAGTAGGCGCCATCGACATCACTGAAATCGTTATCGACCCGGAACTGCGCTTCGATCTCGTTCAAAGACTGCTTGGCCATGTGCCATTGATACAGGGCCTGGGTCGCGAGCTGACGGGCTTCGCGGCGCTTGACGCTCTTCGATGGTTTACCAGCATCCGCAGGCTTTGGATCGCGCGGGTTGAAACGATCGCTTTCGTCGCTAATCACTTGGCCTCCAACTGCGCCAGCAGGCTGACCATTTCCAGAGCGGACAGGGCAGCTTCGGCACCTTTGTTACCGGCCTTGGTGCCGGAACGTTCGATGGCTTGCTCGATGGAATCAACGGTCAGCACGCCGAAAGCGACTGGAACGCCGAACTCCATGGACACCTGGGCCAGGCCCTTGGTGCATTCACCTGCCACGTATTCGAAGTGCGGAGTACCGCCACGAATGACCGCGCCCAGGGCGATGATTGCCGCGAACTCGCCTTTCTGGGCGACTTTCTGCGCAACCAGCGGGATTTCGAAGGCGCCAGGGGCACGGATGATGGTGATGTCGCTTTCGCTCACGCCATGGCGAACCAGGGCATCAACCGCACCGCTTACCAGGCTTTCGACAACAAAGCTGTTGAAACGGCCAACAACCAGGGCGTAGCGGCCTTTGGGGGCGATGAAGGTACCTTCGATGGTCTTCAGGGTCATTCGACAAATCTCTTAAAGAGCCGGGACGCGTTCAGTACGCGTCCCTCAGTGATATTTGAACCGCGAACAAGGGGTGGAAAAACACCGGCCTTTATTCGGAGGGCACGTATTCTACAACTTCCAGATCGAAACCGGATATCGCATTAAATTTCATTGGCGCCGACATCAGGCGCATTTTGCGTACGCCAAGGTCGCGCAGGATCTGCGAACCGGCACCGACGATGCTGTAGGTGGTCGGTTTTTTCACCGCCGCCTGGTCAGCGGTTTCGCGGATATGCGCCAGCAACACGTCGCCATCGAGCGGGTGACCGAGCAACAACACCACCCCGCTACCCGCCTCGGCAACCGCAGCCATGGCGGCGCGCAGGCTCCAGCGGCCCGGCTGCTTGACCATCAACAGGTCGCGCAGCGGGTCCATGTTGTGCACCCGCACCAGGGTCGGTTCTTCGGCGCACACGGTGCCCAGGGTCAGGGCCATGTGTACGTCGCCTTCCACCGAATCACGATAGGTCACCAGGTTGAATTGGCCCAGTTCGCTGTCCAGTGGCTGCTCGGCAATCCGCTGAACGGTACGTTCGTGGATCATCCGGTAGTGGATCAGGTCGGCGATGGTGCCGATCTTGATGTTGTGTTCAGCGGCAAAGGCTTCCAGTTCGGTACGACGGGACATGGTGCCGTCGTCGTTCATCACCTCGCAGATCACCCCGCTCGGCTCGAACCCGGCCATGCGCGCCAGGTCGCAGGCGGCTTCAGTGTGGCCGGCACGGGCCAGAGTGCCACCGGCCTGGGCCATCAGCGGGAAGATGTGCCCCGGGCTGACGATATCTTCAGCCTTGGCGTCCTTGGCGGCAGCGGCCTGCACGGTACGCGCACGGTCGGCGGCGGAGATGCCGGTGGTCACGCCTTCGGCGGCTTCGATCGACACGGTGAACTTGGTGCCAAAGCCGGAACCGTTGCGCGGCGCCATCAGGGGCAGCTTCAGCAGTTCGCAGCGCTCGCGACTCATCGGCATGCAGATCAGGCCACGGGCGTGCTTGGCCATGAAGTTGATGTGCTCAGCCTGGCAGCACTCGGCGGCCATGATCAGGTCGCCTTCGTTCTCGCGGTCTTCGTCATCCATAAGGATGACCATCTTGCCTTGGCGGATGTCTTCAACCAGTTCTTCGATGCTATTGAGCGCCACGCGGCACCCCCCTTCTTTCGAAATTTGAGCTTCAGGATTTGAGGTAGCCGTTGGCGGCCAGAAAGCTTTCAGTGATGGTGCCGCCGGCAGTCGACTCCGCGGCCTTGTCGCCCAGCAGAAGTCGCTCCAGGTAACGGGCCAGCAGGTCCACTTCCAGGTTCACCCGGCGACCCGGCTGATAGGCAGCCATGATGGTTTCGCTCAAGGTGTGCGGAATGATCGTCAGCAGGAATTCGGCGCCATCGACCGCGTTCACCGTCAGGCTGGTGCCGTCGACGGTGATCGAGCCTTTATGGGCGATGTACTTGGCCAGTTCCTTCGGGGCACGGATGCGGAACTCCACGGCCCGGGCGTTTTCGGTGCGGGTGACCACTTCGCCGACGCCGTCGACATGCCCGCTGACCAGGTGGCCACCCAGGCGGGTGGTCGGAGTCAGGGCTTTTTCCAGGTTGACCGGGCTGCCGCTCTTGAGGTCATTCATGGCGGTGCAGTCGAGGGTTTCGCGACTGACGTCCGCTGCAAAACCGTCGCCTGGCAGCTCGACGGCCGTCAGGCAGACGCCGTTGACCGCAATGCTGTCGCCCAGTTTGACATCGCTCAGGTCGAGCTTGCCGGTGGCTACGTGAACCCGTACATCTCCGCCTTTTGGGGTCAATGCACGAATACTGCCGATGGATTCGATGATGCCGGTAAACATGAAGTCCTCCTCGAGAACAAAACCTTCTTGGCCGCAGCCGGGAATTATACGCTTGCGGCCGGCACGGGAATGGCGGTGACTCGCCAGTCATCGCCAACCGCACGAATGTCAGTGATTTTCAGTGCCGGCGCATCCTTCATTTGCGTCAGTGGCCAGTCGAGCAATGGCCGCGCCGTGGAGCCGAGGAATTTTCCGGCGACAAAGATCTGGTACTCGTCCACCAGGCCTTGCTGGGCAAAGGCGCCCGCCAGCCTTGGGCCGGCTTCCACCAGCACCTCGTTGACGCCGCGGGCGGCCAGTTCGAGCAATAGCTTGCGCAGGTCGACCTGACCCTCTTCACCCGGCACGATCAGGCACTCGGGGCCATTGGCGTACTGCTCTTCCACGGCTACACAGGTGGCGACCAGGGCCGGGCCGGCCTTGAAGAACGGGGCATCGAGCGGCACCCGCAGGCGACCATCGATCAATACCCGCAACGGTGGACGGCTCATGGCCAGGGCGCTTTGTTCGGCGTCCAGCCCCAACTCATCGGCGCGCACAGTCAGGCGCGCGTCGTCTGCCAGCACCGTGTCGGCCCCCGTCAACACCACGCTGGCCTGCGCCCGCAGGCGTTGGACCGCGGAGCGCGCCGCCGGGCCGGTAATCCATTGGCTTTCGCCGCTGGCCATGGCGGTGCGCCCATCCAGGCTCATGGCCAACTTGACCCGCACGAACGGCAAGCCGTGCTCCATGCGCTTGAGGAAACCCTGGTTGAGCTGGCGCGCCTCGCCTTCGAGCACGCCGCAGGTGGTGGCGATGCCGGCCTGTTCCAGGCGCTGCAGGCCACGCCCGGCCACTTCCGGGTTGGGGTCCTGCATGGCGGCAACGACGCGCGCTACCCCCGCCGTGACCAACCCATCGGCGCACGGTGGCGTGCGGCCGTGATGGCTGCAGGGTTCGAGCGTGACGTAGGCGGTCGCGCCCCGCGCCTGCTCGCCGGCGGCGCGCAAGGCGTGGACTTCGGCATGCGGCTCGCCGGTGCGCACATGCCAGCCTTCGCCGACGACCTGCCCGTCACGCACGATCACGCAACCGACCCGCGGATTGGGGTGGGTGCTGTAGTGGCCCTTGCGTGCCAGTTCCAGCGCGCGCGCCATGTAGTGGGCGTCGAGGATCGCTTGCTCAGTGGACATCGTCATGGTTTGACCGGTTCTCGGGCCAGGCGATCGATCTCTTCGCGGAACTCGTTGAGGTCCTGAAAGCGGCGATACACCGAAGCGAAACGAATGTAGGCGACTTCATCAAGCTTCTGCAGCTCGGCCATCACCAGCTCACCGACCACCAGCGATTTGACTTCGCGCTCGCCGGTTGCCCGCAGTTTGTGCTTGATGTGCACCAGGGAGGATTCCAGGCGCTCGACGCTCACTGGACGTTTTTCCAGGGCGCGCTGCATGCCGGCGCGAAGTTTTTCTTCATCGAACGGCTGGCGGCTGCCGTCGGTTTTGATCAGGCGCGGCAACACCAGTTCGGCGGTCTCGAACGTCGTGAAACGTTCGCCGCAGGCCAGGCATTCACGCCGGCGGCGCACCTGTTCGCCCTCGGCGACCAGACGGGAGTCGATGACCTTGGTGTCGTTGGCACCGCAGAAGGGACAGTGCATGGTGGCAGGCAACAAAAAAAGGGAGGGCCATGGTAGCGCATCCCGGTGGCAAGACAAGCCATAGGGTTTACGGTATACAGACGGGCTATAGTGCTTGATCCATGGATTTCACCTCGCTGGAGCCGCAAATGCCGCTACGACCGCTTGTTTTACTCAGTTTCGTCAGCCTGCTGGTGGCCTGTAGCAGTGATGCGCCCAAGCCCGCAGAACCGGCATCCGGCCCCGCGCCGCAGATGGCCCAGAAGAAGGCCCAGGCGTCCGCCGACCAGGGTCCACTGCCGGCTTACCAGCGCGAACTGAGCGGTTCGTTGCAGGGTGTGCCAGCGGGGGCCGAAGTCGAACTGGCGCTGCTGGTGGTCGACGAGCGTTCGCGTCCGCAGCAGTTGCTGGCCAGCGCCAATCTGGTCGGCAACAACCAGGCCCTGCCGTTTCACCTGCGCTTCAACCCCGAAGCCTTTCCCGCCGGTGCGCGGGTCGAGCTGCGCGGGCGCGCCAGCCAATCCGGACAACTGATCCTGCACCTGCCCTCGCAACGAATTTTCCAGCCGACTTCCCAGGCTCTGGGGCAATTGCAATTCGTCAAAGCACCATGACTGCACCGCTCGACCTGCAACACGCCCTGAGTGAACTGCTCGGCGATGCGCAACTGGTGCCCTGCCCGCTGCCGGATACCGAGCTGCAACTGTGGCTGATCGACGGCGACAACATGGACCGTGCCTTCAGCCCGGAAGAAACCCGACGGATCCTGCATGAACCGCCGTACTGGAGTTTCTGCTGGGCCAGCGGCCTGGCAGTGGCGCGCTACCTGGCCGCCCACCCACAGTGGGTCGCTGGCAAGCGGGTGCTGGATTTCGGTGCCGGTTCCGGGGTGGCGGGGATTGCGGCGGTCAAGGCCGGTGCCCTCGAAGTGGTGGCCTGCGACCTCGATCCCCTGGCACTCGCCGCCTGCCGGGCCAATGCCCGGCTCAATGGGGTTGAACTCAGCTATTCAACGGACTTTTTCGCCGAGGCCGATCGTTTCGACCTGATCCTGGTGGCTGACGTGCTGTATGACCGCGCCAACCTGCCGCTGCTCGACGCATTCCTCAGCCGAGGCCGCGAAGCCCTGGTCGCCGACTCACGGGTGCGCGACTTCTCGCATCCGCTCTACCGGCGGCTGGAGATGCTCGAGGCCATGACCTTGCCCGACCTGGCCGAGCCTGAAGAGTTTCGCCATGTGAGCCTGTACCATACTGCCCGCTGCGTTACGGATTGACCCGGCTGCCTGCGCTTTCGGCCAACCCCACCAAGCTTTATAGTTGCCCCATCCACGTTTTTTCGAGATACCCCATGAGTCAAGACACGCCGTACATCTTCGACGCCACCACCGCTGATTTCGAGCAGTCGGTGATCGAGAACTCGTTCCACAAGCCCGTGCTGGTGGATTTCTGGGCTGAATGGTGTGCACCGTGCAAGGCGCTGATGCCGATGCTGCAAACCATCGCCGAGAGCTATCAGGGCGAGTTGCTGCTGGCCAAGGTCAATTGTGATGCCGAGCCAGACGTCGTGGCACGCTTCGGCATTCGCAGCCTGCCGACCGTGGTGCTGTTCAAGGACGGTCAGCCGGTGGACGGCTTTGCCGGCGCGCAACCCGAATCCGCGGTGCGCGCACTGCTCGAACCCCATGTACAGATGCCACCGCCACCCGCGGCCGATCCGTTCGAACAGGCTCAGGGGTTGTTCGACGAGGGCCGCTTTGCCGAGGCCGAGGCCGCGCTCAAAGTGCTGCTGGGGGAAGACAACAGCCACGCCGGTGCACTGATCCTGTATGCCCGCTGCCTGACCGAACGCGGCGAGCTTGGCGAAGCCCAAGCCGTGCTGGATGCGGTCAAGAGCGATGAGCACAAGGCCGCACTGGCGGGCGCCAAGGCGCAGATCCAGTTCCTCGGCCAGGCGGCGGACCTGCCGGATGTGGCCGACCTGAAAGCGCGCCTGGCACAGAATCCACAGGACGACGAAGCGGTCTATCAATTGGCAATCCAGCAACTGGCCCGCCAGCAATACGACCCGGCGCTGGACTCGCTGCTCAAGCTGTTCATCCGCAACCGCAGCTACAGCGAAGGCTTGCCGCACAAGACCCTGCTACAGGTGTTTGAGCTGCTGGGCAACGATCACCCGCTGGTCACCACCTACCGCCGCAAGTTGTTCGCTGCGCTGTACTGATCCGCATCAAGCGCAACCCTGTAGGAGCGAGCTTGGCCGCGTGGAAACCATGCGCCTACGACGGTTCTATCCAGCTATAGAGCGGTGTATCGCCGCCGCTTAGCACCTTGACCTCGGCGCAGTGGCGCAAGCGCACCAACAAGCGCTTGCCGGCCGCCGCGCTGCCGGTCAGTCCTTCCAGTTGCTCGAGCAGATCCGGCCCACTCAGTTGCCCGGACTTGCGCAGTAACGCCTTGGCCAACTGCCACTGGGCGTCGTCCGGATTGGCCGGTTTCGCCGCAACGCTGGCGGCGGGCTCTACGCCGTCGACCTTGCTCACCTGCAACTGCGCGCCAAGTTTCGCCCAATCGCCATCATCGAGCTCCAGGGTCAAGTCCACCGGCCAGTCGCCGATGCTTCCACGTATGCGCAACATTGGGCTTTCCTCAGGTTTATGACGAACATGCTCCCACGCGTCTTGCGCAACGCCAAGCATGCAGTCAAACTCCCGCCGATATTGTTATAAGATCACATAACAAAACAGTTAACTTCCGCCCCGGAGACTTTCCATGCGCCGTCTGCTCCTCGCTTTGCCGTTTGCCCTGTTGCCGCTGGCCATCGCCCAGGCGGCCGACGAACATGATCATGATCATCAACACGCCAGCCTCGGTGCCCACGAACATGGCGTCGGGCGCTTGAACGCGGCGCTGGATGGCCAAACCCTGGAACTGGAACTGGACAGCCCGGCGATGAACCTGGTGGGCTTCGAACACGCCGCCAGCACGCCGGCAGACAAGGCCAAGGTTGCCGCGGTACGGGCACAACTGGAGCAGCCGCTGGTGCTGTTCAGCCTGCCGCAGGCCGCCAACTGCGTGCTCAGCCAGCAGGAGCTGAACAGCCCGCTGTTCGGTGACAAACCGGACGCCGACGATGACCACGACCACGACCACGACCACGCAGACGCCAAGGACGCCGAGGGTCATGAACACCACCATGACCACAGCGAAATCCACGCGCATTACCAGTTCACCTGCAGCCAACCGGATGCGCTGAAGAGCCTGGACCTGGCCCAGGTGTTCAAGACCTTCCCCGCCACCCAGAAAATTCAGGTACAACTCATCAGCCCCAACGGCCAGCAAGGGGTCGAGGTGACGGCCAAGGCGGCTGCGCTTAAATTCTGAATCCACCGAAGATCCCCTGTAGGAGCGAGCCTGCTCGCGATGGAGTGTCAGATACTTTGGTATCGACTGATACACCATCGCGAGCAGGCTCGCTCCTACAGGGGTTCACCACCAAGCAGACCGGTTTCACATGACCCAAGCACTCATCGAACTGACCGACCTGGGCTTCCATTGGCCCGGTCACCCGCCCTTGCTGGACATCCCGGCGTTTCGCCTGGAGGCCGGTGAAACCCTGTTTCTCAAAGGCCCCAGTGGCAGCGGCAAGACCACCCTGCTGGGCCTGCTCGGCGGCGTGCAGAAGCCCAATCGCGGCAGCATCCGTTTGCTCGGGCAAGAACTGACGGACCTCTCGGCCGGTGCCCGGGATCGTTTTCGGGTCGACCACACGGGCTACATCTTCCAGCAGTTCAACCTGCTGCCGTTTCTCTCGGTGCGCGAAAACGTCGAGTTGCCCTGCCACTTCTCCAGCGTGCGTGCCAACCGCGCGATCCAGCGTCATGGCAGCGTCGACAGCGCCGCCGCGACGTTGCTGGCGCACCTGGGGCTCAAGGATCCAGGCCTGCTTGGTCGACGGGCCGACTCCCTGTCGATTGGCCAACAGCAACGCGTCGCCGCTGCCCGCGCACTGATCGGCCAGCCGGAACTGGTGATCGCCGACGAGCCGACCTCGGCCCTCGACTACGATGCCCGCGAGGCCTTCATCCGCCTGCTGTTCGCCGAATGCCGGGAAGCCGGTTCCAGCCTGTTGTTCGTCAGCCACGACCAGAGCCTGGCGCCGCTGTTCGATCGTCACCTGTCGCTGGCCGAACTCAATCGCGCCGCCACGCCCACAGAGGTCTGAGATGTATCTGTTCCGTCTAGCCATGGCCAGCCTGGCTAACCGCCGCTTCACCGCCATCCTCACGGCCCTCGCCATCGCCCTGTCGGTCTGCCTGCTGCTGGCCGTGGAACGCGTGCGCACCGAAGCCCGCGCCAGTTTCGCCAGCACCATCAGCGGCACGGACCTGATCGTCGGCGCCCGCTCCGGTTCGGTGAACCTGCTGCTGTACTCGGTGTTTCGTATCGGCAATGCCACCAACAACATCCGCTGGGACAGCTTCGAGCACTTCGCCAATAACCCCAAGGTGAAATGGGCAATCCCGATTTCCCTTGGCGACTCCCATCGCGGCTATCGGGTGATGGGCACCACTGACGCCTACTTCCAGCATTACCAATACGGGCGCCAGCAACACCTGCAACTGGCCAGCGGCCGGGCCTTTGCCACGGATCCGTTCGAGGTGGTACTGGGCGCGGAAGTGGCCGACGCGCTGCACTACAAACTCGGCGACCAACTGGTACTGGCCCACGGCGTGGCGGTGATCAGCCTGGTCAAGCATGACGACAAGCCCTTCACCGTGGTCGGCATCCTCAAGCGCACTGGCACCCCGGTGGACCGCACGCTGCACATCAGCCTCGGGGGCATGGAGGCGATCCATGTCGATTGGCACAACGGCGTGCCGGCGCGTGGCGATGGCCGGATCAGCGCCGACCAGGCGCGCAACATGGACCTCACGCCCCAGGCCATCACTGCGTTCATGCTCGGCCTCAACAGCAAGATCGCGACCTTCTCCCTGCAACGCGAGATCAATGAATTTCGTGGCGAACCAATGCTGGCGATCCTGCCGGGCGTGGCCTTGCAGGAACTCTGGAGCCTGATGGGCACCGCTGAAAAAGCGCTGTTCGTGGTGTCACTGTTCGTGGTGCTGACCGGCTTGATCGGCATGCTCACGGCGATCCTCACCAGCCTCAACGAACGCCGACGAGAAATGGCGATCCTGCGTTCGGTCGGCGCCAGGCCCTGGCATATCGCCACGCTGCTGGTGCTGGAGGCCTTTGCGCTGGCGCTGTCGGGGGTGATCGCCGGCCTCGGCCTGCTGTACCTGTGCATCGCCCTGGCGCAAGGTTACGTGCAGTCCAACTACGGCCTGTTTCTGCCGTTGTCCTGGCCAAGCGAGTATGAATGGACGCTGCTCGGTGGCATCCTGCTTGCCGCGCTGCTGATGGGCAGCGTGCCTGCCTGGCGGGCCTACCGGCAATCGCTGGCCGACGGTCTGTCGATCCGTTTATGAGGACGTAAAATGCCCCGCGCTCTGCTTGCGCTGTTGATGCTGGTCGCCCTGCCCCTGTGGGCGGCCGAACCCAGGGACCTGACCTGGTCGGAGATGATTCCGCCGGACGCGCCCGCCGAAGTGCCGAACATGAAACCGCTGCACGACCTGTCGCAGATGAGCGACGCCTTGTCGGCCGAGTCAGCGCCGGCCGCCCGGCAGGACCTGCCCAACGCACCGGTGGTGCAGACCCTCGACGGCCAGGCCATTCGGTTGCCCGGCTACATCGTACCGCTGGAGGTCAATGAGGCAGGACGCACCACCGAGTTTTTGCTAGTGCCGTATTTCGGCGCCTGCATCCACGTGCCCCCACCGCCGTCGAACCAGATCGTGCATGTCCGGAGCGAGATCGGGGTCAAGCTCGAAGAGTTGTACCAGCCGTACTGGATTGAAGGCGCAATGCAGGTCAAAGCCTCCACCAGCGAACTGGCGGATGCCGGGTACCAGATGGATGCCCAGAAGATCTACGTGTACGAATTGCAGGAGTGAAACTGCGAAGTTTTCATGGACTGACCTGAACTTGCGTCTACGCTCAAGCCGGCGCTGACGACGACCGCTCATCCGAGCAACGATCTTAATGCGCCATCACGCTTTCATTGAGCTGCGTCAACGTCCCAGGTCGGATCCCTCCATAAAATGGGATATAGAATTCAAATTGTCCCTTGGAGCCCCCATGCACAAGTCATTGCTTAGCGCTTCCCTCATTGCATTCGCGCTTGCAGCCCCGTCCGCCCAAGCCCACGAAGCCGGCGACATCATCGTCCGGGCCGGTGCCATCACCGTTAATCCGAAGGCCGACAGCTCCAGCGTCAAGGTCGATCGCGGCCCGCTGGCGGGTACCGACCTGGGCGGCAAGGCGACAATGAGCAGCGACACGCAATTGGGCCTGAACTTCGCGTACATGATCACCAACAACCTGGGGATCGAGCTGCTGGCGGCAACGCCGTTCGAGCATGACGTCAAACTCAAAGGCACCGCACTCCCTGCGGCCAACGGCAAGCTCGGCTCCTTGAAGCACCTGCCGCCGACCCTGAGCCTGGTGTACTACCCGCTGGATCACAAATCGGTGTTCCAACCCTACGTGGGCGCGGGCATCAACTACACCTGGATCTATGACGAACACGTCGGCAGCCAGGCCAGCGCCAACGGCTTCGACAACTTCCGGGCGAAAAACACCTGGGGCGTGGCATGGCAGGTCGGTGCCGACTACATGCTGACCGACAACATCATGATCAACGGCCAGGTGCGCTACATCGACATCGACACCACCGGTTATGTGGATAACAACGCTGTCGCGCCAGGCACCCGCGCCAAGGTCGACATCGATGTGGACCCATGGGTCTACATGGTTGGCCTGGGCTACAAGTTCTAAGCCACACCCGCAAAAAAAAGGCGCCTCTAATCAGGCGCCTTTTTTGTTCTCGTAAAACCCCTAGCGACCCAGCAGGCGGGCCAGACCGACGCTCATTGGCGTTTGCTCGGGGAAGGTGAAGCGCTGCAGCAGGCGCTGGTTGTTCGCCCGCGAATGGCGGATATCGCCCGAACGGGCCGGGCCGTAGGTGATCGGCGGCAAGTCGCCAACCACTTCGCGCAACGCCTGGAGCATTTGCTTGAGGGTGGTGGCCTGGTTCCAGCCGACGTTGACCGCACCGACTTCCAGCGTAGGCGCTTCGATAGCCTGCACCAGCAGGTCTACCAAGTCTTCGACATAGACAAAATCACGGGTCTGCTCGCCATCGCCGAACACGGTGATCGGCAGCCCCTTGACCGCGCGCTCGCTGAAAATGCTGATCACCCCGGAGTACGGCGACGACGGATCCTGGCGCGGGCCGAAGATGTTGAAGAAGCGAAACACCGCGGGCTCCAGGCCATGCTGGCGGCGGTAGAAATCGAGGTAGTACTCACCCGCCAGCTTGTCCGAAGCGTAGGGCGTGAGCGGCGCCTTGGCGGTGTCTTCGTCGATCGACTGGCCTTCGCCATTGTTGCCATAGATCGCCGCACTCGAGGCAAACAGCACACGCTTGATCCCAGCCTGGCGCATGGCTTCACAGACGTTCAGGGTGCCAATGAAATTGCTCTGGTGCGTACGCACCGGATCGTCCACCGAGGCCTGCACGGAAGCCACGGCAGCCAGGTGCGCCACGGCACAACAACCGACCATCACCTTGGCCACCAGGGCAGCATCGGCGACGTCGCCTTCGATCAACTCGATACGTGGATCGTCCAGTTGCAGGTTGCTGCGCTTGCCGGTGGACAGGTCATCGAGCACACGCACCGAGTAGCCCTTGGCAAGCAGGGCGTCGGCGAGGTGCGAGCCAATGAAACCGGCACCGCCGGTGATTAATACAGGGCCTTCAGCCATGACGATAAAACCTATCCAGTAAGCCCGGGAGCGCGGCACGCCAGGCGCGCGGCTTGATCCCGAAGGTGTGCAGAATTTTCTTGCAGGCCAGGACCGCGTGTTGCGGCTCTTCGGCGGCATCCGGGCGCGCGGCATGGGCCTGCGCAGTCGGTGCTTCGATGGCCAGCGGATGCAGGCTGCGGGCCTCGGTCAAAATGGCCTGGCCCAGCGCCAGCGGCGTGGTCGCCTCGTGTCCGGCGTAGTGATAGGTGCCCCACAGCGGCGCCGCGCAATCGAGTTGCTTGAGCACCGAAATGATCACCCGTGCGGCGTCGTCCACCGGGGTTGGGTTGCCCCGTCGGTCATCGGCCATCAGCAGCTCTTCAGGCTGTTCGGCACGTGCCAGGAAGCGTCCCAGTGCGCCATCGGCACTGTCATCGAGTAACCAGCCAAACCGCAGCATCACGTGTTGCGGGCAGGTTGCGCGCACGCTCTGCTCGATGCGCCACAACGCCTGGCCACGCAGGCCCAGTGGCACCGGTTCGTCCTTTTCACTGTAGGCAGTGGCCCGCGAGCCATCGAACACTCGATAGCTGGAAGGCTGGAGCAGGACGATGTTGTGGTGCTGGCACAATTCCGCCAGGCGCTCGACTGCTCGTTCCTGCCCGGCCAGGCGCGCCTCGGGCACCTGCTCGGCCTGGAACCAGTCGAAGTAGTAGGCGAGGTTGATCAGCGCGTCCGGGCGAGTGTCGTCGAGCAGTTGGGTCAGGCTCGCGGCATCCCAGCCGTCTTGCGGTGGACGGGGGGCGAGGAAACCGATGTCTTCCTCCGCACCGAGGCGAATCAGCGCCTGCCCAAGGGCATTTCCGCCACCCAGTAACATAAGGCGCATTCGCATAGAGTCAGCAGGCCCAGTCTGTTTGAAACGATGAGTGTAGCGACAGCGCCCGCAGGCGTTGTCGTTGAGAGTTGCCGGAATCGTTACATTTTGCGGGTTTAATACGCAACCGTCACTTATAAACTGCCAACCGCAGCCTTTGCAGTCGCAGCCAGGGGCAGCGCTGGGCCGCACTGCGCGCGCACTTGCAACTTGGGCCGGGCCGTCGCATAACTGAGCCCATGAATCTCCCCGAGTCCGCCGACAGCGTCCTCGACGGCTTTCACCCCGCCGTCAGCGCCTGGTTCAGCAGCACCTTCGCGACGGTCACTGCCGCCCAGGCGCGCGCGTGGCCCTTGATCCGCCAGCGCCGCTCGACCCTGATTGCCGCGCCCACCGGCTCCGGCAAGACCCTCACCGCGTTTCTGGCGGTCATCGACGACCTGGTCCGGCAAGGCCTGGCCCTGGCCGGCGAGTTGCCTGACGAAACCCGGGTGGTCTACGTCTCGCCCCTCAAGGCGCTGTCCAACGACATCCAGCTCAACCTGCAGACCCCGCTGGCCGGCATCACTGCGCAACTGCAACAGCAGGGACTGCCTGAATTGCAGATCAGTACCGCGGTGCGCACCGGCGATACCCCGCAAAAGGAGCGCACGGCGATGCGTAAAAGCGCGCCGCACATTCTGGTGACCACCCCGGAATCGCTCTACGTGCTGCTCGGCTCCGACTCGGGCCGACGAATGCTCGCCAGCACCCGCACGGTGATCGTCGATGAAATCCACGCCATGGCCGCCAGCAAGCGCGGCAGCCACCTGGCCCTGAGCCTGGAGCGCTTGCAGGCGTTGTGCCGCGAGCCGCTGCTGCGCATCGGCCTGTCTGCCACGCAAAAGCCCATCGACGCGGTGTCGCGATTCCTGGTGGGCACTGGACGCCCCTGTGACATCGTCGACATCGGCCACGCCCGCCCCCGGGACCTGGACATCGAAGTGCCGCCCGTGCCGTTGTCGGCAGTGATGGCCAACGATGTCTGGGAGCTGGTCTATGAGCGCATCGCCACCCTCGCCCGCGAGCACCGCACCACCCTGGTCTTCGTCAACACCCGGCGCCTGGCCGAACGCTTGAGCCGCCACCTCAGCGAACGCCTGGGCAAGCACGCGGTGGCCGCGCACCACGGCAGCCTGGCCAAGGAGTTTCGCCTGGATGCCGAGCAACGACTCAAGCGCGGCGAGCTGCAGGTGCTGATCGCCACTGCGTCGCTGGAACTGGGGATCGACATCGGCGACGTCGAACTGGTCTGCCAGATCGCCTCGCCGCGTTCGATTGCCGGGTTCCTGCAACGGGTCGGCCGCTCCGGGCACCAGGTTGGCGGCACGCCCAAGGGGCGCCTGTTCGCCACCACCCGCGACGACCTGATCGAATGCGCCGCCCTGCTCGACTGCGTGCGCCGGGGCGAGCTCGATAGCCTGCTGATCCCCGTCGCGCCGCTGGACGTACTCGCCCAGCAGATCATCGCCGAAGTCAGTTGCCAGGAATGGCCGGAGCAGGCGCTGTTCGACACCCTGCGCCGCGCCTCACCCTACGCCGCGCTGGACCAGGCCCATTACCAGGCCGTGCTGAAGATGCTTGCCGAAGGCTACAACGGTCGCCAAGGCATCCGCAGTGCGTACTTGCACCGCGACGCCGTCAGCGGTTCCTTGCGCGGCCGCCGCGGGGCCCGGCTGACCGCAGTGACCAGCGGCGGGACGATTCCCGACAACGCCGACTACAGCGTGTTGCTGGAGCCCCAGGGGCTGAACATCGGCAGCGTCAACGAAGACTTCGCGGTGGAGAGTATCGCCGGCGATGTCTTCCAATTGGGCAACAGCTCCTACCGGATCCTGCGGGTCGAAACCGGCAAGGTGCGGGTCGAGGACGCCCAGGGCCAGCCGCCCACCATCCCGTTCTGGCTGGGCGAAGCACCGGGGCGCAGCGCCGAGTTGTCCTACGCCGTGGCGCGCCTGCACGCCCAGCTCGACCAACTGCTGGGCGCCACGCCCGGCGACTTGCAACCGAGCCTGGCCTGGCTGACCGCGACCCTTGGCCTGAACCTGGCCTGCGCCGAACAACTGGTGGACTACCTGGCCCCCGCGCGCCTGGCCCTCGGCGCCCTGCCGTCCCAGGACACGCTGCTGATGGAGCGCTTTTTCGATGAGTCCGGCGGCACCCAACTGATCATCCACACGCCCTTCGGCAGCCGCATCAACCGCGCCTGGGGCCTGGCCTTGCGCAAGCGCTTCTGCCGCACCTTCAACTTCGAATTGCAGGCCGCCGCCAGCGAGGACGCCATCGTCCTGTCGCTGTCCACCAGCCACAGTTTTGAACTGCAGGACGTCTGGCGTTACCTGCACAGCAACAGCGCCGAGCAGATCCTCGTCCAGGCAGTGCTCGACGCCCCGCTGTTCGGCGTGCGCTGGCGCTGGAATGCCGGCGTGGCCCTGGCGCTGCCGCGCTACAGCGGTGGCCGCAAGGTGGCGCCGCAGATCCAGCGGATGAAAAGTGAAGACTTGATCGCCAGCGTGTTTCCCGACCAGATCGCCTGCCTGGAAAACCTCGCCGGTGAACGGGAAATTCCCGATCACCCACTGGTTGAGCAAACCCTCGACGACTGCCTGCACGAAGCCATGGACTGCAACGGCTGGCTGGCCTTGTTGCGGCGCATGGAGCAGGGCGAACTGCGGTTGATCAGTCGCGACCTACCCGCCCCTTCGCCCCTGGCGGCGGAAATACTCAACGCCCGGCCCTACACCTTTCTTGACGATGCGCCTCTGGAGGAACGTCGCACGCAAGCGGTGCTCAGCCGTCGCTGGAGCGATCCGCAGGCGACCGATGACCTCGGCGCTCTGGACCCACAGGCAATCGAGTCGGTGCGCGAAGAGGCCTGGCCGCAACCCGCCAGCGTCGATGAAATGCATGAAGCGCTGATGAGCCTGGGAGCCATCACCGACAACGAGGTGCAGCAGAACGATCGATGGTTGCCGTGGCTACGGGAGCTGGCCGAGCAAGGCCGCGCCAGCCGCCTGGCCATCGATGCCGAACATGGCCTGTGGCTGGCGCTGGAGCGCCTGAGCTGCCTGCAAGAAGTTTATCCACAGGCGCTGCTGCAACCGCCGCTCCATCCGCTACCAGGCTTTGACCAGCTGTGGGCACCTGATGAGGCGCTGGTGGAGCTGCTCCGCGCCCGGCTCAGCGCCTTCGGCCCACTGCCCCTGAGTGAGATTGCCGCCGCCCTGGGGCTGATGCCGCTGTTGGTCGAGCAAGGCCTGGCCCAACTGGAGCGCGACGGTTACGTATTGCGTGGGCGCTTCAGCCCAGGCACGACGCAGGAACAGTGGTGCGAGCGGCATCTACTGGCGCGGATCCACCGCTACACGGTCAAGCGCCTGCGCCGGGAAATCGAACCGGTGGCCCTGCAGGACTTCATGCGATTTCTGTTTGACTGGCAGCACCTGTCCGCGACAACCCAAGGCCAGGGCAACGCCATGTTGCCGGTGATCGTCGCGCAGTTCGAAGGCTACCCGGCGGCGGCTTCGGCCTGGGACAGTGATCTGTTGCCGGCGCGACTCAAAGGCTACTCGGCCACCTGGCTGGATGAACTGTGCCGCAGCGGCAAGCTGGTCTGGACGCGCTTGAGCGCGCGCCACAAGACCGCCAGCGTGGCCCTGCGCAGCACGCCGATCGTGTTGTTGCCCAGGGCGCAAGCGGCACTCTGGAGCAGCTTGACCGAACAGGCACAGGTCGAGGATTTGTCGCCCAAGACCCAGAAAGTCCATCAGGCCCTGAGCCAACACGGCGCGCTGTTTTTTGATGAGTTGCTGCACGAGGCGCACCTGCTGCGCAGTGAACTGGAGATCGCCTTGCAGGAGTTGGTCGGCGCCGGCCTGGTGAATGCCGACAGCTTTGCCGGCCTGCGCGCACTGATCACCCCGGCGAGCAAACGCCAGGCCCGCAGCAGCCGACGCGGGCGCGGGCCCCTGGTCGGTGGGATGGACGATGCCGGACGCTGGGCCCTGCTGCGTCGCACAGCCGCCCCCGTCAGCGATGCCCCGCGCGGCACACCCGCAGGCACCCTTGAACACATCGCCATGACCTTGCTGCGCCGCTACGGCGTGGTGTTCTGGCGCTTGCTTGCGCGCGAAGCGGACTGGCTGCCCAGTTGGCGGGAATTGCTGCGCACCTTTCATCGCCTGGAGGCACGCGGGGAGATCCGCGGCGGACGTTTTGTCAGTGGCCTGGCCGGCGAGCAGTTCGCCCTGCCCGAAGCCATCCCGCTGCTGCGCGAAGTGCGCCGCCGCCCCCATGACGGCAGCCTGGTCAGCGTCTGTGGGGTTGATCCGCTGAACCTGGTCGGCACCTTGCTGCCGGGGCAGAAAGTCCCGGCCCTGGCCAGCAATCGACTGGTGTACCGCGACGGCTTGCCGGCGGCGGCCGAGATCGCCGGCGTGCAGCATTTCTGGCTGCAACTGGACCTGCAACAACGCAGCGCGCTGCAGCAGAAGCTGACTCAGTACCGGCTCGTGTCAGTCGCCGACCCTGGGCTGCCGGGCGCTTAGGCGCTGTGGCTCGGATTGGGCATCAGCAGCGCTGAGTTGTCCTTGGCGGCGACCGCCTCCTCATGCTTGTCTTCGGGTCGGTCCAGGTGTCGCTCATGCAGCAGCACCTGCTGTGGATAAGTCTGCGCGAAATGCACCCAGGGGCTGTTATCCACAAGCTTTTTCAAGCGCAGGTTGAACGCCCGGTTCACCGCATATTGGCCGCCGGAGACCGTGCGGAACTGCGCCGTCAGGATCACCCCGTTGAGGTCCATCTTGTCGACCCCGAACACTTCCAGCGGGCCTTGCAGGTTGTACTTGAGGAACGGGTCTTCGCTGATCGAACGGCCCGCGTCGCGGATCAGCGCGATGGCCTGGTCGACATCGGTGTCGTAGGTGAACTGCACCGAGAAAAACGCAAAGGCGAATTGCCGCGACTGGTTGGTGACCGCCTTGATCTGGCCGAATGGCACCGAATGCACGAAGCCCTTGCCGTCGCGCAGGCGCAGGGTCCGGATGGTCAGGCCCTCCACCGTGCCGGCATGCCCCGAGTCGAGCACCACCCAGTCGCCGATCGACAGGGTGTCTTCGATGATGATGAACAGCCCGGTGATCACATCCTGTACCAGTTGCTGCGAACCAAAACCGATCGCCAGCCCCACCACCCCGGCACCGGCCAGGAACGGTGCGACGTTGATCCCAAGGTTGGCCATGGTGGTGATTGCGCAGATCACCACCAGGATGATTTTCATCGCGTTGCGCAGCAGCGGCAGGATGGTTTTGATCCGGGTACTGGGCTGGCGCGCATTGCGCTTGTTGACCGGCGGCTTCAAGGCTTCCTGAATGGCCGTGTCGAGTACCACCCACACCAGCCAGGTCACCAGGAAGATCAGGCCGATGCGGCTCAACGAATCGCTGATCGCCCGGCCAATCGCGTTGCTGACCGCGAACTCGAACAACGATACGCCCCAGATCCGCCCCAGGATGTCGATGAAGGCGATGGCCATGACAATCCGCAGCAAGGCGTGGGACAGGCTCAGGAAACGCTCCTTGTAGGCACCGCTGCGCTGCACCGCCAGCGCGCTGCGGGACTTGAATAGGTGTTGCAGCATGGTGCTGATAAACACCGTGGCAATCAGCAGCAACGTGGTGAACAAGGCACAGCGCAGGACCTTCTGATTGTCATCGCCGATGCCGATCAGGTTGATCAGCGACACCAGCACCATCAACAGGATCGGCCAGTACCAGACCCCGGAAAAGATCCGCAGGGTCTCGCGCAATGCCGGTTGTTTCTGGCGCTGGGCCAGCGGCAGGATGCGGATCAACTGACCCACCGGCCTGCGCAGGCGAATCACCAGCAGGCCGAAGATGATCGACGCCGACATACCGGTGAACACCGCGATACTGCTGGTCAGGTTGTCCCCCAGGCGATTGGCGATCTGCGAGCTGGTCAAGGCGTCGCTCAGGGCCACCAGAAAACCCATGGCGAACAACGGCCGCGGGCTGTTCTGCAGCAGGATGCGCACTGCCTGGCGCTTGTGCCCGACGTTGAACAGCACCACCAGCGACAGCAACAGCGAGGCGACAAAGATCCCGGCGCTGGTGGCGTAGGCCAGGCTCAAGGCGAGTGCGCGGCCTGCCGATGCGGGCAGGAAATGACTGAGGTAGAGGGTCAGAGGCAAGCTGATCAAGGCGGGCAGCGTGTAGGGCAGCAGGTAACCGAGCAACGCCTGGCCACGCTCCCGGGTGAGCAACAGGCGATGCCGTGCCAGGCGTCGGGCCAGCAGGCCACCGAGTAACCAGAGCAGCGCAAACACCCCGCCCCATACCACGCTCAGCAGGAGGAAATCGCCGACCACGCTCCAACTCGAACGCGGCGAAGGCTGATTGACCAGTTGGTCCACCTCATCCACCGCGCGGTCCGCGCGCAGGCGCCAGGCTTGTACCAGGTGCTCGTTAAGATCGAGCTTTTCCTGGACGTCATCGATGCTCGAACTGATGGCGCCCAGCAGGCCGCCCTGCACCAGCGGTTCGGGTTTGGACGCTGCGGCCGGCTCTTTACCGGTAACCGCCGCAATGGCCGGTAGCGCATTCGCCTGCAAGGCAGGACTGGCGCAACACAACAGTAGCGCGAGCCAGATCGCGGTTTTGATTGGAGACAAAACGCGGTGCTCCTTTTTGACCAGGTGATGTGTGCAGAAGATCGCAGCCTTGAGCGATCGCTACAAGCGTAGATCGGCAAAACCCAATGAAGGTTTCACTGCCCAGGCGTTTGACCGCCCGTAACGTCGTCGAAACTTTCCGCCCTGGCCCACAGTCATCAACAAACAGGGGGCAGCCCGACGATCATCAGGCGGGATCACACATGGCGGCGTTTGACACCAGCGGCGAGCAGGCCGAGCAACCCGATGCAGCGAGTGCAAGCCGCACCGCGGTACGCCGTTTTACCGTGCTCACGGTCAATACCCACAAGGGCTTCGCCGCCCTCAATCGGCGCTTCATCCTGCCCGAACTGCGTGAAGCGGTGCGCAGTGTCGGCGCCGACGTGGTGTTCCTGCAGGAAGTGCACGGCGCCCATGAGCACCATCCCCGGCGCTACAGCAACTGGCCCAGCATGCCCCAGTACGAATTCCTCGCCGACAGCCTCTGGCCGCAGTTCGCCTATGGGCGCAACGCGGTGTATCCGGCAGGCGACCACGGTAACGCGCTGCTGTCGAAATTCCAGATCATCCGTCACGACAACCTCGACGTCTCCATCAGCGGCCATGAAAGCCGTGGCGTGCTGCATTGCGTGTTACGCCTGCCCGGTGACGGCCAGCAGGTGCATGCCATGTGCGTGCACCTGGGCTTGCATCAGGCCCATCGCGATGAACAACTGCAACTGCTGATCAAGCGCCTGCAAGAGTTGCCAGCCGACGCCAGGGTGATAGTCGCCGGCGACTTCAATGACTGGCGCCAGCGCGCCGACGATCTGCTCAATCCGTTGGGCCTGCGCGAGGTGTTCCGCGAGCACCATGGCCAGCCGGCGCGCAGTTTCCCGGCCCGCCTGCCCCTCCTGCGCCTGGACCGCATCTACGTGCGCAACCTCAAGGCCCATCGCCCGCAGGTGCTGGCGGCGCGGCCCTGGTCGCACCTTTCCGATCACGTTCCGCTGTCGGTGGAGATTGAGCTATGAGCAGCGCCCCGCTGGAAAAAAACCTGCTCGAACCCCAGGCCTCCGCCGCCGAATCGACCACGGCCAGACGCGCGCTCGTCGACCTCGATTATGGCTGGCACGGCAACAACTGCGTGGTCTTGCTGGAAAATGGCGAGGCCTACTTTCCCAAGGTGTTCGAGGCTCTGCGCCAGGCCAAGAGCGAAATTCTGCTGGAGACCTTCATTCTGTTCGAGGACAAGGTCGGCAGCGAGCTGCAGCAGATCCTGATCGAGGCGGCGCAGCGCGGGGTGCGTGTCACCGTCAGCCTCGATGGTTTTGGTTGCGGCGAACTGGCCAGCGAATTCCTCCTGGCGATGTGTGATGCCGGCGTGCACTTGCAGATGTTCGACCCGGCCCCACGGCGCCTGGGCATCCGTACCAACTGGTTCCGCCGCCTGCATCGCAAGATCGTGGTGGTGGACGGCAGCATCGCCTTTGTCGGCGGCATCAACTTCAGCGCCGATCACCTGGCCGACTTCGGCCCCCAGGCCAAGCAGGATTATGCGGTGCAGGTAGAGGGGCCGGCGGTGGTCGACATCCATCACTTCGCCCTGCTGCAAAGCGGCCGCCATGCCCGGGCGCGCTCTGGCTGGCTGCGGCGCAAGCACCGGCGCAGCGAGCTAGCGTTCAGCGATCACGATGGCCAGGTGCGCCTGGTCTACCGCGACAACCGCGACCACCCCCGGGACATCGAAGACGTGTACTTGCAGGTGCTGCGCAGCGCCCAACGCCGGGTGATCATCGCCAACGCCTACTTTTTCCCCGGCTACCGCCTGCTGCGCGAAATTCGCAACGCCGCCCGCCGAGGGGTCGAGGTGCGGCTGATCCTGCAGGGGCAACCGGACATGCTGGTGGCCAAGCTGGCGGCCCGCCTGACCTATGACTACCTGCAGCAATCGGGGGTGAAGATCTATGAGTACTGCGACCGCCCACTGCACGGCAAAGTCGCCCTGGTGGATGAGGACTGGAGCACGGTCGGCTCGAGCAACCTCGACCCCTTGAGCCTGTCGTTGAACCTGGAAGCCAACGTGCTGATTCGCGACCGGGCATTCAACCGCGAGCTGTGCGAGCGCCTCGACGAACTGAGCGACCATCACTGTAAGGTCATGCCGGCCAACCAGCGCCCCCGAGGATTGCTGTGGCGCATGACCATTGGCTTCCTGGTGTTCCACTGCCTGCGGCACTTCCCCGCCTGGGCCGGTTGGCTGCCGGCGCACAAACCGCGCCTGCAGCCTTTCACGCCAGCAACTCAGGTGCAGGATGACGCCCATGAATCGCGCTGAAAGCCAAGACGCCCCCGCAGTTGCCGAGCATCCGCCGTCCCGTTGGCGGCGCCTGAAAAAGCCGCTGACGGCGCTGTTTTTCCTGCTGCTGATAGTGTTGTTCACCCTGCTCGCCCACCGCATCGATTGGAGCGAAGTGTTCGACACCCTGCAGGACTTCAAGGTGCGGACCCTGATCATCGCCTCGACGATTACCGTGCTGAGTTTTCTCACCTATGCCTGCTTCGACCTGATCGGCCGCACCTACATCGGGCAAAACCTGACCTGGCGACAAATCCTGCCGGTGGGGGTGATCAGCTACGCGTTCAACCTCAACCTGAGTGCCTGGGTCGGCGGTATCGCCATGCGTTATCGCCTGTATTCGCGGCTGGGGGTCAGCAAGGGCAACATCGCCAAGATCCTCGGCCTGAGCCTGGCCACCAACTGGTTTGGCTATATGCTGGTGGCCGGGGCGATCTTCAGCAGTGGCCTGGTGCACATGCCCCCGGGCTGGAAGCTCAGCAGCGCGGCCTTGCAGGGCGTGGGCCTGCTGTTGCTGCTGGTGAGCGCCGGCTACCTGGCGGCGTGCCGCTTTTCCAGCCGTCGTGAATGGTCGATTCGTGGGGTTGAGATCAACCTGCCGTCACTGCGCATGGCGATGCTGCAACTGGCTCTGGGAGCATTGAACTGGTCGCTGATGGCGGCGGTGATTTTTACTTTGCTGCCGAGCAAACTCGACTATCCGCTGGTGCTTGGGGTGCTGTTGATCAGTGCCATCGCCGGGGTAATCACTCACATTCCGGCCGGGCTTGGGGTACTGGAGGCGGTGTTTGTCGCCCTGCTGCAACACCAGGCCTCTCGCGGCAGCCTGGTCGCCGGATTGCTGGCCTATCGGGCGATCTACTTCCTGTTGCCGCTGTTGATCACCGTGGCCATGTACCTGGTGGTGGAAGCCAAGGCCAAGGCGCTGCGGATCGAGAAAAAACCCTCCTGAACGCCCACTTACACTGTAGGAGCGAGCGCCCGCTTGCGGCCTGCTCGCGATGGTCGCCAACGATGAAGTGCCAAGCCTGATTCCCCGCGGTGTCCTTGCGGGCATCGCGAGCAGGCTCGCTCCCACCCCAAAAACGCCTGTCAGCTGGACTGGATGATGCTCAACCGCTCACCCACCACCATCTCGGTAATCCAGCCCACCAGGATCGAGGTGTAGGCCTGTTGCGCCACGGGCTCGCTGAGGGCGTGATCGGCGCCATCGATGATGCGGTGGGTCAGGGAGTGGGTCTGCTGGCACGCCGCGCGGTAACTCATGATGGTGGCATGGGGTATGTAATCATCGGTTTGCGACTCCACCAGCAACACATCGCCGGTGAATTGCGCGCAGGCATACAGGGCCCGATTGCTGTCGGCATGCACCAGGGTGCTGCGGTAATCGAGCAGATCCTGCTTGTCGAGGTCGCGCTTGGGGGTGTGCCATAGCTCGTCGCGGTACAGCGCCGGCACCCGCAATGCCAGCCAGCGCACCGGGCGCAAGGTGGTGAGGATCGCCGCCAAGTAGCCACCGTAACTGGTGCCCACTACCGCTACCGCTGAAGTATCGATGGCCGGGTGGGCCAGCAGGCGGTCATAGGCGGCCAGGAGGTCCTTGAGGTTATCTTCGCGGGTCACTCGGCTCAGTGGGATGCCCGTACCGCCGGTGTGTCCACGCAAGTCGAAGGTCAGGCACACGCAGCCCAGGCCGGCAATGCCCTTGGCCCGCTCCAGGTCGCGCTCCTGGCTGCCGCCCCAGCCGTGTACGAACAACACACCGGGGACCTTGGATTTGGGACTCAGGAAGGTCGCGCTCATGTGTTCGTCGTCGATCTCGATTTCAATGGTTTCGCTTCTAGCCGTCATAGGGTTTGACCGTCACATACTTGAGGAGAAAATCACTGTTTTCTGCCGGGCCGCGGTACACCTCGATGGCCCCGGCCGGCAAGGGCTGGTCATGGTAGGTTTCCACCGACGACACGCGAATCGCCGGCAAACCCGGTTGCTTGACGAAACTCTGCAACGCCGCCACTTCCGCACTGCTGGCCCCGCCCATGCGCCACGACTGCTCAAGCACGCCGCTGCAGCGCTGCCCCTGGGCATCGAGGCCCTGGGCGATGTCGTAGTTGCGCCGCGAGGCATAGAACCCCGGGTAAGCCTCGTCCGCCGCGAGGTCGAACACCTGCGCCTGTTCAATGGCCAGGCGCACGTCGTCGGCCAAAGGCAACTTGAGCAGGTCGGCGTAATAGCCTTGGACCACCAGCAAGTCCGAACCGCCATAGACTTTTTCGCCTAGACCGTCTTCGGTCAGGTATTGCTCGCCGCAGTAACTGAGTACGGTGTCAGCAATGAAACTCTGGCCGACGCTGTGGGTGATGACCTTCTTGAGGTCCTGCTCCAGCACCACGCCACTGGCGAACAAGTCGGCAGCGTCGGCACGGCCGAGGACCTGCCGGAACGCTGCGAGGTTGCTGATCACTTCCTGGCCCCGTCCGGCACACGCGTGTATCGGTTTCAGCCGCAGCGGGCCACGCTCGAGCAGTTGCTCGGCCGCTGGCAGGGCGTCCTCGAGGGAAAACACACTGATGCCCTCCAGCACCACCTGGCGCACTCGCTCCGCAAACAAGGGGGCCCAGCCTTCGGGCGCCTTGGCCTGCCTGTTCAATAGACCATGGGTGATGGCTTTGGTGCAGATGAACGAGTGGTCGACGTAGCCGCCCCACAGATCGTCCGGCCCTTTGACTCCCAACTGACGGGCCGCCCCACCACCGACCAGGGTCTGGGTGGGCAGCAGGTACAGGTCGCGCCCGGCATGGGTGTCCGCGTCGTAACTGCCGCCATATGGCCAGCCGAGAATCTGCGCCAGCCACTGCGCCAGCGCCCGGTTGGTCTCGACCTCGTGCTGCGGCGCCTGGGGCCGCACGGAATGGGCCACCACCAGTTTGTTGCGATTAGTCGGGGTCATGCGTCCCCCTGCCATCTGCGCTTGATGAATGTAGCTCAGGGCGGTGCAGGGATCAGGCCAACCCTGGTTATTGGCGGATGCGCGGTCGATTCGCGTGCTGTGGGGGGCACGGCTGGCAACTGGCTTGTCTTATTCTGCACGACCAGCGCCAACGCTCCGGCATTTTGCACGATCGATCCACGCTGTTACCGCGCCAGTACCGCCGTTGGCGACACCCCGAATTTGCTGCGGTAATCGCTGGGCGCCAGCCCGGTGATTTTCCTGAAGGTCGCGCGAAACGCGCTGGGGTCCGTGTAGCCGACGGTCCAGGCGATATGGTCGATGGTGCCGTTGGTGAACTCGAGCATTTCCCGAGCCTTGCCCACCCGCAGGTGCTGGCAGTACTCAGTGGGTTTCAAGCCGGTAGACGTGCGGAAGCGGCGCAGGAAAGTGCGTTCCTCCAGGCCCGCCTGCTGGGCCATCACGCTCAACGAGACTTCCACCGCGCCGTTGGCTTGCAGCCAGTGCTGGACCTTGAGGATCGCCGCGTCGCCATGGCTGAGGATCGGCGCGAAGTTGCTGCCGCACTGGCTCGCGCTGTCACTGTGTTCGACCACCAGGAACCGCGCCGTGCCGGTGGCAATGCTCGGCCCGAGCAAACGGTCTACCAGGCGCAGGCCCAGTTCGGACCAGGCCATCAGGCCGGCGGTGGTGATCAAATCGCCGTCATCGACGATGGGGGTGTCGGCGTTGAGCTTGACCTGGGGATAACGCTCGGCGAACTGCTTGGCCGAGGTCCAGTGAGTGGTAGCGCTACGGCCATCGAGCAGACCGCTTTCAGCCAGCAGAATCGACCCCACGCAGACCCCACCCAAGGTTGCCCCGCTCGCGTGCTGCTGGCGCAACCAACCGATCAGCGGCGCTGACGCCTGCCCTTCGCAAAAACCGCCGATCGACGGCGGAATCAGCAGCGCCACCAAGCCCGCATCGGGGCCAGGATGACTGTCGTAGACACGCTGCGGAGCGTGTCCGGGCTCTGCCTGCCAGTGGCTGACCCGCAACCACGGCAACTGCGCGCTCTGGTGCTCGGCGGCAATGCGATTGGCGACGCCAAACAGATCGGTCAAGCCGTGTACTGCCGCCATCTGCGCACCGGGATAGATCAGCACGCCCAACTCGGCGACTGCGCGTTCTACACCCATTGTCAGTTTTCCCCCTTCTATTGTCGGTGCGGCCAATCCTCGTAGCGTCCGTGCGCGGCAATACTGGCGCCCACACCCACTCCAGAGGAAACACCCATGGCCAAGCAAGCACTCATCGTAGTCGATATCCAGAATGACTACTTCCCCCAGGGTAAATGGCCGTTGGTCGGCGCCGATGCCGCTGCCGACAACGCGGTAAAACTGCTCCAGGCGTTCCGCGAAGCCGGCCACCCGGTGGTGCACATCCGCCACGAGTTCACCTCCAGCGAAGCCCCATTCTTCACCCCCGGCTCCGATGGCGCCAAGTTGCACCCCAAGGTGCTGAATCGCAGCGACGAGCCGGTGGTGCTCAAGCACTTCGTCAACTCGTTCCGCGAAACCGAACTACAGTCAATCCTCGACCAGCAAGGCATCGAGAGCCTGGTGGTGGTCGGCAGCATGAGCCACATGTGCATCGACGGCATCACGCGCGCTGCGGCGGACCTTGGCTACAACGTCACGGTGATCCACGACGCCTGCGCGTCCCGCGACCTGGAATTCAACGGCCAGGTGGTACCCGCCGCCCAAGTGCACGCCGCCTTCATGTCGGCCCTGGGTTTTGCCTATGCCAGCGTGGTGTCCACCGCAGAGTTCCTGGCGGCACAGCCCTAAGCCTCATTCCCTGAGCATTCATTGGAGACGATCGACATGGCTACTCTCACGACTCGCGAAGGCAACACCCTGTACTACAAGGACTGGGGCAGTGGGCAACCGGTAGTTTTCAGCCATGGCTGGCCGCTCTCCAGTGACAGCTGGGAATCACAGATGCTGCACTTTGCCGACAATGGCTTTCGCGCCATCGCCCACGATCGACGTGGGCACGGACGCTCCAGCCAGCCGTGGGACGGCAATGACATGGATCACTACGCCGACGACCTCGCCGAACTGATCGAACAGCTGGACCTGAACAACGTGATTCTCTTCGGCTTCTCCACCGGCGGCGGTGAAGTCGCCCGCTATATCGGCCGGCACGGCACTCAACGACTGGCCAAGGCCGGGCTGATTTCAGCGGTGCCGCCGCTGATGCTGAAAACCGAGACCAACCCCAAGGGCCTGCCAATCGAAGTCTTCGACGGCATCCGTGCCGGCTCAATCGCCGACCGCTCGCAACTCTACAAGGACGTTGCCGGCGGCCCATTCTTCGGCTTCAACCGCCCCGGCGCCACACCGTCCCAGGGGCTGATCGACGCATTCTGGATGCAAGGCATGATGGGCGGCCATAAAAACACCCTCGACAGCATCAAGGCCTTCTCGGAAACCGACTTTCGCCAGGACCTGAAGAAATTCGACATCCCCACCCTGATCATCCATGGCGACGACGACCAGATCGTGCCGATCCAGGCCGCGGGGCTTGAGAGCAAACGCTTGATCGAACACGCCGAACTGATCGTCTACCCAGGGGCTCCACACGGGCTGACGGATACGCATAAAGCGCAGGTGAATGCGGATATGTTGCGATTTGCCCAGCGTTAAGCGGCAAGCGAAAGCAAAAAACCCGCGTTTCGTGGACCGAAACGCGGGTTCTTTCAGCTTGCAGCTTGTGGCTTGAAGCTTGTTGCTGCGTTAAAACGGAATATCGTCATCAAAGCTGTCGAAGTCTGCAGCCGGCTGCGGTGCGGCCTGTTGCTGTGGCGCTGGACGCGACTCACGCTGTGGCTGTTGCGACGGAGCCGGACGCGGTGCCTGCTGGCGTGGAGCGGCTTGCTGGTAGTTGTTACCGCCGCCGCCCTGGCCTTGCTGGTCGCCCTGTGGACGGCCGCCCAGCAGTTGCATGGTGCCTTGCATGTCGACCACGATTTCGGTGGTGTAACGCTTGATGCCGTCTTTTTCCCACTCGCGGGTCTGCAGCTTGCCTTCGATGTAGACCTGCGAACCTTTACGCAGGTATTCGCCGGCGATCTCTGCAACCTTGCCGAACATCGATACACGGTGCCATTCGGTCTTTTCGACTTTCTGGCCAGTTTGCTTGTCGGTCCATTGTTCGCTGGTCGCCAGACTCAGGTTGGTCACGGCGTTACCGTTAGGCAAGTAGCGAACTTCGGGATCCTGGCCGCAAGTGCCGACCAATATGACTTTGTTAACCCCACGGGCCATAACGTTCTCCTAGGCTTCGCACGCTGTCGGCGCCGGGTTGTTGACCAGGCGCTCGAGGGTGGTGCGATCCAATAGTTCGGTGTCCAATTTGATGTAAATGGCGGCTTCATCAGCCACCACGATGGCATCGGTTACCCCAACGACGGCCAGCAGGCGCTCAACCAGACCGGCTTCGCGGATCGCTTCGGGCGATAACGGCAAGCGCAGGCTCGTCACATAGGGAGGTTCGCGCATGGTAACAGCAAAGGCCAACCAGAGGGCAGCCAGACCTGCGCATCCGAGGAACACAACCGACAGACCGCCATGCTGGTACATCCAGCCACCCATGATGCCGCCCAGTGCCGAGCCGAGGAACTGGCTGGTGGAGTAGACCCCCATGGCCGTGCCCTTGCCGCCTGCCGGTGAAACCTTGCTGATCAACGACGGCAAGGAGGCTTCCAGCAGATTGAACGCGGTGAAGAACACCACCGTACCAATCACCAGGGCCCGCAAGCTGTCGCCGAACTGCCAGAAGAATAGCTCAGTGAGCATCAGCGTCGCGACGGCACCGAGTAAAACTCGTTTCATTTTGCGTTTCTTCTCGCCGTAGATGATGAACGGAATCATGGCGAAGAACGAAATCAGTAGCGCGGTCAGGTACACCCACCAATGCTGTTCCTTGGGCAGCCCGGCTTTTTCCACCAGCGCCAGCGGCAAGGCGACGAAACTCGACATCAACATCGCGTGCAACACAAAAATCCCCAGGTCCAGGCGCAGCAGGTCCGGGTGCTTGAGGGTCGGCAACAAGGCCTGGCGGGCGACCCCGGACTCACGGTGCTGCAAGGGGCCCGTGGAGCGCGGCACCATGAACATCACGATGACGATCCCCAGCAATGCCATGCCGCCGGTCGCCAGGAACAGCCCGGACAGGCCGAAGGCGCGGGTCAGCAGCGGCCCGACCACCATGGCCACGGCGAACGACAGGCCGATGGTCATGCCGATCATGGCCATGGCCTTGGTGCGGTGCTGTTCGCGGGTCAGGTCGGACAACAAGGCCATGACCGCTGCGGAAATCGCCCCGGCACCCTGCAGGATCCGGCCGGCGATCACGCCCCAGATCGAGTCGGCGTTGGCCGCCAGCACGCTGCCCAGGGCAAAGACGATCAAACCCAGGTAAATCACCGGGCGCCGCCCGATACGGTCGGAAATGATCCCGAAGGGAATCTGGAACACCGCCTGGGTCAGGCCGTAGGCGCCAATCGCCAGGCCGATCAGGGCCGGGGTCGCGCCTGCCAGGTCCATGCCGTAGGTCGCCAATACCGGCAACACCATGAACATGCCAAGCATACGGAACGCGAACACCAGGGCCAGACCGCTCGCTGCGCGGGTCTCGCTACCACTCATGCGTTCGCTGTGGGGATCGTGCATGGAATTACCTCATGTGAACCGGCGGCGATTCTATCAGTCCCATCGGTTGACGGGGTATAGGGCGACGCTTTGCCGCGCACGGATGACAGAGTCTTCATGTAAGGCACCATCGTGCACATTTGATAGTGTGCATCCATCCAGTATTTGGCCTTATACTCCTACGTTTACGCCCGCCGAGCGAGGCCACCTTGGACAAGATCCTGATTCGTGGGGCTCGAACCCACAACCTGAAGAATATCGACCTGACCCTGCCACGGGACAAACTGATCGTCATCACCGGCTTGTCCGGGTCCGGCAAGTCGTCCCTGGCCTTTGACACCTTGTATGCCGAGGGTCAGCGGCGTTATGTCGAGTCGCTGTCGGCCTATGCCCGGCAGTTCCTGTCGATGATGGAAAAGCCCGACGTCGACACGATTGAAGGCCTGTCACCGGCCATCTCCATCGAGCAGAAGTCGACCTCCCACAACCCGCGCTCGACGGTTGGCACCATTACCGAAATCTACGACTACCTGCGCCTGCTTTACGCTCGCGTGGGTATTCCGCGTTGCCCGGATCACGACATCCCCCTGGAAGCCCAGACCGTCAGCCAGATGGTCGACCTGGTGCTGGCCCAGCCTGAGGGCAGCAAGCTGATGCTGCTGGCCCCGGTGATCCGTGAGCGCAAGGGCGAACACCTGTCGGTCTTCGAAGAACTGCGGGCCCAGGGTTTCGTCCGTGCCCGGGTCAACGGCAAGCTGTGCGAGCTGGATGAGCTGCCGAAGCTGGATAAACAGAAAAAGCACTCGATCGATGTGGTGGTCGACCGCTTCAAGGTTCGCGAGGACCTGCAGCAGCGCCTGGCCGAGTCGTTCGAGACCGCCCTGAAGCTGGCCGACGGCATCGCGCTGGTCGCACCGATGGACGATGAGCCGGGTGAGGAGATGATTTTCTCCGCACGTTTTGCCTGCCCGATCTGCGGCCACGCCATCAGTGAACTGGAACCCAAGCTGTTCTCCTTCAACAACCCGGCGGGCGCTTGCCCGACCTGCGACGGCCTGGGAGTCAAACAGTTCTTCGACATCAAGCGCCTGGTCAACGGCGAACTGACCCTGGCCGAGGGCGCGATTCGCGGCTGGGACCGGCGCAACGTCTATTACTTCCAGATGCTCGGCTCGCTGGCCGCCCATTATGGGTTTAGCCTGGAAGTGCCGTTCAACCAGCTGCCAGCCGACCAGCAGAAAGTCATCCTGCACGGTAGCGGCAGCCAGAACGTCGATTTCAAATACCTCAACGACCGGGGCGACATCGTCAAGCGTTCGCACCCGTTCGAAGGCATCGTGCCGAACCTCGATCGCCGCTACCGCGAAACCGAGTCTGCTTCGGTGCGCGAAGAGCTGGCCAAGTTCCTCAGCACCCAGCCCTGCCCGGATTGCCGCGGCACCCGCCTGCGCCGTGAAGCCCGGCACGTGTGGGTCGGCGAGAAAACCCTGCCGGCGGTGACCAACCTGCCGATCGGCGATGCGTGCGACTACTTCGGCACCCTGAAACTGACGGGGCGGCGCGGCGAAATCGCCGACAAGATCCTCAAGGAAATCCGCGAACGCCTGCAGTTCCTGGTCAACGTCGGCCTCGACTACCTGTCCCTGGACCGCAGTGCCGACACCCTGTCCGGCGGTGAGGCGCAGCGCATTCGCCTGGCCAGCCAGATCGGCGCCGGCCTGGTGGGCGTACTGTACATCCTCGACGAGCCGTCCATTGGCCTGCACCAGCGGGACAACGACCGACTGCTGGGCACCCTCAAGCATTTGCGCGACATCGGCAACACGGTGATCGTGGTCGAGCACGACGAGGACGCCATTCGCCTCGCCGACTACGTTGTAGACATCGGCCCCGGCGCTGGCGTACATGGCGGGCATATCGTCGCCGAAGGCACACCGGCCGAAGTCATGGCCCACCCGGATTCGCTGACCGGCAAATACCTGTCGGGCCGGGTGAAGATCGCCGTTCCCGCCAAACGCACGCCGCGCAACAAGAAGCTTGCACTGCACCTCAAAGGTGCCCGCGGCAACAACTTGCGCAATGTCGACCTGGAAATCCCCCTGGGCCTGCTGACCTGTGTGACCGGCGTGTCCGGTTCAGGCAAGTCGACACTGATCAACAACACCCTGTTCCCCCTGAGCGCCACCGCGCTCAATGGTGCGACGACCCTGGAAGCCGCAGCCCACGACAGCATCAAGGGCCTTGAGCTGTTGGACAAGGTGGTCGACATCGACCAGAGCCCGATCGGTCGTACGCCGCGCTCCAACCCGGCGACCTACACCGGGCTGTTCACGCCGATTCGTGAGCTGTTCGCAGGCGTCCCGGAGTCGCGCTCACGGGGCTATGGCCCGGGTCGTTTCTCGTTCAACGTCAAGGGTGGACGCTGTGAAGCCTGCCAGGGCGACGGCCTGATCAAGGTCGAGATGCACTTCCTGCCGGACATCTATGTCCCGTGCGACGTGTGCAAGAGCAAGCGCTACAACCGCGAGACCCTGGAGATCAAGTACAAGGGCAAGAGCATCCACGAAACCTTGGAAATGACCATCGAGGAAGCCCGGGTGTTCTTCGACGCGGTACCGGCCCTGGCGCGCAAGCTGCAGACGCTGATGGATGTCGGCCTGTCGTACATCAAGCTCGGGCAATCGGCGACCACCCTGTCGGGCGGTGAAGCACAGCGGGTCAAGTTGTCCCGCGAGTTGTCCAAGCGTGATACCGGCAAGACCCTGTATATCCTCGATGAGCCGACCACCGGCCTGCACTTCGCGGACATCCAGCAATTGCTCGACGTGTTGCACCGCCTGCGCGACCACGGCAACACCGTAGTGGTAATCGAGCACAATCTGGACGTGATCAAGACCGCCGATTGGCTGGTGGACCTGGGGCCGGAAGGCGGCTCCAAGGGCGGTCAGATCATCGCCGTGGGTACGCCTGAGGAAGTCGCCGAGATGAAGCAGTCGCACACTGGCTTCTACCTCAAGCCACTGCTGGAACGCGACCGGGCCTGACACCGGCCCATGAAAAAGCCCCTGTCACGTTATCGGTGACAGGGGCTTTTTTGTGTCTTGCGTCTGTAGGAGCGAAGCGTGCTCGCGATGGCGATTTCGAGGACGCCATCGCCGGTAAGCCGTGCGCCTACAAAGCAGAATCAGAACTGCGATTGCAGGTAGTTTTCCAGACCGATCAACTTGATCAGGCCCAGCTGTTTCTCCAGCCAGTAGGTGTGATCTTCTTCGGTATCGGCCAACTGGATACGCAGCATGTCGCGACTGATGTAGTCCTTGTGTTGCTCACACAGCTCAATGCCTTTGCACAGCGCGGCACGCACCTTGTACTCCAGGCGCAGGTCGGCGGCGAGCATGTCCGGCACGGTAGTCCCGACGTCGAGGTCGTCCGGGCGCATGCGCGGCGTACCTTCCAGCATCAGGATCCGGCGCATCAGCGCATCGGCGTGCCCGGCTTCTTCTTCCATCTCGTGATTGATGCGCTCGTAGAGCTCGGTAAAGCCCCAGTCCTCATACATCCGCGAATGGATGAAATATTGATCACGCGCTGCCAGTTCGCCCGTGAGCAACGTGTTGAGGTAATCGATTACGTCCGGGTGACCTTGCATCGCCCTACATCTCCCTGCTTGAAAGTCTGTAGTTTGAACCAAGGCGCCCGTTTGGTCACTCGATTCGCGAGATAAAAGCGAAGATATTCTGAGAAAAGTGGTTTAAATAACGCAAAAACCGCCCAATTGAGGGCGGTTCTGCTTCTCGTTTAGACTTCGTTAAGCTGTACACCCAACGCCGTTGCAATTGCTTCTCCGTACGCCGGATCGGCCTTGAAGAAGTGCTGCAGTTGACGGTCGACCACATCACCGGAAACCCCGGCCATGGCGCCAGCAATGTTGCTGACCAACAGGACTTTCTGTTCAGCGCTCATCAAGCGAAACAGCGCACCAGCATGGCTGTAGTAGTCGGTATCTTCGCGATGATCGTAACGATCAGCCGCTCCACTCAACGCCAGTGGCGGCTCAGCGAAGTGCGGGGCCTGCTTTGGCGACTCCACGTAGCTGTTCGGCTCGTAGTTGGGCGCCGCGCCGCCATTGCTGCCAAATGCCATGGAACCATCGCGCTGATAGCTGTTAACCGGGCTGCGTGGTGCGTTCACCGGCAGTTGCTGGTGATTGGTGCCCACACGGTAGCGGTGCGCATCGGCGTAGGCGAACACCCGGCCCTGCAGCATGCGGTCCGGCGACAGGCCGACACCCGGAACCATGTTGCTCGGGCCAAACGCAGCCTGCTCGACTTCGGCGAAGTAGTTCAGCGGGTTACGGTTGAGTTCCAACTCGCCGACTTCAATCAACGGAAACTCTTTCTGCGACCAGGTCTTGGTCACGTCGAACGGGTTCTCGTAATGCGCCGCTGCCTGGGCTTCGCTCATGATCTGGATGCACACGCGCCATTTCGGGAAGTCACCGCGCTCGATGGCGCCGAACAGGTCGCGTTGGGCGTAGTCCGGGTCAGTCCCGGCCAGACGCGCAGCTTCGGCCGGCGCCAGGTTCTTGATGCCCTGCAGGGTCTTGTAGTGCCATTTCACCCAATGCCGCTCGCCGCTGGCGCTGATCAGGCTGTAGGTATGGCTACCAAAGCCGTGCATGTGACGGTAGCCATCAGGAATCCCACGGTCGGAGAACAGGATAGTGACCTGGTGCAGCGCCTCAGGGGAGTGCGACCAGAAATCCCACATCATCTGCGCGCTTTTCAGATTGCTTTGCGGCAGACGTTTTTGGGTGTGGATGAAATCCGGAAACTTCAGCGGATCACGAATGAAGAACACCGGCGTGTTATTGCCGACGATGTCCCAGTTGCCTTCTTCGGTGTAGAACTTCAAAGCGAATCCACGAGGATCGCGTTCGGTGTCCGCCGAGCCGCGCTCACCACCGACAGTGGAGAACCGCAGGAACGTAGGGGTTTGTTTGCCAACCTCGGAAAACAGCTTGGCGCTGGTGTACTGGGTGATATCGCGAGTGACGGTGAAGGTACCGTAAGCACCCGAGCCCTTGGCATGCACGCGGCGCTCAGGGATATTTTCGCGGTTGAAGTGGGCGAGCTTCTCGATCAGGTGAAAATCGTCGAGCAGCAGCGGGCCGCGTGGACCGGCGGAACGGGAATTCTGGTTATCTGCGACGGGAGCGCCACTGGCGGTAGTCAGCGTTTTATTCTGGCTCATGCACAATCTTCCTCTTCAGTCTTGGAAACTGCCGGCTAATCGGCTGAGAAGGAGTATTGACCAGGAACATGACACCATCAAATTCATTAATTGATCAGCATCAATAGAAATTAACTAATTGAAAGCAGCCCTGGATAGACGGAGATAACGCCGTCCGTCGCGACGGTACTTTTCCAGCGCGCACAAAAAACCGGGCACTAGGCCCGGTTCTTCGTTACAGCTTGTCGTCTTACTCGGCGCTTACAGCTTCGCCGGCAGTAGCACGATCAACCAACTCGACGTACGCCATAGGCGCGTTGTCGCCAGTGCGGAAGCCGCACTTGAGGATGCGCAGGTAGCCACCCTCACGGGTAGCGTAACGCTTGCCCAGGTCGTTGAAGAGCTTACCAACGATAGCTTTCGAACGAGTACGGTCGAAAACCAAACGGCGGTTAGCCAGGCTGTCTGTCTTGGCCAAAGTGATCAGCGGCTCAGCAACGCGACGCAGTTCTTTGGCTTTTGGCAGTGTAGTTTTGATCAGCTCGTGCTCGAACAGCGACACCGCCATGTTTTGAAACATGGCCTTGCGGTGCGAGCTGGTGCGGCTCAGGTGACGACCACTTTTACGATGACGCATGGTTCATTCCTTACCAAACACAACGTTCGGTGATTACGACGATCAGGCAGTCGCCTTGTCGTCCTTCTTAAGACTTGCAGGCGGCCAGTTGTCGAGGCGCATGCCGAGGGACAGACCGCGGGAGGCCAGAACGTCCTTGATTTCAGTCAAGGATTTCTTGCCCAGGTTCGGAGTCTTCAACAGCTCTACTTCGGTACGCTGAATCAGGTCACCGATGTAGTAGATGTTTTCCGCCTTAAGGCAGTTAGCCGAACGTACAGTCAGTTCCAGATCGTCAACCGGGCGAAGCAGGATCGGATCGATCTCGTCTTCTTGCTCGATTACCACTGGCTCGCTGTCGCCTTTGAGGTCCACGAACGCAGCCAACTGCTGTTGCAGGATGGTTGCAGCGCGACGGATAGCCTCTTCAGGGTCCAGAGTACCGTTGGTTTCCAGATCAATAACCAGCTTGTCCAGGTTAGTACGCTGCTCGACACGGGCGTTTTCCACCACGTATGCGATACGGCGAACCGGGCTGAACGAAGAGTCAAGCTGCAAGCGACCAATGCTGCGGCTTTCGTCTTCATCGCTCTGACGCGAGTCGGCCGGTTCATAACCACGACCACGAGCTACTACTAGCTTCATGTTCAGGGCGCCGTTAGACGCCAGGTTAGCGATTACGTGATCGGGATTAACGATCTCGACATCATGATCCAGCTGAATATCGGCAGCGGTAACCACCCCCGAACCCTTCTTCGACAAGGTCAGCGTAACTTCGTCACGGCCGTGCAGCTTGATAGCCAGACCTTTAAGGTTCAACAGGATTTCAATTACGTCTTCCTGTACACCTTCGATGGCGCTGTACTCGTGGAGCACACCGTCAATCTCGGCCTCGACTACTGCACAGCCGGGCATTGAGGACAACAGGATGCGGCGCAGCGCGTTGCCCAGGGTGTGGCCAAAACCACGCTCGAGAGGCTCGAGAGTGATCTTGGCGCGGGTTGGACTGACAACCTGCACATCAATATGGCGGGGTGTCAGGAACTCATTTACCGAAATCTGCATGGATGCACCTATTTTCTAGCCCTTACTTGGAGTAGAGCTCGACAATCAGGCTTTCGTTGATGTCGGCGGACAGATCACTGCGAGCTGGAACGTTCTTGAAAACGCCCGACTTCTTCTCAGTGTCTACTTCTACCCATTCTACGCGGCCACGTTGGGCACACAGATCGAGAGCTTGGACAATGCGAAGTTGGTTCTTTGCTTTCTCGCGAATCGCGACCACGTCACCAGCACGAACCTGGTACGACGGCACGTTTACGGTCTGACCGTTAACGCTTACGGATTTGTGCGATACCAGCTGACGGGATTCGGCACGAGTCGAACCAAAGCCCATACGGTATACAACGTTGTCCAGACGGCATTCGAGCAGTTGCAGCAGGTTTTCACCGGTTGCACCTTTCTTGCCAGCAGCTTCTTTGTAGTAGCCGCTGAACTGACGCTCGAGAACGCCGTAGATACGACGGACCTTCTGCTTTTCACGCAGTTGGGTGCCGTAGTCGGACTGGCGACCGCGGCGTTGGCCGTGGATACCAGGTGCTGCTTCAATGTTGCACTTCGATTCGATCGCGCGCACGCCGCTCTTCAGGAAGAGATCGGTGCCTTCGCGACGAGCGAGTTTGCATTTTGGACCAATGTAACGAGCCATTCTTTACAATCTCCTGGATTACACGCGGCGCTTCTTCGGCGGACGGCACCCGTTGTGCGGGATTGGCGTCACGTCGGTGATGCTGGCGATCTTATAGCCACAGCCGTTCAAAGCACGGACAGCGGACTCACGACCTGGACCTGGACCCTTGACGTTAACGTCGAGGTTTTTCAGGCCATATTCCAGCGCAGCTTGACCAGCACGTTCAGCAGCTACTTGAGCAGCGAACGGGGTGGACTTGCGGGAACCGCGGAAACCCGAACCACCGGAGGTAGCCCAAGAAAGCGCGTTACCTTGACGGTCGGTGATGGTCACGATTGTGTTGTTAAAAGATGCATGGATGTGGGCGATGCCATCAACCACTGTCTTTTTAACTTTTTTACGAGGACGAGCAGCAGGTTTTGCCATGATAATTTTCCTGTCGATTCGCTGGGGCGATTACTTGCGGATCGGCTTACGCGGACCTTTACGGGTACGCGCGTTGGTCTTGGTACGCTGACCGCGTACTGGCAGACCACGACGATGACGCAGACCGCGATAGCAACCGAGGTCCATCAAGCGCTTGATTTTCATGTTGATTTCGCGACGCAGATCACCTTCAGTGGTGAACTTCGCCACTTCGCCACGCAGCTGTTCAATTTGCTCGTCGCTCAGATCTTTGATCTTTGCTGCTGGGTTTACCCCAGTCACTGCACAGATCTTCTGCGCAGTAGTGCGACCAACACCATAGATGTAGGTCAGCGAGATAACAGTATGCTTGTTATCTGGAATGTTGACGCCTGCAATACGGGCCATTCAGTGGGACTCCAATTGACAGCTACCTACGCCCCGGAAGCCAAGAAATAGGGCGCGAGATAATATCGCTGTAATAACAAATAATCAACCCGGCAGCGCACTAGCTGCCGGGCTTGAAGCACAATCACACTCAGCCTTGGCGCTGTTTGTGACGCGGTTCCGCGCTGCAAATTACTCGAACAACACCTTCGCGGCGAATAATCTTGCAGTTACGGCACAGCTTTTTCACCGATGCACGAACTTTCATCACCAACTCCTCGAACCTTATGGGTCAGCGCAGCATGCCGCTGCCGTAACCCTTCAGGTTGGCTTTCTTCATCAGGGATTCGTACTGGTGCGAAACGAGGTGCGATTGTACTTGGGACATGAAGTCCATCACAACCACGACGACGATCAGCAACGAGGTCCCGCCAAGGTAGAACGGAACGTTTGCCGCAACCACCAGGAACTGGGGCAACAGACACACGGCCGTCATATAGAGAGCACCGAACAGGGTCAAACGAGTCAGAACGCCATCAATGTAGCGCGCAGACTGCTCACCTGGACGGATGCCCGGAATAAAGGCACCGGACTTCTTCAGGTTTTCCGCTACGTCTTTCGGATTGAACATCAACGCCGTATAGAAGAAGCAGAAGAAAATAATCCCTGCACTAAACAGCAGAATATTCAACGGCTGACCAGGAGCGATCGACTGCGAGATGTCCTGCAGCCAGCCCAGACCTTCAGACTGACCAAACCAGGTACCCAACGAAGCCGGGAACAGCAAGATGCTGCTCGCGAAAATAGCCGGAATAACACCGGCCATGTTCACCTTCAGCGGCAGGTGGCTGGTCTGCGCAGCAAAAACCTTACGGCCCTGCTGACGCTTGGCGTAGTGAACAGCAATACGACGCTGGCCACGCTCAATGAACACCACAAAACCGATAATCGCTACTGCCAGCAAACCGATGGCAACCAGGGCAAAAATGTTGATATCACCCTGACGCGCAGACTCGAAAGACTGCCCGATCGCTCTCGGAAGACCGGCGACGATACCTGCGAATATCAACATCGAGATACCGTTGCCAACACCACGCTCAGTAATCTGCTCACCCAGCCACATCATGAACATTGCGCCCGCCACAAAAGTGGTTACCGCAACGAAATGGAAGCCAAAGTCACCAGTGAACGCAACGCCCTGCCCCGCCAGACCAATGGACATGCCAATTGCCTGGACGAGAGCGAGGACGACAGTGCCGTAGCGGGTGTACTGAGCGATCTTGCGACGCCCAGCTTCACCTTCCTTCTTCAACTGCTCCAACTGCGGGCTGACGGCTGTCATCAGTTGCATGATGATCGATGCCGAGATGTACGGCATGATCCCCAGTGCAAAGATGCTCATCCGCTCCAGCGCGCCGCCGGAAAACATGTTGAACAAGCTAAGAATGGTCCCCTCATTCTGTCGAAACAGGTCCGCGAGTCGGTCCGGGTTGATACCTGGAACCGGGATGTGTGCGCCTATTCGGTAGACGATAATCGCCAGGAACAGAAAACGCAGACGAGCCCAGAGTTCAGACATACCGCCTTTGCCGAGCGCAGAGAGAGCACCTTGCTTAGCCATTTATTCCTCGAACTTGCCGCCAGCTGCTTCGATAGCCGCACGCGCACCTTTGGTGGCGCCGATTCCCTTGCCGATAGTGACAGCGCGAGTCACTTCACCGGACAGCATGATTTTCACACGCTGTACGTTGACGTTGATCACGTTGGCATCTTTCAGGGACTGCACAGTGACGATGTCGCCTTCCACTTTAGCCAGCTCGGACAGACGCACTTCTGCGCGGTCCATGGCTTTCAGGGAAACGAAACCGAACTTAGGCAGGCGACGATGCAGCGGCTGTTGACCGCCTTCAAAGCCTGGAGCAATGGTGCCACCGGAGCGGGAGGTTTGACCTTTGTGGCCACGGCCACCAGTCTTACCCAAACCGCTACCGATACCACGGCCCGGACGATGCTTTTCGCGACGGGAACCCGGCGCTGGACTCAGATCATTGAGTTTCATCGATTAACCCTCGACACGCAGCATGTAGTAAGCCTTGTTGATCATCCCGCGATTCTCGGGAGTATCCAGTACTTCTACAGTGTGACCGATGCGACGCAGACCCAGACCCTTAACGCACAGTTTGTGGTTAGGGATGCGGCCGGTCATGCTTTTGATCAGCGTTACTTTAACGGTAGCCATGATCAGAAGATCTCCTTGACGCTTTTGCCACGCTTGGCGGCAATGGATTCAGGAGATTGCATAGCTTTCAAACCTTTGAAAGTGGCGTGAACCACGTTTACCGGGTTAGTCGAGCCGTAGCACTTGGCCAGAACGTTCTGAACGCCAGCAACCTCGAGGACAGCACGCATAGCGCCGCCAGCGATGATACCGGTACCTTCAGAAGCAGGCTGCATGTACACCTTGGAAGCGCCATGGGCGGATTTCATTGCGTACTGCAGAGTGGTGCCGTTCAGGTCCACTTGGATCATGTTGCGACGAGCAGCTTCCATTGCCTTCTGGATTGCAGCAGGCACTTCACGCGACTTGCCACGGCCGAAGCCAACACGGCCCTTACCATCACCAACCACGGTCAACGCGGTGAAGGTGAAGATACGGCCGCCTTTAACGGTTTTGGCTACGCGGTTAACTTGAACCAGCTTCTCGATGTAGCCTTCGTCGCGCTTTTGGTCGTTATTTGACATAACTTAGAACTCCAGCCCAGCTTCACGAGCAGCATCAGCCAGCGCTTTAACGCGGCCGTGGTACTTGAAGCCAGAGCGGTCGAAAGCCACTTGCGAGACACCAGCGGCCTTAGCACGCGTAGCGACCAGCTGGCCAACCTTTGTGGCCGCGTCAATGTTGCCAGTGGCACCATCACGCAGTTCTTTGTCCAAAGTCGAGGCAGATGCCAGAACTTTGTTGCCGTCGGCCGAAATGACCTGGGCGTAGATGTGCTGCGAAGAGCGGAACACGCAGAGACGCACGACTTCTAGTTCGTGCATTTTCAGGCGTGCTTTGCGAGCGCGACGCAGTCGAGTAACTTTTTTGTCGGTCATTTGCTATGCCCTACTTCTTCTTGGCTTCTTTACGACGGACGACTTCGTCCGCGTAGCGCACACCTTTGCCTTTGTACGGCTCTGGTGGACGGAAGTCGCGGATCTCGGCGGCCACTTGACCTACCAGCTGCTTGTCGATGCCCTTGATCAGGATATCGGTCTGGCTAGGAGTCTCAGCGGTGATGCCTTCCGGCAGTTCGTAATCCACTGGGTGCGAGAAGCCGAGAGCCAGGTTCAGCACTGTGCCTTTTGCTTGCGCTTTGTAACCAACACCGACCAGCTGGAGCTTGCGCTCGAAGCCTTGGCTTACGCCTTGGACCATGTTGTTTACCAACGCACGAGTGGTACCAGCCATTGCGCGAGTCTGTTGATCGCCATTGCGAGCAGCAAAACGCAGCTCACCGGCTTCTTCAACGATCTCAACGGACGAATGGATGTTCAGTTCAAGAGTACCCTTGGCACCCTTCACCGAAAGCTGTTGGCCTGCGAATTTTACTTCGACACCGGCTGGCAGCTTAACGGGGTTCTTAGCGACGCGAGACATGCTTATCCCCCCTTAGAACACAGTGCAAAGAACTTCGCCGCCGACACCGGCAGCGCGCGCAGCACGATCCGTCATCACACCCTTGTTGGTGGAGACGATAGACACACCGAGACCGCCACGAACTTTTGGCAGATCATCGACGGACTTGTACTGACGCAGGCCTGGACGGCTAACGCGCTTCACTTCTTCGATGACCGGACGGCCTTCGAAATATTTCAGCTCGATAGACAGCAGTGGTTTGATTTCGCTGCTGATCTGATAACCCGCGATGTAACCTTCGTCCTTCAGGACTTTAGCTACAGCCACCTTCAACGTGGAAGACGGCATGCTTACGACGGACTTTTCAGCCATCTGGGCATTACGGATTCGAGTTAGCATGTCCGCTAACGGGTCCTGCATACTCATGGGCTAGACGCTCCTAATACAGAAAAATTAGCCTTGCGGCTACTACGTGTCGCCGAGAATCTCCGAGCATAAAAAACACGGGCTCAGGCGAGCCGGATATTCTAGACACACTCCGGAAATGAAACAAGCCCCAAAAGGGGCTTGATTCAGATTCAAGGCCACCGATGGTCGGGATCATGCGATCCCGACCATCGAGACTTTGACAGCACTTACCAGCTGGCTTTAACCAGACCTGGTACGTCACCACGCATTGCAGCTTCACGCAGCTTGTTACGGCCAAGGCCGAACTTGCGGTAAACGCCGTGCGGACGACCAGTCAGGCGGCAGCGGTTACGCATGCGCGCAGCGCTTGCGTCACGTGGCTGCTTCTGCAGAGCTACTGTAGCTTCCCAACGCGCTTCTGGACTTGCGTTCAGATCAACGATGATAGCTTTCAGCGCTGCACGCTTGGTGGCGTACTTGGCAACGGTGAGCTGACGCTTCAGCTCACGGTTTTTCATGCTCTTCTTGGCCATTTTCCTACTCCAATCAGTTGCGGAACGGGAATTTGAAAGCACGCAGCAGAGCGCGGCCTTCATCATCGTTCTTGGCAGTGGTGGTCAGGGTAATGTCCAGACCGCGGAGAGCGTCGATCTTGTCGTAATCGATTTCCGGGAAAATGATCTGCTCTTTCACGCCCATGCTGTAGTTACCACGACCATCGAAGGACTTGGCATTCAGGCCGCGGAAGTCGCGAACCCGAGGCAGGGAGATCGACAGCAGACGATCCAGGAACTCGTACATACGCTCACGGCGCAGAGTCACTTTGACGCCGATCGGCCAACCTTCACGGACTTTAAAGCCAGCGATGGATTTCCGAGCGTAAGTCACAACGACTTTTTGACCGGTGATCTTTTCCAGGTCAGCAACAGCGTGCTCGATGACTTTTTTGTCGCCGATCGCTTCGCCCAGACCCATGTTCAGGGTGATTTTGGTAACGCGCGGAACTTCCATCACGTTCGAAAGCTTAAGTTCTTCCTTAAGTTTCGGAGCAATTTCCTTCCGGTAAATCTCTTTTAGTCGTGCCATGGTCTCATCTACCTAGCAGTGTTCAAGCATCAACCGCTTTTTGGGTCGACTTGAAGACACGAATTTTCTTGCCGTCTTCTACTTTGAAACCAACGCGGTCAGCCTTGTTGGTTTCGCCGTTGAAAATGGCGACGTTAGAAGCGTCCAGTGGAGCTTCTTTTTCGACGATACCGCCCTGCACGCCCGACATCGGGTTTGGCTTGGTATGACGCTTGACCAGGTTCAGACCACCAATAACCAGACGGTTGTTAGCGAGAACCTTAAGCACCTTACCGCGCTTACCTTTGTCTTTGCCGGCGATCACGATGATCTCGTCGTCACGACGAATCTTTTGCATGTCGGATCTCCTTACAGCACTTCTGGGGCGAGCGAGACGATCTTCATGAACTTCTCAGTACGAAGTTCACGGGTCACTGGCCCAAAGATACGGGTGCCGATCGGCTCTTGCTTGTTGTTCAACAGAACAGCAGCGTTGCCATCAAAGCGGATAATGGAGCCATCAGCACGGCGAACACCGTGGCGAGTGCGGACTACAACAGCAGTCATCACTTGGCCTTTTTTCACTTTACCGCGAGGAATTGCTTCCTTCACGGTAACTTTGATGATGTCACCGATACCAGCGTAACGACGATGGGAGCCACCCAGCACCTTGATGCACATAACGCGGCGTGCGCCGCTGTTATCGGCCACATCGAGCATGGATTGAGTCTGAATCATATAATTTCTCCGACCCCTAGTCCTTAGACTTCCACAGCGCGTTCGAGAACATCAACCAGTGCCCAAGACTTGGTCTTGGCCAGCGGACGAGTTTCACGAATAGTGACTTTGTCGCCGATGTGGCACTGATTGGTTTCGTCGTGCGCGTGCAGCTTAGTCGAACGCTTAACGTATTTACCGTAGATCGGGTGCTTAACGCGGCGCTCGATCAGAACGGTGATGGTCTTGTCCATCTTGTCGCTGACAACACGGCCAGTCAGCGTACGGACAGTTTTTTCGGCTTCAGCCATGATTACTTACCTGCCTGCTGGTTGAGCACAGTCTTCACGCGAGCGATGTCACGTTTAACTTGCGAGAGCAGATGAGACTGCCCCAACTGGCCAGTTGCTTTCTGCATACGCAGATTGAACTGGTCGCGCAGCAGGCCGAGCAGTTGCTCGTTCAGCTGCTGTGCTGATTTTTCACGAAGTTCATTCGCTTTCATCACATCACCGTCCGCTTAACAAAGGAGGTGGCGAGTGGCAGCTTTGCAGCAGCCAGGGCGAACGCCTCACGCGCCAACTCTTCAGAAACACCCTCGATTTCATACAGGACTTTGCCTGGCTGAATCTGGGCAACCCAGTATTCCACGTTACCCTTACCTTTACCCATCCGAACTTCGAGTGGCTTTTTGGTTACAGGCTTGTCCGGGAACACACGGATCCAGATCTTGCCGCCACGTTTTACGTGACGGGTCAGAGCACGACGCGCTGACTCGATCTGACGAGCGGTGAGACGACCACGAGCTACAGACTTCAGCGCATACTCGCCGAAGCTGACTTTGCTACCGCGCAATGCCAGACCACGGTTGTGGCCAGTCATTTGCTTGCGGAACTTCGTACGCTTTGGTTGCAACATTTGGCGTACCCCTTACTTAGCAGCTTTTTTACGAGGCGCTGGTGCTTGTGGTTTCAGCTCTTCTTGGCGACCACCAATTACTTCGCCTTTGAAGATCCAAACCTTTACACCGATCACACCGTAGGTGGTGTGAGCTTCGTAGTTGGCATAGTCGATGTCGGCACGCAGGGTGTGCAGTGGCACACGACCTTCGCGATACCATTCAGTACGTGCGATTTCAGCACCGCCGAGACGACCGCTCACTTGGATTTTGATGCCTTTGGCACCAATGCGCATGGCGTTCTGAACAGCGCGCTTCATAGCGCGACGGAACATTACGCGACGCTCCAGCTGCTGAGCTACGCTCTGCGCAACCAGCATACCGTCGAGTTCCGGCTTGCGGATCTCTTCGATATTGATGTGCACAGGCACACCCATTTGCTTGGTCAGGTCCTGGCGCAGTTTCTCAACATCTTCACCTTTCTTCCCGATAACGATACCTGGGCGAGCGGTGTGGATGGTGATACGTGCAGTTTGGGCCGGACGATGGATATCGATACGGCTTACGGACGCGCTTTTTAGTTTGTCTTGGAGATACTCACGCACCTTCAGATCAGCGAACAAGTAGTCCGCATAAGTCCGACCGTCTGCGTACCAGACGGAGGTGTGCTCCTTGACGATTCCCAGGCGAATGCCAATGGGATGTACTTTCTGACCCATCTCTTCGACTCCGTTACTTGTCAGCAACCTTGACAGTGATATGGCAAGACCGCTTGACGATGCGATCAGCACGGCCTTTGGCACGTGGCATGATGCGCTTCAGCGAACGCCCTTCGTTGACGAAAACGGTGCTGACCTTCAGGTCATCAACGTCTGCGCCTTCGTTATGCTCGGCGTTGGCTACGGCCGACTCCAGCACTTTCTTCATGATCTCGGCGGCTTTCTTACTGCTGAAAGCCAACAGGTTGAGCGCTTCGCCCACCTTCTTCCCGCGGATCTGGTCGGCGACCAAGCGGGCTTTCTGGGCGGAGATTCGAGCGCCCGACAACTTAGCGGCTACTTCCATTTCCTAACCCCTTAACGCTTGGCTTTCTTGTCTGCCACGTGCCCACGATAAGTGCGGGTACCGGCGAACTCGCCCAGTTTGTGGCCGACCATGTCTTCGTTAACGAGAACTGGGACGTGTTGACGACCGTTGTGTACTGCGATGGTCAGACCGACCATTTGTGGCAGGATCATCGAACGACGCGACCAGGTTTTCACCGGTTTGCGATCATTCTTTTCCGCCGCCACTTCGATCTTCTTCAGTAGGTGAAGATCGATAAAAGGACCTTTTTTCAGAGAACGTGGCACTGTCGTATCCCTCTATTTACTTGCGACGACGGACGATCATTTTGTCGGTACGCTTATTACCACGAGTCTTCGCGCCCTTAGTCGGGAAGCCCCATGGCGATACCGGATGACGACCACCAGAGGTACGACCTTCACCACCACCATGTGGGTGGTCAACCGGGTTCATGGCAACACCACGAACGGTTGGGCGAACGCCACGCCAGCGTTTGGCACCAGCTTTACCCAGCGAACGCAGGCTGTGCTCGGAGTTCGAGACTTCGCCCAGGGTCGCACGGCATTCAGCCAGGACTTTACGCATTTCACCGGAACGCAGACGCAGGGTCACGTATACGCCTTCACGAGCGATCAGCTGAGCCGAAGCACCAGCGGAACGAGCGATCTGAGCGCCTTTACCCGGCTTCAGTTCGATGCCGTGTACGGTGGAACCGACTGGAATGTTGCGCAGTTGCAGAGCGTTGCCTGGCTTGATTGGAGCCAGTGCGCCTGCGATCAGCTGGTCGCCAGCACTCACGCCTTTAGGGGCGATGATGTAGCGGCGCTCGCCGTCTGCGTAGCACAGCAGTGCGATGTGAGCAGTACGGTTTGGATCGTATTCGATACGCTCGACAGTGGCGACGATGCCATCTTTGTCGTTGCGACGGAAATCGACCATACGGTAATGCTGCTTATGACCACCACCGATATGACGGGTAGTAATACGGCCATTGTTGTTACGACCACCAGTCTTCGATTTTTTCTCGAGCAGCGGTGCGTGAGGAGCGCCTTTATGCAGCTCCTGGTTGACCACCTTGACCACAAAACGGCGGCCAGGGGAAGTCGGTTTGCATTTAACGATTGCCATGATGCACCCCTTCCTTACTCAGCACTGCTGCTGAAATCGAGATCTTGGCCTGGCTGAAGGGAGATAACTGCCTTCTTCCAGTCATTACGCTTGCCCAGACCGCGAGCAGTGCGCTTGCTCTTACCCAGAACATTCAGGGTAGTAACACGCTCTACTTTCACGCTGAACAGGCTTTCGACGGCCTTCTTGATTTCCAGCTTGGTTGCATCAGTAGCAACCTTGAAAACGAACTGGCCTTTCTTGTCTGCCAGAACCGTAGCCTTCTCGGAAACGTGCGGGCCAAGCAGAACTTTAAATACGCGTTCCTGGTTCATCCCAGCAGCTCCTCGAATTTCTTCACGGCCGACACGGTGATCAACACCTTGTCGTATGCGATCAGACTAACTGGATCGGAACCTTGCACGTCACGTACATCAACGTGTGGCAGGTTACGAGCAGCCAGGTACAGGTTCTGATCAACAGCGTCGGACACGATCAGAACGTCGGTCAGGCTCATGTTGTTCAGTTTGCCCAGCAGGTCTTTGGTTTTCGGCGTTTCAACGGCGAAATCCTGAACCACGACCAGACGATCAGTACGCACCAGCTCAGCAAGGATGGAACGCATTGCTGCGCGATACATCTTCTTGTTCAGCTTCTGGGAGTGATCCTGTGGACGAGCTGCGAAAGTGGTACCGCCGCCGCGCCAGATTGGGCTACGGATAGTACCGGCACGAGCACGGCCAGTACCTTTCTGACGCCATGGGCGCTTACCGCCACCACGAACGTCGGAACGGGTCTTTTGCTGCTTGCTACCTTGACGGCCGCCGGCCATGTAGGCCACGACTGCTTGGTGAACCAGCGTCTCGTTGAACTCGCCGCCAAATGTCAGTTCGGAAACTTCGATCGCTTGAGCGTCATTTACATTTAATTGCATGTCAGCTTCCCCTTAACCGCGAGCCTTGGCTGCTGGACGTACAACCAAGTTGCCGCCAGTAGCGCCAGGAACAGCGCCCTTGACCAACAACAGATTGCGTTCAGCGTCCACGCGCACTACTTCGAGGGACTGCACGGTCACGCGCTCAGCGCCCATATGACCGGACATTTTTTTGCCCTTGAATACACGACCAGGAGTCTGGCACTGGCCGATAGAGCCTGGAACGCGGTGGGACACGGAGTTACCGTGGGTATTATCTTGCCCGCGGAAGTTCCAACGCTTGATCGTACCCTGGAAGCCTTTACCCTTGGACTGACCGGTTACATCAACCAGTTGACCAGCGGCGAAGATTTCAGCGTTGATCAGATCGCCGGCCTGGTACTCGCCTTCTTCAAGGCGGAATTCCATTACGGTACGACCAGCGGCAACGTTCGCTTTAGCGAAGTGGCCAGCTTGAGCAGCTGTAACACGCGAAGCACGACGCTCGCCGACAGTGACTTGCACTGCACGATAGCCATCGGTTTCTTCAGTTTTGAACTGGGTGACGCGATTCGGCTCGATCTCAATGACCGTGACCGGAATGGAGACACCTTCTTCGGTGAAAATACGGGTCATACCGCATTTACGACCGACTACACCAATAGTCATGTTGTAAACCTCATGAGTGTACGGGGCTTTCACCCGCTATGGCCGCCCATTTCAGAGCGTTACACGACTAAGACCGAGTCTTAGCCGAGGCTGATCTGCACTTCCACACCGGCCGCAAGATCAAGCTTCATAAGTGCATCAACGGTTTTATCCGTTGGCTGGACGATGTCCAGAACGCGCTTATGAGTACGGATCTCGTACTGGTCACGCGCGTCTTTGTTGACGTGCGGGGAGACCAGAACGGTGAACCGCTCTTTACGGGTAGGCAGTGGAATTGGACCACGCACTTGAGCACCAGTACGTTTCGCGGTTTCCACGATTTCCTGGGTGGATTGGTCGATCAGGCGATGGTCAAAAGCCTTCAACCTGATACGGATTTGCTGATTTTGCATTGGATTTCAGACTCCGGCTGCTATTCCCAGCGAGCGCAATACGCCCGTTAAAAGGAGGCGCAATTCTATAGACGGGCTATCACAGTGTCAACTCAATAAAAAAAGCCCCCGCTGAGCGGGGGCTTTTTTCAAGTCATCACTTACTTAAGCGATGATTTTGGCTACGACGCCAGCGCCGACGGTACGACCGCCTTCACGGATAGCGAAACGCAGACCATCTTCCATTGCGATGGTTTTGATCAGGGTGACAACCATTTTGATGTTGTCGCCTGGCATTACCATTTCAACGCCTTCCGGCAGTTCGCAGTTACCGGTCACGTCAGTGGTCCGGAAGTAGAACTGTGGACGGTAGCCTTTGAAGAACGGAGTGTGACGACCGCCTTCTTCTTTGCTCAACACGTACACTTCAGCTTCGAAGGTAGTGTGTGGCTTAACCGAACCTGGCTTGACCAGAACCTGGCCACGCTCAACGTCGTCACGCTTGGTGCCGCGCAGCAGCACGCCGCAGTTCTCGCCAGCACGACCTTCGTCGAGCAGCTTACGGAACATTTCAACACCGGTGCAGGTGGTGACGGTAGTGTCACGCAGACCAACGATTTCCAGTGGATCCTGAACCTTGACGATACCGCGCTCGATACGACCAGTTACAACAGTACCGCGACCCGAGATCGAGAATACGTCTTCGATTGGCATCAGGAACGGCTTGTCGATAACACGGACTGGATCTGGAATGTAGCTGTCCAGAGTCTCAACCAGTTTACGAACGGCAGTGGTGCCCATTTCGTTGTCATCTTGGCCGTTCAGAGCCATCAGAGCCGAACCGATGATGATCGGAGTGTCGTCACCTGGGAAGTCGTAAGTGCTCAGCAGATCGCGCACTTCCATCTCAACCAGTTCCAGCAGCTCAGCGTCGTCTACCATGTCAGCCTTGTTCAGGAAGACAACGATGTACGGAACGCCAACCTGACGGGACAGCAGGATGTGCTCACGGGTTTGTGGCATCGGACCATCAGCGGCCGAGCAAACCAGGATAGCGCCGTCCATCTGAGCAGCACCGGTGATCATGTTCTTCACGTAGTCAGCGTGACCTGGGCAGTCGACGTGAGCGTAGTGACGGATCAGCGAGTTGTATTCAACGTGCGCGGTGTTGATGGTGATACCACGAGCCTTTTCTTCTGGAGCGCTGTCGATTTTATCGAAAGCAACAACAGCCGAACCGAAAACTTCGGAGCAGACGCGAGTCAGAGCAGCGGTCAGCGTGGTTTTACCGTGGTCGACGTGACCGATGGTGCCAACGTTGACGTGCGGGAGGGTACGGTCAAATTTTTCTTTAGCCACGACAATTAACTCCTTGCCTAAAGGGCTGAATCAGCCTTGTTTTTTGGTTACAGTTTCGACGATGTGCGTCGGAGCTGGATTGTATTTTTTGAATTCCATGGAGTAGCTTGCGCGACCTTGGGACATGGAACGAACGTCGGTTGCATAACCGAACATTTCACCCAACGGCACTTCAGCACGAATTACCTTGCCGGAAACCGTGTCTTCCATACCCAGGATCATGCCGCGACGACGGTTAAGGTCGCCCATCACGTCACCCATGTAGTCTTCAGGCGTAACAACTTCTACTGCCATGATCGGCTCGAGCAACTCACCACCGCCCTTCTGGGCCAGTTGCTTGGTCGCCATGGAAGCAGCCACCTTGAACGCCATCTCGTTGGAGTCGACGTCGTGGTAAGAACCATCGAACACGGTAGCCTTCAGGCCGATCAGCGGATAGCCGGCAACAACGCCGTTCTTCATCTGCTCTTCGATACCCTTCTGGATAGCCGGGATGTATTCCTTAGGAACCACACCACCCACTACTTCGTTCAGGAATTGCAGACCTTCCTGACCTTCGTCAGCAGGAGCAAAACGAATCCAGCAGTGACCGAACTGGCCACGACCGCCGGACTGACGAACGAACTTGCCTTCGATTTCGCAGTTCTTCGTGATGCGCTCACGATAGGAAACCTGAGGCTTGCCGATGTTGGCTTCGACGTTGAACTCACGGCGCATCCGGTCAACCAGGATGTCCAAGTGCAGCTCGCCCATGCCGGAGATGATCGTTTGACCAGTCTCTTCATCGGTTTTAACGCGGAAAGATGGATCTTCCTGAGCAAGTTTGCCCAGAGCGATACCCATTTTTTCCTGGTCATCCTTGGTCTTAGGCTCTACGGCAACCGAAATAACCGGCTCCGGGAAGTCCATGCGAACCAGGATGATTGGCTTGTCAGCGTTGCAGAGGGTTTCACCAGTGGTGACGTCCTTCATGCCGATCAGGGCCGCGATGTCACCAGCGCGTACTTCCTTGATCTCTTCACGGGCGTTTGCGTGCATTTGCACCATACGACCCACGCGCTCTTTCTTGCCTTTAACCGAGTTGATCACGCCGTCGCCGGAGCTCAACACGCCCGAGTAAACGCGGACGAAGGTCAAAGTACCCACGAATGGGTCGGTAGCGATCTTGAACGCCAGAGCCGAGAACGGCTCCGCATCGTCTGCATGACGCTCCAGCTCGATAGTCTCGTCATCCGGGTCAGTACCCTTGATGGCAGGAATATCGGTAGGTGCAGGCAGGTAGTCGATAACGGCGTCGAGAACCAGGGGAACACCCTTGTTCTTGAAGGAAGAACCGCAAACAGCCAAGACGATCTCACCAGCGATAGTACGCTGACGCAGAGCGGCCTTGATTTCCTCGTTGGTGAGTTCTTCACCTTCGAGGTACTTGTTCATCAGCTCTTCGTTGGCTTCGGCAGCAGCCTCAACCATGTTGTTGCGCCATTCGTCAGCCAGTTCCTGCAGTTCAGCAGGGATAGCTTCACGACGTGGAGTCATGCCTTTGTCAGCATCGTTCCAGTAGACGGCTTCCATGTTGAGCAGATCGATCTGCCCCTGGAAGTTGTCTTCCGAACCAATGGCCAACTGGATTGGCACCGGAGTGTGACCCAGACGCTGCTTGATCTGAGCGATCACGCGCAGGAAGTTCGCACCAGCACGGTCCATCTTGTTGACGTAAACAAGACGTGGAACGCCGTATTTGTTGGCTTGACGCCATACGGTTTCCGACTGTGGCTCAACACCCGAAGTACCGCAGAACACAACGACAGCGCCGTCGAGTACGCGCAGGGAACGTTCAACTTCAATTGTGAAGTCTACGTGGCCCGGGGTATCGATTACGTTGAAGCGATGCTCGTCTTTGTACTGCTTGGCAGAACCTTTCCAGAAGGCGGTGATCGCAGCAGAAGTAATGGTAATACCACGCTCCTGCTCCTGCACCATCCAGTCTGTGGTCGCGGCGCCGTCATGCACCTCGCCCATCTTGTGACTTTTGCCAGTGTAAAAAAGGACGCGCTCGGTGGTGGTGGTTTTACCAGCATCCACGTGAGCGACGATACCGATGTTACGGTAGCGACTAATCGGAGTAGTACGAGCCATAAAGCCCTCGCAAAATTAGTGAAGCTAAAATTAGAAGCGGTAGTGCGAGAAAGCTTTGTTAGCTTCGGCCATACGGTGCACGTCTTCACGCTTCTTAACAGCAGCACCTTTACCTTCAGCAGCGTCCAACAGTTCGCCGGCCAAACGCAGAGCCATAGACTTCTCGCCGCGCTTACGGGCGAAGTCTACCAACCAGCGCATTGCCAGGGCGTTACGACGGGACGGGCGAACTTCGACCGGAACCTGGTAAGTAGCACCGCCTACACGGCGCGACTTCACTTCGACCAGCGGAGCGATGGCGTCGAGAGCTTTCTCGAAGATTTCCAGGGGATCGCTGTTCTTGCGTTCTTTAACCTTTTCCAGCGCGCCATAAACGATACGCTCGGCAACGGCTTTCTTGCCGCTTTCCATCACGTGGTTCATGAACTTGGCCAGGATTTGGCTTCCGTATTTTGGATCGTCAAGCACTTCGCGCTTGGCTGCTACGCGTCTTCTTGGCATGGATAAGCCCTCAAACGGTCTTCAGGTTCGCTCGGAATCGGTGCCCTTGCGGGACGCCTCCGACCTTACTCTTATCGACTCAGAAAATAAGATGATTCAGTTTTTACAAAAAGCCGCTACTACTTAGGCTTCTTGGTACCGTACTTCGAACGACCCTGGTTACGACCTTTAACGCCGGAAGTATCCAAGGAGCCGCGTACGGTGTGGTAACGAACACCTGGCAAGTCTTTTACACGACCGCCGCGGATCAGTACCACGCTGTGCTCTTGCAGGTTGTGGCCTTCACCGCCGATGTACGAGGAAACCTCGAAACCGTTGGTCAGACGCACACGGCATACTTTACGCAGTGCCGAGTTAGGTTTTTTCGGCGTGGTGGTATACACACGGGTGCATACGCCACGACGTTGCGGGCAGTTCTGCAGCGCAGGCACGTCGGATTTCTCGACGATACGCTTACGCGGCTGACGTACCAGCTGGTTGATAGTTGCCATCTACTAGCTCCACTGTTGTCTTGCGACGCTATTGTCTTGCAAGAAAAGCAAAATGGCAGGAACGAATTCCCGCCAAATTTAGGGGTACAAGAGTCTAAAGAGGATCTTGCCCCCAGTCAAGGCAAGGCCCCAACCTCCCCACCCATCGAACCTCGACAAATTGTCAGGATTCGACGAACGGAGCGGTCAGGGCCTTACGCTCATTTATCGCAGAACTCAGTTACCGCTCGAGTTCAGCGCTTCGGTCAGTGCAGCTTCCACTTCACTGGCGCTTACGCGCAACGGTTTGTCAGCATCACGGCGACGCTTGCGCTCGCTGTGATAAGCCAGACCGGTACCAGCCGGGATCAGACGACCCACGACCACGTTTTCTTTCAGGCCGCGCAGGTAGTCGCGCTTGCCGGTTACCGCCGCTTCGGTCAGTACACGAGTGGTCTCTTGGAAAGAGGCCGCCGAGATGAACGATTCGGTGGACAACGACGCCTTGGTGATACCCAGCAGAACGCGAGTGAACTTGGAGACGAACTTGTCGTCGCCAGCCAAACGCTCGTTCTCGACCAGGACGTGAGTCAATTCCATCTGGTCGCCCTTGATGAAAGTGGAATCGCCGGATTCAGCGATTTCAACTTTACGCAGCATCTGACGCAGGATGGTCTCGATGTGCTTATCGTTGATCTTCACGCCTTGCAGACGGTAAACGTCCTGGATCTCGTTGACGATGTACTTGGCCAGCGCACTTACACCCAGCAGACGCAGGATGTCGTGTGGATCGCTCGGGCCGTCGGAGATAACTTCGCCGCGGTTTACCTGTTCGCCTTCGAAGACGTTCAGGTGACGCCACTTCGGAATCAGCTCTTCGTACGGATCGGTACCGTCGTTCGGAGTGATAACCAGACGGCGCTTGCCTTTGGTCTCTTTACCGAACGCGATGGTGCCGCTGACTTCCGCCAGAATCGAGGCTTCTTTCGGACGACGAGCTTCAAACAAGTCGGCAACACGCGGCAGACCACCGGTGATGTCACGGGTCTTCGAAGTCTCTTGCGGAATACGCGCGATAACATCACCGATCGCGATTTTCGCACCATCCGCTACGCCGACCAGGGCGTTTGCTGGCAGGAAGTACTGAGCAATTACGTCAGTGCCTGGCAGCAACAGATCCTTGCCGTTGTCGTCGACCATCTTCACGGCTGGACGGATGTCTTTACCGGCAGCTGGACGATCTTTGGCGTCGAGTACTTCAATGTTGGTCATACCGGTCAATTCGTCAGTCTGACGCTTGATCGTGATGCCTTCTTCCATGCCCACGTAGGTCACGGTACCTTTCATTTCGGTAACGATTGGGTGAGTGTGCGGATCCCACTTGGCCACGATTGCGCCAGCGTCGACCTTGTCACCCTCTTTAACCGAAATCACAGCACCGTACGGCAGCTTGTAGCGCTCACGCTCACGACCGTAGTCATCAGCGATCGCCAGCTCACCGGAACGGGACACAGCAACCAGGCAACCATCCACTCGCTCAACGTGCTTCAGGTTATGCAGACGGACGGTACCGCCATTCTTCACCTGAACGCTGTCGGCTGCGGAGGTCCGGCTTGCCGCACCACCGATGTGGAACGTACGCATGGTCAGCTGGGTACCCGGCTCACCGATGGACTGGGCAGCGATTACGCCGACCGCTTCACCGATGTTCACCTGGTGACCACGAGCCAGATCACGGCCGTAGCACTTGGCGCAGATGCCGTAGCGGGTTTCGCAGCTGATCGGCGAACGCACGATCACTTCGTCGATACTGTTCAGCTCGATGAACTCGACCCACTTCTCGTCAACCAGGGTGCCAGCAGGAACGATGACGTCCTCGGTACCTGGCTTGAACACGTCACGGGCAATAACACGACCCAATACGCGCTCACCCAGCGGCTCTACAACGTCACCGCCTTCAATGTGCGGAGTCATCAGCAGGCCGTGCTCGGTGCCGCAGTCGATCTCGGTTACAACCAGATCTTGTGCCACGTCTACCAGACGACGAGTCAGGTAACCGGAGTTAGCGGTTTTCAACGCGGTATCCGCCAGACCTTTACGAGCACCGTGAGTGGAGATGAAGTACTGGAGTACGCTCAAACCTTCACGGAAGTTCGCAGTGATCGGCGTTTCAATGATGGAACCGTCCGGCTTGGCCATCAGACCACGCATACCGGCGAGCTGACGGATCTGCGCAGCAGAACCCCGTGCGCCCGAGTCGGCCATCATGTACATCGAGTTGAAGGACTCTTGCTCGACTTCGACGCCATGACGGTCGATGACTTTCTCTTTCGAGAGGTTGGCCATCATCGCCTTGGAAACTTCGTCGTTCGCCTTGGACCAAAGGTCGATCACTTTGTTGTACTTCTCGCCCTGGGTTACCAGGCCGGAGGCGTACTGACTTTCGATCTCTTTCACTTCATCGGTGGCTGCACTGATGATGCGGGCTTTTTCATCCGGGATAACGAAGTCGTTAACGCCGATGGAAACGCCGGAAATGGTCGAATAGGCAAAACCGGTGTACATCAGCTGGTCAGCGAAGATCACGGTCTCTTTCAAACCAACCACGCGGTAGCACTGGTTGATCAGCTTGGAGATCGCCTTTTTCTTCATCGGCAGGTTGACGACATCGTACGACAGACCTTTCGGCACAACCTGGTACAACAAGGCACGGCCGACAGTGGTGTCGACGATACGAACGTTGCTCACGCTGCCGCCATCACGGTCGTTGACGGTTTCGTGGATGCGCACTTTGACCTTGGCGTGCAGTGCGGCTTCGCCGGCACGGAACACACGGTCAACTTCTTGCAGATCCGCGAACACACGACCTTCGCCCTTGGCGTTGATCGCTTCACGCGTCATGTAGTACAGACCCAATACAACGTCCTGCGACGGAACGATGATTGGCTCACCGTTGGCTGGCGACAGGATGTTGTTGGTCGACATCATCAACGCACGCGCTTCCAACTGGGCTTCCAGTGTCAGCGGTACGTGCACGGCCATTTGGTCGCCGTCGAAGTCGGCGTTGTACGCAGCACAGACCAGAGGGTGCAGCTGGATAGCCTTACCTTCGATCAGTACCGGTTCAAACGCCTGGATACCCAGACGGTGAAGGGTCGGTGCACGGTTGAGGAGAACCGGGTGTTCACGGATCACTTCAGCGAGAACGTCCCAAACCTCTGGCAGCTCGCGCTCGACCATTTTCTTGGCCGCTTTGATGGTGGTCGCAAGACCACGCATTTCCAGCTTGCCGAAAATGAACGGCTTGAACAGCTCGAGAGCCATTTTCTTCGGCAGACCGCACTGGTGCAGACGCAGGGTCGGGCCTACGGTAATTACCGAACGACCGGAGTAGTCAACACGCTTACCGAGCAAGTTCTGACGGAAACGACCTTGCTTACCCTTGATCATGTCAGCCAGGGATTTCAGAGGACGCTTGTTGGAACCGGTGATAGCGCGGCCACGACGACCGTTGTCGAGCAGTGCATCGACAGCTTCCTGCAACATACGCTTTTCGTTGCGCACGATGATGTCCGGAGCGGACAGATCAAGCAGGCGCTTCAAACGGTTGTTACGGTTGATCACTCGACGATACAGATCGTTGAGGTCGGAAGTCGCGAAGCGACCGCCATCCAGCGGGACCAGTGGACGCAGGTCTGGCGGCAGAACCGGCAGAACGGTCAGCACCATCCATTCTGGAAGGTTGCCGGAACCCTGGAAGGCTTCCATCAACTTCAGACGCTTGGACAGCTTCTTGATCTTGGTTTCCGAGTTGGTTTGCGGAATTTCTTCACGCAGGCGGCCAATCTCGTGCTCCAGGTCGATAGCGTGCAGCAGTTCGCGGACAGCTTCGGCACCCATGCGGGCATCAAAGTCGTCGCCGAACTCTTCCAGCGCTTCGAAGTACTGCTCGTCGTTGAGCAGCTGACCTTTTTCAAGGGTGGTCATGCCTGGATCGATAACGACGTAGCTCTCGAAGTAGAGAACGCGTTCGATATCACGCAGGGTCATGTCCATCAGCAAGCCGATACGCGACGGCAGCGATTTCAGGAACCAGATGTGGGCAACTGGCGAGGCCAGTTCGATGTGCGCCATGCGCTCACGACGAACTTTTGCCAGTGCAACTTCAACGCCGCACTTCTCGCAGATCACACCACGGTGCTTCAAGCGCTTGTACTTACCGCACAGGCACTCGTAATCCTTTACCGGGCCAAAGATCTTGGCGCAGAACAGGCCGTCACGCTCAGGTTTGAACGTACGGTAGTTGATGGTTTCCGGCTTTTTAACTTCACCGAACGACCACGAACGGATCATCTCAGGCGATGCCAATCCGATACGGATGGCGTCGAACTCTTCGACTTGACCCTGGTTTTTCAGCAAATTCAGTAGGTCTTTCAAGGCCTTTCCTCCTGGCGGAGCAGAGAGCGGGCAATCGCGCCCCGCTCTCGATTCACGTCACGTGTTATTCGGTTTCCAGATCGATATCGATGCCGAGGGAACGAATTTCTTTGATCAACACGTTGAAGGACTCGGGCATGCCCGGCTCCATACGGTGATCGCCGTCCACGATGTTTTTGTACATCTTGGTCCGGCCGTTCACATCGTCCGACTTCACTGTGAGCATTTCTTGCAGAGTGTATGCAGCACCGTATGCTTCCAGTGCCCAGACCTCCATCTCCCCGAAACGCTGACCACCGAACTGCGCCTTACCACCCAGCGGCTGCTGGGTAACCAGGCTGTACGAACCGGTAGAACGAGCGTGCATCTTGTCGTCTACCAAGTGGTTCAGCTTCAGCATGTACATGTAGCCAACGGTAACCGGGCGCTCGAACTTGTTGCCGGTACGGCCGTCGGTCAGCTGCATCTGGCCGCTTTCTGGCAGGTCTGCCAGTTTCAGCATGGCCTTGATTTCGCTTTCCTTGGCACCGTCGAACACTGGAGTGGCCATTGGTACGCCGCCACGCAGGTTTTTCGCCAGATCCAGGATTTCCTGGTCGGAGAAGTCATCGAGACTTTCCTGGCGCCCGCCGATCTCGTTGTAGATCTCGTGCAGGAACTTGCGCAGCTCGGCAACTTTACGCTGCTCTTCGATCATGCGGTTGATCTTCTCGCCCAGACCCTTGGCCGCGAGGCCCAGGTGGGTTTCAAGAATCTGACCAACGTTCATACGCGAAGGTACGCCCAGTGGGTTGAGGACCACGTCGACCGGAGTGCCATTGGCATCGTGCGGCATGTCTTCAACCGGCATGATCACGGAGACCACACCTTTGTTACCGTGACGACCGGCCATCTTGTCGCCCGGCTGGATGCGGCGACGGATTGCCAGGTAAACCTTGACGATTTTCAGCACGCCTGGAGCCAGGTCATCGCCCTGCTGCAGTTTGCGCTTCTTGTCTTCGAACTTGTCGTCCAGCAGACGGCGGCGATCAACGATGTAGGCCTGGGCCTTCTCGAGCTGCTCGTTCAGAGCATCTTCAGCCATGCGCAGTTTGAACCACTGGCCGTGCTCAAGACCGTCGAGTACTTCGTCGGTGATCTCCTGACCTTTCTTCAGGCCGGCGCCGCCTTCGGCTTTGTGGCCGACCAGAGCGGAACGCAGACGTTCGAAAGTCGCGCCTTCAACGATACGGAACTCTTCGTTCAGATCCTTGCGGATCTCGTCGAGCTGAGTCTTCTCGATGGACAGAGCACGAGCATCACGCTCAACGCCGTCACGGGTGAAGACCTGTACGTCGATGACAGTGCCCTTGGTACCGGTTGGTACACGCAGGGATGTGTCTTTAACGTCGCTGGCTTTTTCACCGAAGATCGCACGCAGCAGTTTTTCTTCCGGAGTCAGCTGGGTCTCGCCTTTCGGAGTGACCTTACCCACCAGGATGTCGCCTGCGCCTACTTCAGCACCTACGTAAACGATACCGGCTTCGTCCAGCTTGTTCAGTGCCGCTTCACCCACGTTCGGGATGTCGGCAGTGATTTCCTCTGGCCCAAGCTTGGTGTCACGTGCCACACAGGTCAGTTCCTGGATGTGGATCGTGGTGAAGCGATCTTCCTGAACTACACGTTCCGACAGGCAGATGGAGTCTTCGAAGTTGAAGCCGTTCCATGCCATGAAGGCGATGCGCATGTTCTGACCCAGCGCCAGTTCACCCATGTCGGTGGACGGGCCGTCGGCCATGATATCGCTACGCTGAACCCGATCACCTTTACGCACCAGCGGACGCTGGTTGATGCAGGTGTTCTGGTTGGAGCGGGTGTACTTGGTCAGGTTGTAGATGTCGACACCAGCTTCGCCGGTTTCAACTTCGTCATCAGCAACACGAACCACGATACGGCTGGCGTCGACGGAATCGATAACGCCGCCACGACGAGCCACGACGCAAACGCCGGAGTCACGAGCTACGTTACGCTCCATGCCGGTACCGACCAGCGGCTTGTCAGCGCGCAGGGTGGGTACAGCTTGACGCTGCATGTTCGAACCCATCAACGCACGGTTGGCGTCATCGTGCTCGAGGAACGGGATCAGCGACGCTGCAACCGAAACTACCTGCTTCGGTGATACGTCCATCAGGGTGACGTCTTCCGGCGCCTTGACGGTGAACTCGTTCAGGTGACGAACAGCTACCAGCTCGTCGATCAGGACTTTCTTGTCGTTCATCGTGGCCGAAGCCTGAGCGATCACGTGATCAGCTTCTTCGATGGCGGACAGGAACACGATCTCGTCGGTAACCAGGGCGTCTTTCACCACACGGTACGGGCTCTCGAGGAAGCCGTACTGGTTGGTGCGCGCATAGGCCGCCAGGGAGTTGATCAGACCGATGTTCGGACCTTCCGGCGTTTCAATCGGGCAGACACGACCGTAGTGAGTCGGGTGTACGTCACGGACTTCAAAGCCAGCACGCTCACGAGTCAAACCGCCCGGGCCGAGTGCAGAGACACGACGCTTGTGGGTGATCTCGGACAGCGGGTTGTTCTGGTCCATGAACTGGGACAGCTGGCTGGAACCGAAGAACTCTTTCACCGCCGCAGCAACTGGCTTGGCGTTGATCAGGTCTTGCGGCATCAGGCCTTCGCTTTCAGCCATCGACAGACGCTCTTTGACCGCACGCTCAACACGTACCAGGCCAACGCGGAACTGGTTCTCGGCCATTTCGCCTACGCAGCGAACACGACGGTTACCCAGGTGGTCGATGTCATCGACGATGCCTTTACCGTTACGGATGTCGACCAGGGTCTTCAGTACCGCGACGATGTCTTCCTTGCACAGCACGCCCGAACCTTCGATCTCGGTACGACCGATACGACGGTTGAACTTCATCCGGCCGACCGCAGACAGGTCATAGCGCTCAGGGCTGAAGAACAGGTTGTTGAACAGGGTCTCGGCAGCGTCTTTGGTTGGCGGCTCGCCTGGACGCATCATGCGATAGATCTCGACCAGCGCTTCCAATTGGTTGCTGGTGGAGTCGATCTTCAGGGTGTCGGAGACGAACGGACCGCAGTCGATATCGTTGGTGTACAGAGTCTCGACGCGAACAACCTGGGCCTTGGCGATTTTCGCCAGGATCTCGGTGTTCAGCTCGGTGTTGCACTCTGCCAGGATTTCGCCGGTTGCCGGGTGCACGATGGCCTTGGCGGTAGTGCGGCCCAGGACGTAGTCCAGAGGCACTTCCAGGGTCTTGAGGCCGGCTTTTTCGATCTGGTTGATGTGGCGCGCAGTAATACGGCGACCAGCCTCAACGATGACCTTGCCCTTCTCGTCCTGAATATCAAGAACAGCGATTTCACCACGCAGACGCGAAGCAATCAGTTCCAGACTGAGGGTTTCGCCGCTCAGGTGGAAAACGTTGGTGGTATAGAACGCGTCCAGCACTTCTTCAGTGGTATAGCCCAGCGCGCGCAGCAGTACCGATGCAGGCAGCTTGCGACGACGGTCGATACGCACGAATACGCAGTCTTTCGGGTCGAACTCGAAGTCCAGCCACGAACCGCGGTAAGGAATGATCCGCGCCGAGTACAGCAGTTTGCCAGAGCTGTGCGTCTTGCCACGGTCGTGGTCGAAGAACACGCCCGGGGAACGGTGCAGCTGGGAAACGATTACACGCTCGGTACCGTTGATTACGAAGGTACCGTTCTCAGTCATCAGGGGGATTTCACCCATGTAGACTTCTTGCTCTTTGATGTCCTTGATCGCTTTGTTCGACGATTCTTTGTCGAAAATGATCAGGCGCACTTTTACCCGCAAAGGTACGGCGTAAGTTACACCGCGCAATACGCATTCTTTGACATCAAATGCCGGTTCGCCCAGGCGATAACCGACGTACTCCAGCGCAGCATTGCCGGAGTAGCTGATGATCGGGAAAACGGATTTGAAGGCCGCATGCAGGCCCACGTCGCGGAACTGATCTTTAGTCGCTCCCGCTTGCAAGAATTCACGATACGAATCCAGCTGGATGGCCAGGAGGTAAGGCACATCCATGACGTCCGGCAACTTGCTAAAGTCCTTGCGGATACGTTTTTTCTCAGTATATGAGTAAGCCATCAGCGTTCCCCAGCTTGGTCACCTGCTTGTTTGGCCCCTCCCGACGGGAGCAGCCAGAAAATCGTGCAAACCCCATGGTTTGCGCCACCGCATCGGGTGGTTACAGCACGTTATCGACACCGACCCAATCGGCTGCCAATAACGGAAAAAGGCCGGTGGCAAGAGCCACCAGCCATCAGCCTTTCGCTTAACGCTCGGGCTGGAGACGCAAAGTCGAAGCTTACTTCAGCTCGACTTTAGCGCCTGCTTCTTCCAGAGTTGCTTTGGCTTTGTCAGCTGCGTCTTTCGAAACAGCTTCCAGAACCATGGCAGGAGCGCCGTCAACTACAGCCTTGGCTTCTTTCAGGCCCAGACCGGTCAGTTCACGTACTGCCTTGATCACGTTTACTTTCTTCTCGCCAGCTTCGGTCAGCATGACGTTGAATTCGGTTTGCTCTTCAACAACGGCGGCAGCAGCAGCTGGACCAGCCGATGCAGCAGCAGCGGAAACGCCGAATTTTTCTTCGAAAGCTTTGATCAGCTCAACAACCTGCAGAACCGACATTTCAGCTACGGCGTTGAGGATATCGTCTTGGGAGATAGACATTGCTGTATTTCCTGAATTGGGGGACGGCCTACGCGGCCATCGAAATAAACAAAAATACGCGAAAGAAAGTGCTCAGCCTTAGGCTGCGGCAGCTTCTTTTTGCTCGCGAACTGCAGCCAGAGTACGAGCCAACTTGCTGGTAGCGCCTTGAATCACGCTCATCAGCTGAGAAATAGCTTCGTTACGGGTCGGCAGTGTTGCCAGTACGTCGATTTGGTTAGCTGCGAGGAACTTGCCCTCGAACGCAGCTGCCTTGATCTCGAACTTATCCTGACTCTTGGCGAATTCCTTGAACAAACGGGCAGCAGCGCCTGGATGATCTTTGGAGAACGCGATCAGAGTCGGGCCGGTGAACACGTCGTTGAGGACACTGTATTCAGTGTCAGCAACAGCGCGTTTGAGCAGGGTGTTACGTACAACACGTACGTATACGCCAGCTTCACGAGCCTCTTTACGGAGTCCGGTCATAGCGCCTACTGTCACACCACGGGCATCAGCCACGACAGCGGACAGAGCAGCTTTGGCAGCCTCGTTGACTTCAGCGACGATGGCCTTCTTGTCTTCGAGATTAATTGCCACGGGTTTAACTCCTGCTTGTTACCGTTTCATCTGGCCGGAGCCGGATGTCGTTTTGGTGTCTGATTCGGTAAGGAACCGGGAGCACCATCTGCGTAGGCTTGTGGTTTAAGACTTACGTCGCCTACGGTCTTGGATAGCCCCCGCCAGGCAGGGACCCCAATTTTTTCAATTGGCGTGATTTCTCACGCCAATGTATTGCTTATACGTCCAGCGAGCCTTGGTCGATGACCAGACCTGGGCCCATAGTGGTGCTCAGGGTAACGCGCTTGACGTAGATACCTTTCGAGGAAGCTGGCTTGATACGCTTCAGATCAGCGATCAGGGCTTCAACGTTTTCCTTCAGCTTGACGGCGTCGAAACCGACTTTGCCAACGGAAGTGTGGATGATGCCGTTTTTGTCGGTGCGATAACGAACCTGACCAGCCTTGGCGTTTTTAACCGCGGTAGCTACGTCTGGAGTTACGGTGCCGACTTTAGGGTTAGGCATCAGACCACGTGGACCGAGGATCTGACCCAACTGACCTACAACGCGCATTGCATCCGGGGAAGCAATAACGACGTCATAGTTCAGGTCGCCGCCTTTCATTTCGGCAGCCAGGTCGTCCATGCCAACGCGATCGGCGCCAGCGGCCAGAGCAGCTTCAGCTGCCGGGCCTTGGGTGAAGACAGCAACACGTACAGTCTTGCCAGTACCGTGTGGCAGCACAGTAGCGCTACGAACGACCTGGTCGGATTTACGTGGGTCAACGCCCAGGTTTACAGCAACGTCAACGGACTCGCTGAACTTGACAGTCGACAGCTCGGTCAGCAGGGCAGCAGCGTCTACAAAGTTGTAGGACTTGCCCGCTTCGATTTTGCCGGCGATAGCCTTTTGGCGCTTGGTCAGCTTAGCCATTACACACCCTCCACGTTAAGGCCCATGCTACGAGCAGAACCGGCGATAGTACGCACGGCTGCTTCCATATCAGCTGCAGTCAGATCCGCGTTTTTGGTTTTCGCGATTTCTTCCAGCTGAGCACGAGTTACGGTGCCAACCTTAACGGTGTTAGGACGAGCGGAACCGCTAGTCAGACCAGCAGCCTTCTTCAGCAGAACCGAAGCAGGGGTCGACTTGGTTTCGAACGTGAAGCTACGGTCGCTGTAGACAGTGATGATCACTGGAGTCGGCAGACCTGGCTCAAGACCCTGAGTACGGGCGTTGAAAGCCTTGCAGAATTCCATGATGTTCACGCCGTGCTGACCCAGGGCCGGACCAACAGGTGGGCTTGGGTTAGCCTGAGCGGCCTTCACTTGCAGCTTGATGTAAGCGGTAATCTTCTTGGCCATGAGGCACTCCAATTACGGGTTCAAACGCCTCGAAAGGCTCCCCGGTTACTTGCGCGTTTATCCCAGTGACGACAAAACCCCACAGCCTAGGGCTGCGGGGTTGGGATGCTTGTTCGGCTAGACCTTTTCGACCTGGCTGAACTCTAGCTCTACCGGAGTAGAGCGACCGAAAATGAGCACTGCCACTTGGATCCGGCTCTTTTCGTAGTTAACTTCTTCGACCGTGCCATTGAAATCGGCAAACGGACCGTCGGTGACACGAACCACTTCGCCCGGCTCGAACAACGTCTTCGGCTTCGGCTTGTCGCTACCATCAGCAACACGACGCAGAATCGCTTCTGCCTCTTTATCAGTGATCGGTGCAGGTTTATCAGCGGTACCGCCGATGAAACCCATCACCCGAGGAGTGTCCTTGACCAAGTGCCAAGTACCCTCGTTCATATCCATCTGGACCAGCACATAACCAGGGAAGAATTTGCGCTCGCTTTTGCGTTTCTGGCCATTACGCATTTCAACCACTTCTTCAGTGGGAACCAGAATTTCGCCGAAGCCATCTTCCATGCCAGCCAGCTTTACGCGCTCTACCAACGAGCGCATGACATGCTTCTCGTAACCCGAGTAAGCATGCACAACGTACCAACGCTTAGCCACGGGACACCCTTAGCCAACAATCAAGGAAACAAGCCAACCGAGCAGGGAATCAAGCCCCCACAACAGCAACGCCATAACCAGAACAACAGCCACCACAATCAGGGTGGTCTGCGTGGTTTCTTGGCGAGTTGGCCACACGACTTTACGAATCTCGGTGCGAGCTTCCTTAACCAGTACAAAGAAAGACTTGCCCTTCGCTGTTTGCAGGCCTACAAAGGCAGCTGCAGCAGCAATAGCAAGCAAAGCGAGTACACGGTACAGGATCGGCGAAGCAGAGTAATACTGATTGCCAACAACGCCAACAACCACCAAAGCAGCTACTACTAGCCACTTAAGCAGATCGAAGCGAGAGCCTTGAGCTTCAGCCTTAGGAGTCATCTATGAAGATCCTGTGAAAAGAAAGCCAGACACACTGAGTGAATCTGGCAGGTCAGGAGGGAATCGAACCCCCAACCTACGGTTTTGGAGACCGTCGCTCTGCCAATTGAGCTACTGACCTAAAACAAAATCAGGCCGACCATTATGCCGGCCTGAAAAAGACATTACAACAACTTACTCGATTACTTTGGCTACGACGCCAGCGCCGACGGTACGACCGCCTTCACGGATAGCGAAACGCAGACCATCTTCCATCGCGATGGTTTTGATCAGAGTGACAGTCATCTGGATGTTGTCACCTGGCATTACCATTTCGACGCCTTCCGGCAGTTCGCAGTTACCGGTCACATCAGTGGTCCGGAAGTAGAACTGTGGACGGTAGCCTTTGAAGAATGGCGTATGACGACCACCCTCTTCCTTGCTCAGAACGTAAACCTCTGCAGTGAACTTGGTGTGCGGCTTGACAGTACCCGGCTTGACCAGGACCTGACCACGCTCAACGTCATCACGCTTGGTGCCACGCAGCAATACGCCACAGTTCTCACCAGCACGACCTTCGTCCAGCAACTTGCGGAACATCTCAACACCCGTGCAAGTTGTCTTGACCGTGTCACGAAGACCAACGATCTCAACTTCTTCCTGGATGCGAACAATGCCACGCTCTACACGACCAGTCACAACCGTACCACGACCAGAGATCGAGAATACGTCTTCAATTGGCATCAGGAACGGCTTGTCGATAGCACGCTCAGGCTGCGGAATATAAGTATCCAGAGTCTCGACCAACTTCTTGACGGCAGTAGTGCCCATCTCGTTGTCGTCTTGACCATTCAGCGCCATCAGCGCCGAACCAATGATGATCGGAGTGTCGTCACCCGGGAAATCGTAGGTGCTGAGCAAATCACGCACCTCCATCTCAACCAGCTCCAGCAGCTCAGCGTCGTCAACCATGTCAGCCTTGTTCAGGAAGACCACGATGTACGGAACGCCTACCTGGCGGGACAACAGAATGTGCTCACGGGTTTGCGGCATCGGACCATCAGCGGCCGAGCAAACCAGAATTGCGCCATCCATCTGAGCAGCACCGGTAATCATGTTTTTTACGTAGTCGGCGTGACCTGGGCAGTCCACGTGTGCGTAGTGACGCACGGCCGAATCGTACTCAACGTGAGCGGTGTTAATGGTAATGCCACGAGCTTTTTCTTCAGGGGCGCTATCGATCTTGTCGAAGTCGACCTTCGCCGAACCGAACACTTCGGAGCAGACACGAGTCAGAGCAGCAGTCAGAGTAGTTTTGCCGTGGTCGACGTGACCAATGGTGCCTACGTTGACGTGCGGCTTATTACGTTCGAACTTTTCCTTAGCCATCGAATTCACCCCTACAGAGAAGAATTAAACAAGTCACACTAGCCATTAAAACAAAGGCAGATATTTTCATATCTGCCTTGTTATATGGAGCTCTTGAGCGGATTTGAACCGCTGACCTCACCCTTACCAAGGGTGTGCTCTACCAACTGAGCTACAAGAGCGAAACACTTTGCACAACCTGCAAACTTGGAGCGGGTAGCGGGAATCGAACCCGCATCATCAGCTTGGAAGGCTGAGGTTCTACCACTAAACTATACCCGCGTAAGCTTGCAGCTCACGCTAAAAATGGTGGAGGGGGAAGGATTCGAACCTTCGAAGTCGTAGACGTCAGATTTACAGTCTGATCCCTTTGGCCGCTCGGGAACCCCTCCTAAGCGAGCCGGCATTCTACATCATGCCAGCCTTCTGTCAAGCATTTTCTCATTAAAAACCTGAGGTTAGCTGCGTTGACCGTGCTTCGCGATGTTTGCCGTTAAAGGCCTTCACTGCGTAGCGGGCGCCATTCTATGCAACCTATTGAGCAGTTGCAACCCCCTCGCACCGCATTATTTTATGTTTTAACTCATTGAATTCATTAACAAGCTTCTGCAAGGCAGCGTCATCGGCCAAATGCCGGGTTTGCGGGGATACGCGCATCCAGAAGCCGGCTGAATCTGGCAGCGAAGTTGCCAGCTGTTGCACCTTGATATCGAGCGCAGCCAGCCGCCCCTCGAATGCCCTGGCCGTCTCCTGGCGAGCAAATCCGCCCAGGTACAGGCAGCTCTCATCCGCCGACTCAGCCCTGGACGTGTCGCGCGCCACTGCGGAGCTCCTGGTTTCACTCAACAGCCGGATATCCTGCTGCGACCCCTTATACAAACTTAGCGGAGTAACGTCCTTGGCACGCAAGGGCACCTCCTGCTGATGCCAGACGTAATAGAAGACGTTAAGAACCAACAACAGCAGAAACAACCAACGCATAAGAACCTCAGGACAATGGACAGGCCATGGCCAGACCCACGAATACAAGATCCGGCACTACCCGCGCTTGCGGGACGACGCCGGACACCAGGTCCGCGTCGCCGCCGGTGAGAAACACGCTGAAATCTTCGCCCCAGTACTCACGCGCCAGTTCCAGCTGAGTCAGGACAAACCCACGCAGCATCAATGAACAGCCACGCTCTACCGCCTCAACCGTATTACGACCCGGCGCGAAACTTTCCAGCGCCCGAGAGGCCGCGATGTCGTCATAACGAATGCGCCGGGTGTGCGTGCGTAATTGATGACGCATCAGCGGCATACCCGGGCAAATGAAGCCCCCCAGGTGTTTGCCATCAGCAGCAATGAAGTCGGCTGTCAGTGCCGTACCGAAATCCAGTACCAGACAGGCCCCTGCGGCCAGGTGATAGGCGCCGAGCATGGCCAACCAGCGATCGAGGCCGAGTCGCTGAAAATCCTCGTAACCATTCTCAACCCCGGACATCAACCTGGACGGCGCCGCACACAGCGCGAAAACACCAAATGCATCGGCCAATGCCGTCACCAACGCTGCCGTTTCATCATTGGTGCGCACACTGACCAGGCGACAGTACTTGAGATCCAGCCCCACACAGCCGCGCAGACCCTCCAGCAGGGCCAGGTCCGAGTCCACCACACCCTCGGCAAACAGATGCGTGGCGTCTGCATGCAGCACGCGCCACTTGATAAAGCTATTCCCACAGTCGAGCTCAAGAATCATCGCGCAGCCTCAAACTTAGCTCGCCACCACTAAAAACCTTTTCCACGCCGTCGACTTTCAAGCGCAGCGCACCTTGCCCGTCGATACCCATCACCACACCATCAATCCGGTTCACCCCGGCAATCAGCGATACCGCACGCCCTTGCCAGAGGTGACCTTGCTCCCACTGCGCCTGCAGCACCGAAAAACCTGCAGACTGGTGACGATTAAGGTGTTCCTGGAGCACACCACCGAGGTGTGCCACCAGCAGATTACGATCAAACCCCTTGCCCGCCTCCAAGTACATGGAGGTCCACTGCTGATCGACCTCATCAGCCTCCTGCATATTCACGTTGATCCCCACACCCAGGACAACGTGGCACACATCAGCGGGATCTCCGACCAACTCCAACAATATGCCGGCGATCTTTTTCTCGCCAACCAGTACATCATTGGGCCACTTCAACCCCGCCCCAGCAATGCCCAGGTCTCTCAAAGTCTGCATCACGGCAAGGCCTACCACCAGGCTCAAGCCCTCCAACTGGCGCATACCACCATCGATACGCAGCACTAGGCTGTAGTAAAGGTTTTCGGCAAAGGGACTGACCCACTTGCGACCCCGGCGACCACGACCGGCCGTTTGCCGCTCCGCAAGCACCAGGAACGGCGCCGCCATCCCCCGCTCGATTGAACGCAGGGCTTCGGCATTGGTTGAATCAAGCGAGTCAAAGACCAGCACCGGCCATTGACTGGACGGCGAATGCTCAGCGATCCCGGCCGGATCGAGCAGCGTCAGGGGCGCGCGCAACTGATAGCCGCGACCACGCACCTTATGAATAGTGAGACCCAACTCCGCCTCGAGATGCTGGAGTTGCTTCCAAACAGCACTCCGGCTGATCCCCAGAGCAACGCCAAGCGCTTGCCCGGAATGGAAACGACCATCTTTCAAGAGTTTTAACAACGTCAGCATGCAAGTATCGCCTCACAATGAGGCCCGCATGATAGCCATGCCCCGCGCTGTTGCATAGAAACCCTATACGCCAACTTTCTCGCGGACAAAAACAAAACCCCTACCTGCATACGCAGATAGGGGTTTCGGAATTTAATCTTGACGATGACCTACTCTCACATGGGGAAACCCCACACTACCATCGGCGATGCATCGTTTCACTGCTGAGTTCGGGATGGGATCAGGTGGTTCCAATGCTCTATGGTCGTCAAGAAATTCGGGTACTGAGTCGTGGCCAGACGGCCTCGCTTCAGCAAATTGGGTATGTGATAGCTTTCGGTGTTGTGTGCTGCTTTGAGCAGATTCGAACTTTCGGTTCGTTTCGTCTTCACACACCGCAATCTGATGCTCTTTCGAGTAATCAAATTGCTTGGGTGTTATATGGTCAAGCCTCACGGGCAATTAGTATTGGTTAGCTCAACGCCTCACAGCGCTTACACACCCAACCTATCAACGTCGTAGTCTTCGACGGCCCTTCAGGGGACTCA